>NZ_CP042582.1:2773125-3092187 GCF_008728835.1 Hypericibacter adhaerens
CATCTCGGACGCGCTGGCCACGGTCCTCAAGATCGCGTCGCGCTCCAAGCTCAACATCCTGATCTCGGGCGGCACGGGCTCGGGCAAGACCACGCTGCTCAACGCCATGTCGCAGATGATCGACAATGGCGACCGCATCGTCACCATCGAGGACGCGGCCGAGCTCCAGCTGCAGCAGCCCCATGTGGTGCGCCTCGAGACGCGCCCCGCCAACCTCGAGGGCGAAGGCGAGATCACCATGCGCGATCTCGTCAAGAACGCCCTGCGAATGCGCCCCGACCGCATCATCCTGGGCGAGGTGCGCGGCTCCGAGGCGGTGGACATGCTCCAGGCCATGAACACCGGCCATGAAGGCTCGATGTCCACCATCCACGCCAACCGGCCGCGCGAGGCCCTGACCCGCCTCGAGAACATGGTGGGCATGGCCGGCATCAACCTGCCGGCCAAGGCGGTGCGCACCCAGGTCGCGGCCGCGATCGACATCATCGTCCAGATCAGCCGCATGCGCGACGGCATGCGCCGCGTCACCCATGTCGTCGAGGTGGTCGGCATGGAAGGCGACGTCATCATCACCCAGGACCTCTTCACCTACGAGTTCGAGGGGGAGGATGCCGACGGCAAGCTGCGGGGCCAGTTCAAGTCCTCGGGCCTGCGGCCGCATTTCACGCCCAAGGCCGCCTATTTCGGGCTGGATCGGGCGCTGTTGGAGGTCATATGACCGGCCCCATCCAGCTGTCCCAGCTCCTGATGGCCGCCGGCGTGCTGGGCGTGCTCTCGCTCGGTCTCGTGATCGTCGCCCTCTTCTCCGGCGCCAAGGACCGCCGCCAGCGGCAGCGCCGGCTCAAGCGCGCGCAAGGCGTCACCGCGAAGATGCAGGAACAGGAGGCGCTCTCGGTCCGCCGCGACGCCAGCGAGCCCCTGCCCTTCTTCGACCGCCTCGCGCGCGCGGTGCTGCCCAACCCGACCAAGATCCGCCAGCGCCTGGCGCGCAGCGGCAAGAACATCTCGCTGGGCCAGTATGCGCTCGCCTGCCTCGTGGTCGGCGTTCTCTCCGGCGGCGGCATCAAGCTGGGGCTGGGCTGGCCGGGCCTCGCCTGCCTTCTCATCGGCGTGACGCTGGGCCTGCTCCTGCCGCATGTCTATGTCGGGTTCCTCGGCCGGCGCCGGCTCAACCAGTTCAACGCCTATTTCTCCGAGGCGATCGACCTCATCGTGCGCGGCCTGCGCTCGGGCCTGCCGGTCACCGAATCCATCAAGGCGGTCGGCCGCGAGATCGCCGATCCGGTCGGCGTCGAGTTCCGCCTGATCGCCGATTCCATCACCTTCGGCATGACGCTCCAGGAGGCGCTGTGGGCCGCCGCCGCCCGCATCGACATTCCCGAATACCGCTTCTTCGCGATCACGCTGGGCATCCAGCAGGAGACCGGCGGCAATCTCGCCGAGACGCTGGACAACCTGTCCCAGGTGCTGCGCCGGCGCCGGCAGATGAAGCTCAAGATCAAGGCGCTCTCGTCCGAAGCGAAGGCCAGCGCCTACATCATCGGTTCGCTGCCCTTCATCATGTTCGGCATCATCATGGCCGAGAACCATAAATACGCGATCACGCTGTTCGTCGACCCGCGCGGCTGGGTGATGCTGGCCTTCGGCTTCGCCTGCTATGGGCTCGGCATCGGCATCATGTGGAAGATGGTGAAGTTCGAGATATGAGCCCCTCAATCGAAGATTATCTGCCGACCGGGGTCACGATCGAGGACGTCATCACCATGATGGCGGGGGCCTCGACCTTCCTCGTCGTGGTCGCGGTCTGGCACGCCTTCCTGCGGCGCGAGATCGGCGGCCGGCGCCTGCGCGAGCTGGCCCAGCGGCGCCAGGCGCTGCGCCACGACTATCTGCACGGTACCCGCAAGCGCGAGAGCATGCTCAGCACCGGCGGCATGCGCCAGGTCGTCGACCGCCTGAAGCTCCTGCGCACGAGCAAGAGCGAGGCGATGCAGCGCAAGCTGGCCCAGGCCGGCTGGCGCTCCTCGGACGCGCTGGTGCGCTTCCTGTTCGCCAAGCTGGTGATGCCGTTCCTGTTCGGCGGCATCTCGCTGTTCCTGTTCCAGATCATGCATCTCTATCACCTGCCGACCATGACGCGCCTCGCCGTCATCATGGGCAGCGTGGTGGTGGGGGCGCTCCTGCCCGACATCATCGTGAAGAACACGATCCTCAAGCGGGCCGACAAGATCCGCAAAGGCCTGCCCGACGCGCTGGACCTGATGGTGATCTGCGCCGAAGCCGGCCTCAGCCTGGACGCCTCGCTCAAGCGCGTGTCGGAGGAATTCGGCCGCTCCTGCCCGGAGCTCGCCGACGAGCTGGCAATCACCTCGCTCGAGCTGGGCTTCCTGCCCGACCGCCGTCAGGCCCTGATCAACCTGGCACAGCGCACCGAATCAAAGGGCATCCGCGGCCTGGTGAACAACCTGCTGCAGTCGGACAAATACGGCACGCCCCTGGCGCAGTCGCTGCGCGTGCTGTCGGCGGAGTTCCGCGAGGAACGCATGATGCGCGCCGAAGAGAAGGCGGCGCGCCTCCCCGCCCTGATGACGGTCCCGATGATCGTCTTCATTCTGCCGCCGCTGTTCATCGTCCTGATCGGCCCGGCCATTCTCCGGGTGATCGACGCGCTCAGCCATATGTGAGAACGATGCGGCGCTCAGCGAAAATCGGAACTCATCCGCACCGAGCTGTTCGGCGGGGTGGCTGGCTGCGCCTCGGGCGCCGCGACGGGCTGCTCGATCTCGCCCATGGCGGCGACGGGCGAGCCGCCATCGCGCGGCTCTGTCACCGCGGGCATGACGGCGGGTGTGCTGACGGCACTGCCGAGCGGCGCCGCGGGAGCGGCCATGCTCGTCGGAGCCAGCGCACTGCTGGCCGCATCGCTGCCGGCGCTGTGGTCGGTCGCGATGCTCTCGGGATCGGGCGCCGCCACGACCGGGACGCCGTTGGCCTCCGGCAGGGCCGCGACCGGCGTCGCGGTCGGCACCTGGTCGGCATAATGGGCGCCCAGCGCCGAGGCGATGGTGCGGTCGTCGCCCATGCCCTTCAGCACGTTAAAATAGGTCATGTTGCGCTGGACGGTCGCGGGATCGAGGTCGCGTTCCGCGAGCTCCTGCGCCTGCTCGCGATCGCCGGCGAGGCCGTAGACGAGGGCCAGGTTCTGCCGGTAGCGCGCCGTCGCCATCGGATCGTTGCTGGTCCGCTGCAGCAGCGCGATCGCTTCCTGGTAGCGGCCCTCGAGGGCCAGCGAAAGCCCCAGATTGTTGTTCACCTCGAGATTGCCGGGCGAGAGCTGCAGCGCGGTCTTGTAGTAGGTCTGGGCGGAGGCGTGATCGCCCAGCATGTCGTAGGCGACGGCGATGCCGTTATAGAGGCGATAATCCTCGCCGGTATCGAGCGCCTTCTCGTACTGCGCGACCGCGGCCTCGGGTTGGCCGGTATTGAGATAGGCCGTTCCCAGGCCGCGCAGCGCTTCGGCGTTGGTGCCGTCGAGCTGCAGCGCCGCGCGATAGGCTTCCGCCGCGGCCGCGGGCGATCCCAGCTTCGCCAGGGTCTGCCCCAGCTGCATCAGGGGTTGCGGATCGGTGGGATTGAGCTCGTGCGCCTTCTGATAGAGGCCGACGGCGCTCGCGAGATCGCCCTCGTTGCGCGTCATGTCGGCGACGCGCATGACGGCGTCGGCGGAAACCGTGGGGGGCTGCTGCACCGTGCTGGCGCAAGCGGAAACGCCCAGCGCCAGGATCACTGTCGGCAACAGACGAGCGCGAATACGGGATACGGGCTGCATGGCCCAAAGACTATCCCCGCCATGGTTAGCGGAAGGTAAAAACCCATGTCGCCACTTACACTTAGCTGTTGTGGCATTTCTGTGCCACGCCGGGTCGGCAGGGCCTTCAGGCTGGTTTCCGGGCTCCGGCGGTTTCGCCGGTCCCAGTCGGGGGCGGCCGCCATCGAGTTCGCCCTGGCGCTCCCGCCCCTGGTGCTGCTGATCATCGGCATGTTCGAGGTCGCGGTCGTGATGTTCGTATCGACCTCGGTCGAGAACGGGCTGCGCGAGGCCTCGCGCTTCGGCATCACCGGCGACATTCCCGCCGGGGTGACCCGCGAGCAGCAGATCCTTCAGCTCATCGAGGACAACACCCTCGGCATGCTCGATCCCGCGACGACCCACATCACCTTCATGGTCTATCCGAGCTTCCAGGATGTGGGCCAGCCGGAACCCTTCACCGACACGCCCGCGCCGAGCCCGCTCCATAACGGCAAATACGATCAGGGCGAGGCCTACGAGGACCTCAACGGCAACGGCCAGTGGGACGCGGACCGCGGCACCGCCGGCGTCGGCAATTCCGGTCAGGTCGTGCGCTACAAGGTCGATTACGAGTGGCACCTGATGACGCCGCTCCTGGCCGACATGCTCGGCGACAATGGCGTCTTCAAGATGTCGGCGAGCGTGGTGGTCCGCAACGAGCCCTATGCCGTCGTCCAGGCGGGAGGAGGCTGAGATGGAAATGCGCCTCTTGCAGTGCTTCTACCGCTTCGCGCGGGACCGTCGGGGCAGCGTCCTGATGGAGCTGGCCATCGGCCTGCCCATCCTGGTGGTGATCCTGCTGGGCTGTTTCGAGGCCGCGCGCTTCGTGCTGCTGGACCAGAAGCTCGCGCGCGCCGCGGCCAGCACGGCCGACCTGGTGGCCCAGGCCGACGGCATCACCGAAGCGCAGATCACCGACATCTTCAACGCGGCCGATGCGACCGCGACGCCGTTCGATCTCGGCGGCACCGGGCGCGTGATCATCACCTCGGTGGTTCGCCCGACCACGGCCGCCGCGACCGTGGCCTGGCAGCGCGTCTCGACCGGCAGCACCTACGCCGCCACCAGCGCCATCGGCACGACCGGCCAGACGGCCACCCTGCCCGCCGGCCTCACCCTGCGCCAGGGCGAGAACGTGATCGTGGCCGAGGTCTTCTACGACTACGCCCCGGTCTTTCTGGGGGAGACGCGCTTCACCGCCACCTCGCTGTACGAGGTCGCCTATAACCGGCCCCGCATCATCAACCTGACGTCGGTCACGCCCTAGCGCGCCGGCAGGGGCTGCAGGGGCACCGGAGCGGTCTTCGCCGCCCGCCGGTCGCTTTGGATGGTTCCGGTTGGGAAAGACGCAGGAAGCGTCGCGTCAGCAGGAGAGAATATGCACCGCTTCCGGGAGCCTCCGGCTGACCGAAGGTGGTTTGGGGGCAGGCCTAGGGAGTGCCGGTGGGTGGGTTGGCCTGTCCCTCGGTAGCCGTTCAGACGACCCCCGGAAGCGGCGCAGTTCGTCGCAAGGACTACCTGCATCAGGGAGGCGCTTCCTGCGCCCGGGCGTGAGTGAAGCCCGCGGTTGGTAACCTGTTCAAATTACAAATGGGTAACATCAAAAAGGCGCCGAACCCTATGGCGCCGTTGAGAAATCCCACTCTGCCTGCGCCGTGGGCAACACACAATCGACACGGGAATCGACCGCGTGCGGGAGGCGGCGGCTAGACGAAGAGCCCCGCCCATCGTTTCGGCGTCAGGCCGTAGGCCTTCCGGAAATGCCGCGTCATGTGGCTCTGGTCGGCGAAGCCGCTGTCGAGCGCCGCCTCCACCAGCGAGCGGCCCTGCTGGATCAATGCCCGGGCCCGATCCAGCCGCCGCATGACGAGATAGCGATAGGGACTGGTTCCCAGGCAGGCACGGAACTGCCGGGCCAGTGCGTAGCGGCCGAGCCCGGTCGCGGCCTCCAGTGCCGCCGACCGGCTCCCCTGCCGAAGGTGGCCGTCGAGGAAGTCGCGCGCCCGCTCGACGGCGCGCCAATCACGCGCCGAAACGCGGCGGCGCGGCAGCGACGGATCGGCCGCGGCCAGAGCCTCGGCCAGATCGAGCAGGATCTGGTCGCGCTCCACCTCTTCGAGCGGCCGGTCGAGCTCTTCCAGGGCCGGCAGAACGGCCGCGACAAGGCGGCGATCGTCCGAGACCGGCTCGCGCAGGAACGGCAACGGATAGCGCCATTCGGCCAGGGCATCGTGAATCAACCCCGGGTCGACATAGAGAATCCTGTAGCGGAACCCGGTTTCGGTTCCCGCATGACCGTCATGGATCTCATCCGGATGAAGCACGAGCACCTGGCCCGGCAGGCTCTGCTCGGCGCGTCCCCGATAGCGGAACGACTGCACGCCCTGGGTCGTGACGCCGATCGCGTAGGTGTCGTGCCGGTGCGGATCGAATGCATGCCCCAGGAAACGGGCCTCGATCCGCTCGAGGCCCTGACAAGCGGGCGCCGCGCGGATCCAGTCGCCCTGCCTGCACGATCGTTCAAGACCCGGCGTCGACTTGTGCTCCAGAACCGTCGGCATGGCGGATTTATAGCATGGAACAGCTGCCCGGATTCATTCTGGTCGCCCTGGCGCTCGCCGGCAGCCCCGGCCCTGCCACCTTGAGCATCGCCGCCGCCGGTGCCGCCTTCGGGCCGCGCCGCGGCCTCGGCTATATGGCGGGAATTATCGCCGGCATGATCGTCGTGATGGCGCTCGCCGCCAGCGGCGTGACGGGCCTCCTGCTGGCGCTGCCGGGTGCCGCCCCCGTCATCGCGGTCATTGCCGGTGCTTATTTCGCTGTCCTGGCGATCCGCATCGCGCTGACGCCGCCCTTGACCGAACGCAGCCATCAAGGCCGACACCCCTCCTTCGCCGCCGGCTTGCTCCTCTCTCTCGTCAATCCGAAGGGCTATGCGGCGATGGCGGCGCTCTTCTCCGGGTTCGTCCTGGTGGCAGCGCATCCGGGCGCGGACGCGGCGGTCAAGATGCTCGTCCTGTTGCTGGTGATCGCCCTGGTCAATATCGCGTGGCTCTTTGTCGGCGCGGCCCTGACAAGGCTCTTCCGGAATCCGGTCGCGAACCGCGTCGTCAACCTGGCTTTCGCCATCCTGCTGCTGGCCTCGGTCGCTGCCACGCTGCTGCTCTGAGGGCGGCGACGGCGATCTGAACGTCATGCTCCCGCCGTCGACCCGGACGTGCGGGACCGTATATAAAATCCGGGTCGGCGATGTCCGTCGGGGACAGCGGGTGGGGAATGGCATGGATGGAAAAGCAGGAGCGATAGCGGTCGCCGTCCTGGCCATCGTCGCGACGGTCACGGCGGCAAAGGCGGATACCGGGCAGCCGCCGGTCGTGCAGCGCAGCCTCTATCTCGAGGCGGAACGTTCGGTTTACCTGGCACGGGCCTCGGAGCAGCGCGGCGATACGATGTCCGCCGCGCAGCAATATATGACGGCGGTCAGCCTCGTGGAGAGCACGGCGCCGCGCGATCTCAACCTGTCCAAGCTCGTCCTCGCAGGCGAGCCGCTGCCCGGCATCGGCCGGCGGATGATCTATTACGAGCTCAAGCTCCTGCAGGAAATGCTGGCACAGCCCCAACCGATGATGCGGCCGGAGGGGGTGCTGGAGAATCTGCGCCTTGCCTACGGCAAGATGGAATGGCTCGAGCCTTTCAACCCGGCCTGGCCTTATCTGGAAGCGGTGGCATTGGCCGCGGACCAGGACTACCGGTCGGCGTTCCAGAAATGCCGGGAGGCGGCGCAGCTCCCGGGCGGCGAGGAATCCGTTCGGGAGAAAGCGCGCTCGCTCGCCGAGCATATCAAGCCGGCCGCCCTCGCCCAGGAACAGATGAAGGAAGCCGATCAGCAAGCCTACATGGAATATGTCCAGAGCGGCGCGCAGGCGCTCGATTTCGCGATGGTCAGCGCGCAGGTCAGCGCAACCGAAGCGCGCAACAAGGGCGACACCGCAGAGGCGGACATGTGGGACAGCCGCTACCAGAACTTGAAAAAGCAGCGCGACCAGATCGGGCAGCAGCCATGAGAATCAAGCAGGCGGTGAAGCTGGCTGCGGCGCTCGGGATCGCCGGCATGGTCATGACCGGATGCGGCCGCGACGACGATCAGGCGCAAGAAAAGGGGCAGGCGCAAGAAACCAGCCAGGCACAAACCGAGCCGGCGCAGCAGGCTGAGCAGGAGCATGTGGAAGCCGGGGTCGCGGCGGCCGAGGCCGACGATCCGAGCCGATGGGCGCCGTCGCCGGAAGCCATCGCTCAGGCCAGGAAGGATGCCGACGCGCCGCCGATCGAGATGGCCGACGACGGCAGCAGCGATATCGCGCTCGGCGGCATGGAACGGCCGCCCGTGCCCCCGGCCCCGCCAAGACTGTTGGAGGGCGATGATGCCGACCAGTATGGCCTGGCCGCGTGGGAGCAGATCGCGCGGGGCGATCTGAAACCGAGGCGGATCCATTATTGAAACAGGGCCCGGCTTGTCCGCGAGCCCGTTCGACAGATTTGCTGCATGAGGCCACGCATCAGGCCCCGGAATCGGGGCGGAGATGGCGCGCCCGGCTGGAATCGAACCAGCGACCTACCGCTTAGAAGGCGGTTGCTCTATCCCCTGAGCTACGGGCGCCCGAGGCGTGGATGCGCTTGGGATCCCATCTCCGCCGGCCCGGCATCAATGGGTCCAGCGGCCGATGCGATCGTAGCGGAAATTGTCGGAATAGCTCTTGGGTCTGACGACGCGCTCGTTCGGCTCGATGATGCGATAGGCGTAGCCGTTCTTGCGCGCGTAGGCCACCGCCTCGGCCTCAGTTTCGAAATAGAGCCGCAGCTGGCGGTTGGTGTCGCCGGAGCCCGTCCAGCCCATCAGCGGATCGGCTTCGCGCTTCTGCGAGGGCTCGAACTCGAGCAGCCAGTGACGTTCGCCCGCCCGGCCCGACTGGGTGGCCGTCTTGCTCGGCCGGTAGATTCGCACCTGCATGGTCGGTTCCGCTCCGCCTCTGTTGCACGTCCGGCCCCAAGGGCCCTCGGGAATGGTCGGGGTGACTGGATTCGAACCAGCGACATCCTGCTCCCAAAGCAGGCACTCTACCGGACTGAGCTACACCCCGGTCCCCGGAAAGCGGTTGCAAATTAAGGAGTTCTCTTCGCAACTGCAACCTTGGCCGCTAAGAACATATCAGGAACATCGGCGGGCGGCAGCCTTTTGCCCAGATTGGCCCACCCGACATGTTCTTTTTCTGTTCCATTCACACGATGGTCAGGGCCGTGCCCCGCCGGCGCAGATTGCACCAACTCATGTTACCATTCCGATAGGAAGCGGCCCGGCCCGCCGCCGCAGGCCATGCTGAGGGGGCATCTTGGGAAACTCCGGCGAACCGGCTAAGCGAACGCCCGGCTCCGGCGTAAGAGCTTTGCCCAAACCGAAGGCCCGGGCGGCCGCGGCCGCCACCGGCCGATCCAAGCCCAAACGGCGCGCCCGGAGCGGCTCCAACCCGGTGCCGGCGCCCTTGGCGATCGACCGCGAGCGGGTCATGGCCGGCCTCGCCGAGGAACGCAACATCTGGCGGCTGATGGGGGTCGACGTCACGCAGCTGCGCGACCGGGCCCGGGCCGGCGCGCAAAGCCACAAGGCGCTGCTGGACGGCGTCAGGACGCTCTGCCTCTTCATCGGCTATCCGCGCAGCGGCCATAGCCTGGTCGGCAGCCTGCTCGACGCCCATCCGCAGATGGCGATCGCCCATGAGCTCGACGCCCTGCTCTATCTGCGCCGCGGCTTCCAGCCGCGCGAGATCCTCTATCTCATGCTCGAGGTCTCGCGGTTCCATGGCGAGATCGGACGCCGCTGGGGCCCATACCACTACGAGGTCCCCGGCCAATGGCAGGGCCGGCACACGACGCTGCAGGTGATCGGCGACAAGAAGGGCGGGATGACGACCTTGCGCATCGCGCGCAACCCGCTGCTGCTGAAGCAGGTGATGACGCGCTTCGGCAAGCGCAAGCGCTTCGTGCATGTGCTGCGCAACCCCTTCGACAACATCGCCGCCATGGTGCAGAAGGGCCAGTCGCTGAAGGCGGCGATCGCCGAATATTTCAGGCTGCTGCAGACCAACCGCGCGATCATCAAGCGCGTCGGCGCCGATGCGGTGGCGACGCTCCATCACGAGGACCTCATCGCCGATCCGAAAGCCGAGCTCGGGCGGCTTTGCAGCTTCCTCGGCGTGGCGGCCGAGCCCGATTATCTCGACGCCTGTGCCGGCATCGTTTTCGCGGCGCCGCACCAGCCCCGGCACAAGATCCCCTGGCCCGCGGACGCCGTCCGGCTCATCGAGCGGCGCATCGCCGCGAAACCGATGCTGGACCGCTATCGTTTCGCGGATTGAGGCGGACTACCCCGGAGCGGCCACGCCCCTTCGCCGCAGCCGAAAGACCTGGATTCCCGGACCGTTGAGTGGCAGATATGGCGCCGACGACCGAGGTCCCGGCTTTCCCGCGGACCTGTCCAGCCAGGATCTGACTGACGATGTTTGCGAAGAACCGGAATCGGGAAGAAGTGGTCGCGGTGGGCGAGCGTTATCGCAAGATCGACGCCGCGCTCATCGTCTGGGAGGTCACCCAGACCTTCCGGGGTCCCGACGGCGTTCCTTATGCCCTGCTCGTGAACGTCAACGACCGCAGCCAGCGCAAGACCGTGGCGCAGGACGCGCTGCGCCGCGGCATCCAATACAAGCGATCGAACTGACAAGAGCCATCCGGCGCGGCGGGTAACTTCGCCCCGCGCCTCCATCCGGAAGCGAGAGCCCGACGCCCATGGCCGTCCGCAACATCGGACTTCCCGATCCCGTGTTCGAGTATCTGGTCGCACATTCGGTGCGCGACAGCGATCTCAAGCGGCGCCTGCGCGAGGAAACGGCCAAGCTGCCGCTCGGCATGATGCAGATCGGCCCCGACCAGGGTCAGTTCATGGCGCTGCTGGTCGAGCTGATCGGCGCCAGGCGCGCGCTCGAGATCGGCACCTTCACCGGCTACAGCTCGCTCTGCGTGGCCGAGGCCATGGGTCCTCAGGGCCGCATGATCTGCTGCGACATCAGCGAGGAGTTTACCTCCATCGCCCGGCGCTACTGGCGCGAGGCGGGGGTCGCGGACCGGATCGATCTGCGCCTGGGCCCAGGGGTCGCCACCCTCGACAAGCTGCTGGCCGATGGCGAGACGGGCAAGTTCGACTTCGCCTTCATCGACGCCGACAAGACCAGCTACGACGCCTATTACGAACGGGCCCTGAAGCTGGTCCGCAAGGGCGGCCTGATCGCCATCGACAACGTGCTCTGGGGCGGCGACGTCATCAACCCGAAGGACCGGAGCGAAGACACGGTCGCGATCCGGAAGCTGAACGAGAAGCTCGCCAAGGACGACCGGGTCACCTTGGCCATGGTCTCCATCGGCGACGGGCTGACCCTGGCGCGCAAGCACTGAGCGGCTTGGCGCTGGCCTCGGAAACTCCCTGTAACATATTGTTACACGTATATTATTTTTAACCCGTGATATCCACAGCGAACTCACGGATTTAAGTCAAACTTTAAGTTTCGAGGCGCAGGGTCAAGGCGAGCGTCGATGGTGTCGCAAGCAGCGACGCGAGGTTCTCCAGGAAGGAGATGCGCCATGCGCTTGGTTTCACCGCTATTCGCCGTCTGGGTCCTGTTCCTGCCCTTGGCCGCCAGGGCCGACGATCCCGCCTGCGGTCATCGCACCGACGTGATCAAGGAGCTGTCCGAACGCTACAAGGAAGCGCCGGTCGCGGTCGGGCTCGCCAGCAATGGCAGCCTGCTGGAGGTCCTCTCCAGCAACGCGGGCACGACCTGGACGATCATCGTCACCAGCCCGGACGGAACGAGCTGCCTGGTCGCCGCCGGCGAGGATTGGCAGCCGACCAAGGCGATCAACAAGGCCTCGGGCCAGGCGCTCTGAGCGCCCAGGAGACCGCCCTCGGCCGGCCGTCGCGGAGTCAGCCGCCGGGCGGCAGCGCCTCGCATTCGACCCGGTCGCCGGGCTTGATACCCAGATGCGAGACGGTCCCTCCGTTCAGTTCCAGGACCGCCGCGACCGGGCCCGCCGAGGGAATCGTCGCCTCCGACAGCGGCACGGCCCGCTCGGCGATCGACAGGATGGTGCCGTCCCGCTTGATGAAGAGCATGTCGAGCGGGATCAGCGTGTTCTTCATCCAGAAGGCGACCGGCCGGTCCGTCGGATAGAGGAACAGCATGCCGGCATCCGGTGCCAGCTTCTGGCGATACATCAGCCCCAGTTCCCGTTCCGCCTCGGTGCGCGCCAGCTCCACGCGAAACGCAAGACTCTGCCCGGCCGCGGTCTGAATGGTCAGCGGGGTCAGGTCCGGAGCCGCATGGCCCGCCGCCGGCGATAAAGCCAGCAGGAACCCGAGCAGGCAGGCAAGGAAGCGGCGCATGGCCGTCACTCTAGCAGCCCGCCATTTCCCCGCCAGCGACGGGCTCCGTCGCCCGGAGGCGAGGCGCCCCGCCCTCCCGCCTTGACAGCCCCCGCCTCCTGGCCAAGCCTGCGCAATCGAGCTCGCAGGAAGTCCCCGGATGACCGTCAAGACCTTCATGACCTCGCCGCCTTTGTCGCTGCGCCCCGAGGATACGGTGGGGGTGGCGGCGCAGCAGCTCATCGAGAATCGTTTCGTCAACCTGCCCGTGGCCGAGAAGGGGGGCCGATATGTCGGGCTTTTCGGCGTGTTCGACCTGCTGGCGCTGGTGCTGCCGAAAGCCGCGCTCGAGGCGCGGGCCGATCTCGACCTCGGTTTCCTGAAGGACGACATCAAAGCCGTCGAGGAACGGCTCGAGGAGTCGCGGTCCTTGCGAATCGGCGATCATCTGAACACCACGGCGCCGGTGCTGTATCCCGAATCGGGCACGCTCGAGGCGATCCTGGCGCTCCACCGCGCCCGCAATACCCTGGCGGTGGTCCGGAAGAAAGATAACCAACTGGTCGGCATGGTCTCCTACTGGGATGCGTTGCGCGCGCTGATGAGCCAGCGCTGATGTCTGCCGACGCCGCTTCCCACGCCACCGTCTTCGGGCTGGATCCGCTGTGGCTGTCCACGGCGATCCTGATCCTGAGCTACGCCGCGATCATGACCGAGCGGGTCAACCGCGCGATCGTCGCGCTGCTGGGCGCCGGGGTCGTGATCCTGTCCGGCGTGCTCGATCAGGACCGGGCCATCGCCGGCATCGATTTCAACACGATCGCCCTCCTGACCGGCATGATGCTGCTGGTCGCGATCTCGAAGCGCAGCGGCATGTTCCAGTACGTGGCGGTCTGGTCGGCCAAGGCCGCCCGCGGCAGCCCTTGGGCGATGCTGGCGCTGCTCTCGCTCGTCACGGCCCTCGCTTCGGCCCTGCTCGACAACGTCACCACCGTGCTGCTCATGGCGCCGGTGACCCTGGTCATCACGGAGCAGCTCAAAGTCCCGCCCTACCCTTTTCTTTTCACTGAGATATTTGCCTCCAACATCGGAGGCACCGCGACCCTGATCGGGGACCCGCCCAACATCATCATCGGCTCGGCCACCGGCCTGACCTTCAACGATTTCCTGGTCAACCTGGCGCCGGTCGTGCTGCTCATCCTGGCGATCCAGATCGCCATCAATCACCTGATCTGGGGCCGCAAGATGAAGGTGGACCGGGCGGCCCGTGCCCGCGTCATGGGCTTCAAGCCGGCCGAGGCCATCAACGACCGGCCGCTGCTGTGGAAATCGCTCTGCGTCCTGGCGCTGGTGATCCTCGGCTTCATCCTCGCCCATCCGCTGCATCTGGAGCCCGGCAGCATCGCGCTCCTGGGCGCCGCCCTGCTCCTGCTGCTGGAGAATCTCGGCCGTTCTGCCGAGGACCAGTCGCACAGCGTCCATCGGACCTTCGGCGAGGTCGAGTGGATCACGATCTTCTTCTTCATCGGCCTGTTCGTCATCGTGGCCGGGGTCGAGCATGCCGGCCTGCTTTCGCTGCTGGCGGACGCGCTGATCCGGCTCACCGGCGGCGACCTGACCGTCACGACGCTGGCGATCCTCTGGGCCTCGGCCATCCTGTCGGCGATCATCGACAACATCCCCTTCGTCGCCACCATGATCCCCGTGATCAAGAACATGGCCTCGGGCTTCGGCGGGCCGGAAGGGCTGCTGCCGCTCTGGTGGTCGCTGTCGCTGGGGGCCTGCCTCGGCGGCAATGGCACGCTGATCGGGGCCAGCGCCAACCTGACCGTGGCCGGGATCGGCGAGCGGGCCGGCGTCCCGTTCCGGTTCGTCCCTTTCCTGCTGCTCGCCTTCCCGATGATGCTGATGAGCATCTTGGTCTCGACGGTCTACGTCTATCTCCGCTATTTGTGAGCCGTCCTTGAGGTGGGGCCTCAGAGCGACAGGAGTCCGATTCCATGGAAATGACCGGTGAATACCGGATCACGGCACCGCGCGAGGCCGTCTGGCGCGCGCTCAACGATCCCGCAGTGCTGAAGCAGTGCATTCCCGGCTGCGAGGAGATCGAGAAGGTCTCGGATACCGAGATGACCGCCAAGGTGGTCGCCAAGGTCGGGCCCGTCTCCGCCAAGTTCGGCGGCAAGGTGACCCTTTCCGATCTCGATCCGCCCAACGGCTACAAGATCACGGGCGAAGGCACCGGCGGCGCCGTCGGCTTCGCCAAGGGCGGGGCCGACGTCAAGCTCAAGCCCGACGAGACCGGCCAGGGCACCATCCTGACCTACACCGTCAATGCCGCGGTCGGCGGCAAGCTCGCCCAGATCGGCGCCCGGCTGATCGACGGCACCGCGCGCAAGCTGGCTGATGAATTTTTCAGCAAGTTTTCGGCACTGGTCAGCGCGCAGGCAGGGGCGGCCGCGCCCGCGGCGGCTGCAGCGGTATCCGCTGCCGCGCCGGCCGCAACTATCCCGGCCGCGGCGGCCGAGCCGGTCACGGCCCCAAAGACCCAGCCCGGCGCTGTGACACCGCCGCCGGCGGCCCGCAAGGGCCTGCATCCGGTGATCTGGATCGGCGGGCTGATCGTCATCGTCCTCGCCCTGCTGCTCTATTTCGGCCGCTGACGACGCCCGGTTGTAACCGGAGAGTCAGGATGCCGACCGCCCGGCGGTCGGCCTTGACCTCCCCCCTGACTGCACACAAGACTAGCAGCGAGCGACAAAGAATAAGCAGGGGCAAGATCCCCTGTCAGGGAGATGCGCCGGCCGTCCCGGCCGGCGTGAGCGGAATGCCTCGGCAGACCGATAGGTTGTCCGAGGCCATATCGAGAGGGAGGTTTGGATGCCCACCGTTTCCTTGACGGTGAACGGCAAGTCCGTCTCGGGCGAGGTCGAGGCCCGGACGCTGCTGGTTCATTTTCTGCGCGAGAAGCTGAGCCTGACCGGCACGCATGTCGGCTGCGACACCAGCCAGTGCGGTGCCTGCGTCGTCCATGTGAACGGCAAGTCGGTGAAGAGCTGCACCATGCTGGCGGTGCAGGCCGACGGCGCCAAGGTCACCACGATCGAGGGCCTCGCCAACGGCGCCGAGCTGCATCCGATGCAGGCGGCCTTCCGCGAGCATCACGGCCTGCAATGCGGCTTCTGCACGCCCGGCATGGTCATGAGCGCGGTCGATCTCGTGCAGAACAACCCGGCGCCGTCCGAGAAGGACGTGCGTGAATGGCTGGAGGGCAACATCTGTCGCTGCACCGGCTATCACAACATCGTCAAGGCCATCCAGGCCGGCGCCCAGGCGATGAAGCGGTAGGAGGGAAGCAGTCATGGCAGACACGGGCATCGGCGCCTCGGTCAAGCGCAAGGAAGACTTCCGCTTCCTCACCGGCCAGGGCCACTACACCGACGACATCAACAAGCACGGGCAGACCTACGCCTACTTCCTGCGCTCGCCCCATGCGCACGCGAAGATCAGGAAGGTCGACACCGCCGCGGCAGCGAAGATGCCGGGCGTGGTCGCGGTCTTCACCGGCGCCGACGTCGCCGCCGACAAGGTCGGCGGCCTCATCTGCGGCTGGACCGTCACCGACCGCTTCGGCAAGCCGCACAAGGCGCCCCCGCATCCGATCCTGGCGAACGAGAAGGTCCGCTATGTCGGCGACCATGTCGCGGTCGTGATCGCGGAGAGCATCGCGCAGGCCAAGGACGCGGCCGAGGCCATCGAGGTCGATTACGAGGAGCTGCCGGCCGTCGTCGACACCGCGACGGCGATGGATCCGAAGGCCGCCCAGCTCCATGCCGACGTGCCGAACAACCTCTGCTACGACTGGGAGCTCGGCGACAAGGCCGCGGTCGATGCCGCCTTCGCCAAGGCAGCGAAGGTTTCCAAGCTCGATCTCGTCAACAACCGGCTCATCCCCAACGCGATGGAGCCGCGCGCGGCGATCGGCGAATACGACGCCGGCACCGACAGCTATACCTGCTACTCCACCAGCCAGAATCCGCATGTGCTGCGGCTCATCCTCTGCGCCTTCATCATGGGCGTGCCGGAGCACAAGATGCGGGTCATCGCGCCGGATGTCGGCGGCGGCTTCGGCTCGAAGATCTTCTGCTATGCCGAGGAGGTGGTCTGCACCTGGGCGGCGAAGAAGGTGAAGCGGCCGGTGAAATGGACCGCGGAGCGCGGCGAATCCTTCGTCTCCGACGCCCATGGCCGCGACCATGTCAGCCATGTCGAGATGGCGATGGACAAGGACGGCAAGTTCCTCGCCATGAAGGTCGACACCATCGCCTCGATGGGCGCCTATCTCTCGACCTTCGCGACCTGCGTGCCGACCTATCTCTATGCCACGCTGCTCGCCGGGCAATACACGGCGCCGGCGATCTATTGCAACGTGAAGGCGGTCTTCACCACCACCGCACCGGTCGACGCCTATCGCGGCGCCGGCCGTCCGGAAGCCACCTACGTGGTCGAGCGCATCGTCGAGAACTGCGCGCGCGACATGAAGCTGGACCCGGCGGAGATCCGCCGGCGCAACTTCATCAAGCCGGATGCCTTCCCCTACCAGACGCCGGTGGCGCTGCAATACGACTCCGGCAATTACGAGAAGGCGCTCGACGAGGCGCTGAAGCTCGCCGACTACAAGGGCTATCCCGCCCGCAAGGCCGAGGCCGCCAAGCGCGGCAAGCTGCGCGGCATCGGCTTCTCCGCCTATATCGAGGCCTGCGGCATCGCGCCCTCGGCCGTGGTGGGCTCGCTGGGGGCCGGCGTGGGCCTCTGGGAATCCGCGCAGATCCGCTTCAACCCGACCGGCACCGCCCAGGTCCTGACCGGCTCGCACAGCCATGGCCAGGGCCATGAGACGACGCTGGCGCAGGTGGTGGCCGACAAGCTCGGCCTGTCGGTCGATGCGGTGACCGTGGTCCATGGCGACACCTCGCAGGTGCCGTTCGGCATGGGCACCTACGGCTCGCGCAGCCTCGCCGTCGGCGGCTCGGCCGCGGTCAAGGCCATCGATAAGATCGTCGCCAAGGGCAAGAAGATCGCGGCCCATCTGCTCGAGGCCTCGGTCGACGACATCCAGTATTCCAAGGGCGTGTTCAAGGTGGCGGGCACCGACCGGCAGAAGACGATCCAGGAGATCGCCTTCGCCGCCTACGTGCCGCACAACTACCCCAAGGATCTGGAGCCCGGCCTCGACGAGACCGCGTTCTACGATCCGGCCAACTTCACCTACCCGGCGGGCGTGCATATCGCCGAGGTCGAGATCGATCCCGATACCGGCGTCACCACCATCGCCAACTGGTCGGCGGTGGACGACTTCGGCAACGTCATCAATCCGATGGTGGTCGAGGGCCAGGTCCATGGCGGCATCGCCCAGGGCGTGGGCCAGGCGCTGCTCGAGGGCTGCGTCTACGACAAGGAGACCGGCCAGCTCCTGACCGGCTCCTACATGGATTACTGCATGCCGCGGGCCGACGATCTTCCGAGCTTCAAGATCGGCACGATCTCGACCCCCTGCCCGCACAATCCGCTGGGCGTCAAAGGCTGCGGCGAGGCCGGTGCCATCGCCGCACCGGCAGCGCTCGTCAACGCGATCACCGATGCCTTGGGCGTGCGCGACATCCCGATGCCGGCCAGCCCCGAGCGGGTCTGGCGTGTCGCGCAGGGCGCCAAGATGGCCGCCGAGTAAGGGAGGACGACCATGCATAACTTTTCCTATCAGCGTCCGGCCTCGCTCGCGGACGCGGCGAAGCTGCTCTCGGGCGAAGCCAAGCTCCTGGCCGGCGGCATGACCCTGCTGCCGACCCTGAAGCAGCGCCTGGCGCAACCCTCGGCGCTCGTCGATCTCGCCGCCCTGGCCGAGCTCAAGGGCATCAAGGCCGAGGGCGGCGGGCTCACCATCGGTGCCATGACCACCCACGCCGAGGTGGCCCATTCCGCCGAGGTGAAGCGCACCATCCCGGCGCTCGCGGTCCTCGCCGAAGGCATCGGCGATCCGCAGGTCCGCAACCGCGGCACCATCGGCGGCTCGATCTCCAACAACGATCCGGCGGCCGACTATCCGGCGGGCGTGCTGGGCCTCGGCGCCACGGTCGTGACCAACAAGCGCAAGATCGCGGCCGACGATTTCTTCAAGGGCCTGTTCGAGACGGCGCTCGGCGATGGCGAGATCGTCACCGCCGTGAGCTTCCCGAAGCCCGAGAAGGCCGGCTACGCCAAGTTCCCGAACCCGGCTTCGCGCTATGCGATGGTGGGCGTGTTCGTGGCCAAGACCGCCGGCGGCGTGCGCGTCGCGGTAACCGGTGCAGGCCCCGGCGTCTTCCGCGTGCCGGAAATGGAGAAGGCGCTCGCCGGCAGCTTCTCGCCCGACGCCATCAAGGCCATCAAGGTCGCGGCGACGAACCTCAACAGCGACATGCATGGCAGCGCGGAATACCGCGCCCATCTGGTCGGCGTCATGGCGGCGCGCGCGGTGGCTTCGGCCGGCTGATCGCCGCTCTCGTTCGACAGCTTCCGGGCGCGGATGCCGATGGCATCCGCGCCCTTTTCTTTTCCGGATTCTTCTCGCGCGATCCCGAGTCGGCCCCGCCGCTCGAAGCGGGTGCGTTTGTGCGTCTTCGACTCGGAACTTCGACGGAATCGAGTCGTTTCACGACGGATCGCCCGATTGAAACGAGTTCATGCCTGCTTAGCGCCGGTTGTGCGAGCGATCTGTGAGGCTCAAGCAAAAGGCAAGCGACTCGCTGCGACTCGTGTCATCCACAGGATTCTAGTTAGCCACAGGCCGCCCGCGGTGGAATCAGGGACACCCCCTTCTATGCTGGCCTGCAAAGAACGCCGCGCATCTCCGCGTGGCGTCTCGACGAAAAGATGCGGGGAAGGCTCACCCAGAGATTGTTGGCCGGTGCGGCGGCGGCGCTCGTAACGGGCGCCTTCGTCGCCCTGTTGCTGTTGTCGCTGTTGCCGCGGCTGGTCGAAGGCTGGGC
Organism: Hypericibacter adhaerens; assembly: GCF_008728835.1. Taxonomy (GTDB): domain Bacteria; phylum Pseudomonadota; class Alphaproteobacteria; order Dongiales; family Dongiaceae; genus Hypericibacter; species Hypericibacter adhaerens. Next base: position 2,792,468 of record NZ_CP042582.1, read on the forward strand.
CGCGCAGCAATTGGAGGCACGCGGCCTGACGAATCTGCGCTTCCACGTGGCCTCGGTCGGCTGGCACGAGGCCCGGATCACCGACATCGACCTGCCCGGGGATGCGCATCTCCGCCTGTCGCAGATCCAGCTGGTCTATGGCTGGCAGGGGTTCTCGCCGCAGATCCGCTCGATCCTGGTCCAGAACCCTCGCATCGAATTCACGACCCAGACGCCCCTGGACCAGGCCATCGCCAGCCTGGGCGACAGCTTCTCGGCGCCGGCCGCCGGCGGCGGCGTGCTCCGGCTGCCGGGCCTGCCACCGGTCGAGATCCGCGGCGGCGAGGTGGTCCTGGCGCCACCCGACGGCCCCCCCGTCGCCCGCCTGGGCTTTACCGGGCGCCTGGATCCGGCGGGCGACGATCGCTACGCGGTCGATTTCGTCGTCACCGGCGCCGGTCCCCAGGGCCAGCTCGCCGGCCGGGCGGACGGCAGCCTGGACCTGACCGGCAGCGGGTCGCTCCGGATTTCCTTCGCCGACGGCAGGCTGGACAGCCCGGAACACGGCCTGACGGCCCAACATATCGCCGGCGAGGCCTATCTGAGCCTCATCGCCTTCGAACCCTGGGCGGGAACGGTGGCGGTGACGGCCGACCAGGCCCGCTTCCGGGACCTGCCTCCCTCGCGCCTCAAGCTGCAGGTCGATCGGGACCCCAACCGCACCCTGGTCAGCGCCGAGGCCGTGGGCGGGGATGGCAGCTTCCGGGTGAGCGGCCAGGGAACGGTCGAGCTGGACGGGGCCACCCCCTCCGCCGACGGGCAGGTCGCCCTCGATGCCGACGCGGATTCCCCGATCTGGAAGACGCTGGGCCTGCCGCCGCCCTCAGGCGGGCGGATCACGATCAGCGGCCCCGCCTCGGTCACGCTCTCCGGCCAGCCCCAGGGCGCCGAGGCACCGCCGATCGCCGGGGTGGCCGCCCAGCTCGAGCTGCGGCTCGACAATGTCCGCTGGCCGGGCGTGGTCGACAGCGTCTCCGGCGGCGGTCCCGTGACCGTCACCTTCGGCCCGAACCACCTCCTGGCGGTCAAGACCCCCAGCCCCCTGGTGCTGACCACCCTGTTCGCCCCGGCTCTCCTGGATCGGCTGGCTTTGCCGGCCTCGTTGCGCCGGCCTTTCGACATGCCCGCCGCCCTCAGCCTCTCCTCCCCCGAGGGGCTGACCCTCCAGGGGAACGAAACCGGCGCCCAGACCCTCGATGGCGACCTGCTGATCCAGCTGGGCGGGGCCCAGCCCGCCAGCCTGCGGCTGGGCGGCACCGTCCATACCGCCCCGGACGGTGGCGGGATCGCCGATTTCGAGCTGCAGCGGATCGAAGGGCAGGCGGAGGGCTGGCCGGTGACGGAAGCCGGCGCCTCCCTATGGCTCGACCGGGTCAGCTTCTCGGGCCAGCTTTCCGGCCGGCCGGATCAATTCACAGGAAACCTTAGAGTTTCTCCTCAACTATCTGAAATAAAAACAAGTTCCGCGAATATCAAAAACCTCTCCTTAGAGGTTAATAATGCCATCCAATATACTGATAATACACTGACTCTTTCGATTCCAGAGCCGGGCAGCGCCGAGCTGGGAGGTTTCACCGCCCTGGCCCGACTGGAGAGCCGCAAGGCCGTCCGCTTCGCCATCCGGCCGGCCAAGGACCGGCCCCTCCTGGTGGCGCGCTGGCAGCCCGAGGGGCTGAGCCTGGATTACGGGGTGCGGACCGGGCCCCTCGCGCTGGCACTGCGGCCGGTGGCCAAGACCGACACGGAACCGATCGACTTGCGCTGGGGTGCCAGCGGCTTCTATGGGCACTGGTCGGCCGCCGAGGGCGCGACCGGCGAGATCCGCGTCGCCGATCTGGTGGCGGATCTGCCCAAGCGCGGCATCGTCGTCGAAAACCTGGATGCACGTCTCGCCTATGCGGGAATGACCGGCGCCAAGCTGACGGCGACGGCCGGGCGGTTGCGCCTGGGCGCCGACCAGGACTGGCTGCCGGCCCTGGCCATGGAGGGAACGGCGGAGCTGCGCCGGGATGCAGTCGAGTTCGACCTCGCCGCCCATGACCAGAACAAGCTGCTCCAGTTCGCCTTCTCCGGCATCCACGACCTGGCCCATGGCCGCGGCGCGGGCCGGCTCGAGATGACGCCGGTGCGCTTCCTCCCCGGGGGCCTGCAGCCGCGCGATCTGGCACCCACGCTTCGCAATCAGATCGACGAAGCCACGGGCACCGTCATGGTGGCCGGCGCGCTCGCCTGGAAGGGCGGCGCCGTCTTCAGCAATCTCGACATGCGGCTCCAGGATCTCTCGCTCAGCGGCCGCGGCATGGCGCTGAGCCGGATCAACGGCGCCGTCACGCTCTCCAACCTGCAGCCGATCGCAACCCCGCCCGGCCAGCAGATCGCGGTCGCGCAGATCGACATGGGCGTGCCCCTGCAGAACGCCCTCATCAGCTTCTCGGCCGGGCCCGGCCCCATCCTCAAGATCGAGAAGGCGTCCCTCGATCTGGCCGACGGCCAGGTCACGGTCGGGCCGACCCGCCTCGATCCGACGGCAAGCCGGCAGCAGGTCGATCTCCAGGTCCGCAATGTCGATCTAGGCGAGCTCCTGGCCCTGGCCGAGATCGACGGCCTCAGCGGCACCGGGCGGCTGGCGGGCACGATCCCGGTCCAGATCGAGGATGGCGCCGTCATCATCGCCGGCGCCCGGCTCGACGCGACGGGCCCCGGGCGCCTGGCCTATTCCCCGACCGCCCCGCCCAGCGGCCTTTCAGCGGCCGGGGATACCGGAAGCCTGGTGCTCTCGGCGCTGAACGATTTCCGCTATGATCAGCTCTGGCTGACGCTTGACCGCGACAAGGACGGTGAGGCGACGCTGGGCTTGCATGTGCGGGGGAAAAATCCCTCTTTCTATAATGGCTATCCGATCGAGCTGAACCTCGCCCTCAACGGCCGGCTCGACCGGATTCTGCACGATAGCCTAGAGGGTTATAGCGTGCCGGACCTGGTGCGCGAGAAGATGGCGGCCCCGCCTTGAAGCGGGGACGCGCAGGAGTGCCCGCCTCTGGACGTGGATCGGGGAGCGGGCCATGTCATGTGGGAAGCCGCGAGGCGCTGGGCCTCGCGAAGGAAGGGTGTGTGCTGAACCGGTCTGTTCGTGGCGGCGTGGCCGCTCTTCTCTTGGGCGCCGGCCTTGCCGCCTGCAATCCGACCGTCAAGGTCGAGGCGCCGGACAAGCCCATCGTGATCAACATGAACATCAAGATCGAGCAGGAGGTGCGCGTGAAGATCGAGCAGCAGGCGCAGGAAGACATTGCCAAGAACCCCGACATCTTCTGACGCAGCATTATTTGGAACCGCCATGTATTCAGCCCGCCGATACTTCATCCGCATCGCATTGCTCGGCCTGATGGCGCTGCTCCTGCCGTTCGCCGCGACGACCGCGTCGGCCGCCGACGAGGACCAGCTCAACGCCCTTCGCGCGCAGGGCATCGTTGCCGAGCGCTTCGACGGCTATGTGATGGTCAAGGACAACTCGACCGGCGCCACGGCGCAGTCCCTGGTCGATCGGGTCAATGCCGAGCGCCGCGCCATCTACGAGGCCCGCGCCAAGGCGCAGGGCGTGACCGCCGCCGATGTCGGCAAGGTCTATGCCGGCCAGATCATCCAGAAGGCGCCCAAGGGCACCTGGTTCCTCAACGCGGATGGCAGTTGGACAAGGAAATGACGTCGCCGGCCGCGAAATCGCTGAAGGATCGCGCTGCCGCCGCGGCCAAGCCGTTGCCGTCGGATGTCGAGGGAACGCTGGCGCTTTTGAAGGCCGGCGACTATGTCGCCGACCGCAGCCTCGCCACCGCGCTGTTCCTGGCGCTCAAGCTGCGCCGCCCGCTCTTCCTCGAGGGCGAGGCCGGCGTCGGCAAGACCGAGATCGCCAAGGTGCTCTCCCAGACGCTCGGCCGCCGGCTGCTGCGGCTGCAATGCTACGAGGGGCTCGACATCGCCTCGGCCGCCTACGAATGGAACTATTCGCGCCAGATGATCGAGATCCGCCTGGCGGAGGCCGCCGGCGAGGCCAATCGCGACGCGCTCGCGAGCGACATCTATGCCGAGCAGTTCCTGGTCAAGCGGCCGCTGCTGCAATCGCTCGAGGGCGATCTCGAGGGCGCGCCGGTACTGCTGATCGACGAACTCGACCGCACCGACGAGCCGTTCGAGGCCTATCTGCTCGAGATCCTCGCCGACTACCAGATCACGATCCCCGAGCTCGGCACGATCAAGGCCGGAACGCCGCCCATCGTGGTGATCACCTCGAACCGGACGCGCGAGATCCACGACGCGCTCAAGCGGCGCTGCTTCTACTACTGGGTCGATTATCCGAACGCCGAGCGCGAGCTCGAGATCCTGAGGGTGAAGGCGCCCGAGGCCGGCACGGTGCTCGCGCGCGAGGTCGTGGCCTTCGTGCAGAAGCTGCGCCAGCAGGACCTCTTCAAGCTGCCGGGCGTGGCCGAGACCATCGACTGGGCCGAGGCGCTGATCCAGCTCGACAAGGTGGCGCTCGATCCGCAAGGCATCGACGACACGCTGGGCGTGCTGCTGAAATACCAGGACGACATCGCCAAGATCAAAGGCAGCGAGGCGGCACATCTGCTGCAGCAGGTGAAGGCCGAGCTGGCCGCGGCGGCGCGCTGAGCGCGGCCCGCCTTTCCCGATGCTGCCGCCCTCCTCCCTGCAACGACCCCGCGCCCTCGGCCCCGCGGGCGAGAGCGGCCGCCCGCTCGAAGCGAGCCGGCTGGCGGAGAACGTCATGTATTTCGCGCGCGCGCTGCGCGCGGCGGGGCTGCCGATCGGGCCCGGCCGCGTGATCGACGCGCTGCGCGCGATCGAAGCGGTCGGCATCGGCACGCGCGAGGATCTCTACTGGACGCTCCATGCGGTGTTCGTGAACCGGCGCGACCAGCAGCCGCTCTACGACCAGGCCTTCCACATCTTCTGGCGCAACCCGCAGCTCCTGGAAAAGATGCTCCAGACCATGCTGCCGTCGGTTGCGGTGCCGCGCGAGGAGCCCGAGAAGAGCGAGGAGATGCTGCGCCGGCTGGCCGAGGCGCTCGCCGGCCGGCAGAGCGAGCGGCCGGGCGAGGAGCCCCAGGACAAGATCGAGTTCGACGCGGCCATGACCTTCTCCGCCCGCGAGCTGCTGCAGGGCATGGATTTCGAGAAGATGAGCAACGCCGAGATGGAGGAAGCCAAGCGCATGATCGCCGCCATGCGCCTGCCCATCATGCAGCTTCCGACGCGGCGCTTCTTCCCCGACCGCCAGGGGCGCCGCATCGACATCCGCGCCACGCTGCGCACCTCCTTACGCGGCGGCGGTGCCATTCCACTGCAGTACAAGCGCAAGCGCCGCCGCCATCCGCCGCTGGTCGTGCTTTGCGACATCTCCGGCTCGATGAGCCGCTATTCGCGCATGATGCTGCATTTCATGCATGCCATCACCAACGACCGCGACCGCGTCCATTGCTTCCTCTTCGGCACGCGGCTCAGCAACATCACCCGCGCGCTGCGCCAGCGCGACGTGGACCTGGCGCTCGCCAAGGTGGCGGCCAAGGTCGAGGACTGGTCGGGCGGGACGCGGATCGGCGGCTGCATCGCCGAGTTCAACGCGGTCTGGTCGCGCCGCGTGCTGGGCCAGGGCGCCGTGGTGCTGCTCATCACCGACGGGCTCGACCGCGAGGGCGCGCAGGGGCTCGCCGAGGAGATGGAACGGCTTCACAAGAGCTGCCGGCGCCTGATCTGGCTCAATCCCCTCCTGCGCTTCGAGGGCTACGAGCCCAAGGCCCAGGGCGCCCGGGCGATCCTGCCCCACGTTGACGATTTCCGTCCGGTGCACAATCTGGAGAGTCTGGCGGAGCTCGGCGCCGTGCTGAGCCGCGAGCCGGCGCGCCGGCTGGAGGCCGCCGGCTCCTACGCCGAACTGATGGCCGAACGCGGCGCGGCCTGAGGCTGTGCTAGAAATGGTTGGAACGAGCCTGTAGCCCCCTCCCTAACCCTCCCCCTCAAAGGGGGAGGGGATAGCTTTAGGTGAAGGCGGTCCCATCATCTGATCCCCTCCCCCTTTGAGGGCGAGGGCCAGGGAGGGAGTGCCGCAGGCTCGATACGAGAGAGGCAATCGAGCATGGATCGCAGCGAACAGGATGTCATCGACCAGGCGCTGGCCTGGCGAAGCGAAGGCCGCAAGGTGGCGCTGGCCACCGTCATCGCGACCTGGGGCTCCTCGCCCCGCCCCGTCGGCAGCCAGCTCGCCGTCGACGAGACCGGCAACATGATCGGCTCCGTTTCGGGCGGCTGCATCGAGGGCGCCGTGGTGAAGGAGGCGCAGGAGATCATGGCCGGCGCCAAGCCGCGGCTGCTCGATTTCGGCATCACCAACGAGCAGGCCTGGGATGTCGGGCTTGCCTGCGGCGGCAAGCTGCAGGTCTATGTCGAGGCCGTGGAATGAAAGAGGCCCTGCTTCGCCGCCTCGCCGCCGATCGCGCCCAGCATCGCGCCGTCGGGCTCATCACCGACCTCGAGAGCGGCCGGCAATTGCTGCTGCATCCGGACGAGGCGGTGGGCGACCTGGCGCTGGATCCCGCCGCCGAGGCGCAGGCCCGAACCTGGCTCATGGCCGATCGCAGCGGGCTCCTGGAGGTTCCGGGCCGTCGTCTCTTCCTGCAGGCCTCGATGCCGGCGCCGCGCCTCGTCATCGTCGGTGCCGTCCATATCGCGCAGGCCCTGGCGCCGATGGCGGGGCTGGCGGGTTATGCCGTGACCGTGGTCGATCCGCGCCGCTCCTTCGCCACCGACGCGCGCTTTCCCGATGTCATCCTGACCTCGGACTGGCCCGACGAGGCGCTGGAGCGCCTGGCGCCGGATGTGCGCACCGCCATCGTGACCTTGACCCACGATCCCAAGCTCGACGACCCGGCCTTGACCGTGGCGCTCAATTCGCCCGCCTTCTATATCGGCGCGCTCGGCAGCCGGAAGACCCATGGCGCCCGTCTCAACCGGCTGAAGCGCGCCGGCTTCGCCGATGCCGATCTGGCGCGCATCCACGGGCCGGTCGGGCTCTCGATCAACGCGCTTTCGCCGGCCGAGATCGCGGTGGCGATCCTGGGCCAGATCACGCAGGTGCGCCGCGCCGGCGCCAAGGGCCCCGCGGCCGGCGAAGCGGCGTCCGCGGAGCATGCGGCATGATCTTCGGCAGCCTGCCGCTGGGCGAGGCCGAAGGCGCGTTGCTGGTTCACAGCCTCAAGCTGGGCAAGACGGCCTTCCGCAAGGGCCGCAAGCTCTCGCCCGAGGATCTCAAGACCCTCCGCGCCGCCGGCATCGAGCGCGTCACCGTGGTCCGCTTCGAGCCCGGCGACGTGACGGAGGACGAGGCGGCCCAGCGCGTCGCGGCCGCCATCTGCGGCGAGAACCTCGAGGTCGCGGCCCCTTTCACCGGCCGCTCCAACCTGATCGCCAGGACGCATGGCCTGCTGGTCGTCGACCGGGCACGGCTCGACCGGCTCAACGCCGTCGACGAGGCGGTGACCCTGGCGACGCTGCCGGCCTTCGACGTGGTGGCGCCGGGCGACATGGTGGCGACGGTCAAGATCATTCCCTTCGCCGTGCCGGGCGAGGTGATCGAGCGCTGCCTCTGGACGCTCGCGGGCGACCCGATCCTGCAGGTCGCGGCCCTCAGGCCGCACGCCGTGACGCTGATCCAGACCCGGCTGCCGGGCCTCAAGGAAAGCGTGATCGACAAGACGATCGCGATCATGAACGAACGGCTGGCGGGTCTCGGCAGCGGCCCGGCCCAGGACCGGCGCTGCGCCCATGACGAGCGCGCACTCACCGCCGAGATCGAGGCGGCGCTCAAAGGCGGGGCCGAGATGGTGCTGATCGCTGGCGCCTCTGCCATCACCGACCGGCGCGACGTGCTGCCGGCGGCGATCGGCCGCGCGGGCGGCACCGTCGATCATTTCGGCATGCCGGTCGATCCGGGCAACCTGATGCTGCTGGCGCATGTCGGCGCCAGGCCGGTGCTGGGCCTGCCCGGCTGCGTGCGCTCGCCCAAGCTCAACGGCTTCGACTGGGTGCTGCAGCGCCTCATGGCTGACTTGCCCGTCACCCGCCAGGACATCATGGCGATGGGCACGGGCGGGCTGCTCAAGGAGATCCCAACCCGCCCGCAGCCGCGCGCGGGCAGCGAGAGCCTGGCGCCGCGCGCGCCCAAGGTCGCGGCCATCATCCTCGCGGCCGGCCGCTCGAGCCGCATGGGCGCCGCCAACAAGCTGATGGCCGAGCTCGACGGCAAGCCGCTGGTGGCCCATGCCGCCGACGCGGCGCTCGCCGCCCGCCTCGAGCGCGTGGTCGTCGTGACCGGGCACGAGGCCGAGCGCGTGCGCCAGGCACTGGGCCCGCGCAAGCTCGAGATCCTGCACAATCCCGACTATGCCAGCGGCATCGCCAGCTCGCTCGCCACCGGCCTCGCGGCCCTCAAGGACAGCGCCATCGACGGCGTGCTGGTGCTGCTGGGCGATATGCCGCGCGTGGCACCCGCCCAGCTCGGCCGGCTGATCTCGGCCTTCAATCCCGTCGAGGGCCGCGCCATCTGCGTGCCTACCTTCAACGGCAAGCGCGGCAATCCGGTCCTCTGGGGCAAGCGCTTCTTCGAGCCCATGGCGCATCTCAAGGGCGATGTCGGCGCGCGTCATCTGATCGCCGAGAATGCCGAGCTCGTCGCCGAGGTCGCCATGCCGGACGATGCGGTCCTGACCGACGTCGACACGCCCCAGGCGCTCGACGCCCTGCGCCGCGGCGAAAGCCAGAGCGGCGGAGACGCCACCGCATGAGAGCGCCCAAGCCGTTCGATCCCGAAAGCTGCCGGTCGCAGTTTCCGATCCTGACGGAGCCGCCCGGCGGCCTGCCGCTCCATTATCTCGACAACGCGGCCACGGCGCAGCTGCCGGCGGCCGTGCTGACCGCGGTGCGAAGGCACGAAACCATGTCGCGCGCCAATGTCGCGCGCGGGGTCCACCGGCTGGCCGAGGCCGCGACCGCGGCTTACGAGGATGCGCGCAGCGCCGTGGCGGGCTATCTCGGCGTGACCGACGCGGACGAGATCGTCTTCACCGGCGGCACCACCGCCTCGATCAATCTCGTCGCCTACAGCTTCGGCGAGACGCTCGGACCCGGCGACGAGGTGCTGGTCAGCGAGCTCGAGCATCACAGCAATCTCGTGCCCTGGCAGCTTCTGGCCACCCGGCGCGGCGTCGCCTTGAAGGTCCTGCCGGTCACCGAGGAGGGCCGGCTCGATCTGGACCGCCTGCCCTCGCTGGTAAGCAAGAGAACCAAGCTCCTCGCCCTCACCCATTGCTCGAACGTCACCGGCGCCATCACGGATATCGGCCCGATCGTGGCGGCGGCGAAAAGCGTCGGCGCCCGGGTGCTGATCGACGGCGCGCAGCGCGCGCCGCACGGGCCGCTGGACCTGCCGGCGCTCGGCATCGACTTCTACGCCCTCTCCGGCCACAAGCTCTATGCGCCCAACGGCGTCGGCGTGCTGTGGGGTCGGCGCGAGCTGCTCTCGAAAATGCCGCCTTTCATGGGCGGCGGCGGCATGATCGCCCAGGTCGATCTCGAAACCGGCACCAGCTTCGCCGACATCCCGCGCCGCTTCGAGGCCGGCACCCCGCCGATCGCTCAGGCCGTGGGGCTGGGCGCCGCGGTGCGCTGGGCCCAGGCGCTCGACTGGGCCGGCATCGCCCAGCACGAGGCGCGCCTCACCGGCCGGATCCTCGACGGGCTCGGCGCCATCAAGGGCGCGCGCGTCATCGGGCCCACGGGTCTGCAAGGGCGGCTCGGCGTGGTGTCCTTCACGCTCGACGGCGTTCATCCGCACGATCTCTGCCAATGGCTCGACCGCAAGGGCGTGGCCCTGCGCGGCGGCCATCACTGCGCCCAGCCTTTGGCCAAGCGCTTCGGCATCGCCGGCACCAGCCGCGCCAGCCTCGCCCCTTACAACAACGATGCGGATATCGACGCCCTGCTGGCCGGCCTCGAGGATGCGCGCAAGCGCTTCGCATGAGCGAGGAGCTCTATCACGAGAAGCTGGTCGACCGGGCACAGGCCGGCCGCGCGAAAGGCCGCCTCGATCAGCCCGACAAGACCGCCACGCTCGACAACCCGCTCTGCGGCGACCGGGTCACGATCGATCTCAAGCTGGCCGACGGCAAGGTGCTCGCGGCCGGCCACCGCACCCGCGGCTGCCTGCTCTGCGAGGCCGCCGCGGCCCTGATCGTGGAGAAGGCCCCGGGCAACGTCCCTGCCGCCCTGCTCCCGCTCGCCGACACCGTCCGCCAATTCCTGCAAAAGAACGGCCCGGCGCCCGCCGGCTGGCCCGCGATCGAGGAATTCTCGCCCGTGCGGACGGTCAAGAGCCGGCAAGATTGCGTGCTGCTCCCGTTTCGCGCGCTGGCTCAGGCTCTCTCGTCATAGCCGGGCGCGAACCAGGTTTCGCCGAAGCGGTTCTCCCGCCGGCTCGAGGCTGCTAGAAAGAGCGCTCCCGTGGGCACCGTCCCATCGATCCCACCGGGAGACAGGAGCGTTCCGGCACCGTCCGTATCGCCATCCGCGTCCTCCCTCACCGAGGTCATGCGATGAGCGCGAATTCCGATCACGGCATTCGGTTCGGACGGATTGCGGCCATGCTTCCCGTCCGGGACATCCGGAAAGCCCAGGACTTCTATGTCGGCGTGCTGGGCTTCACCAAAACCTTCGAGAACGGCAATCCCGTCGGCTTCGTGATCCTGAAGCGGGACCAGGCCGAGCTGCATCTCACGCTTCAGCCCGGCCACAAGCCCGCGCCCTTCAACGTCGCCCATATGATGGTCCATGACGTCGATGCGCTTCACGCGATCTGCCAGCGCCAAGGCTTGCGCATCATCAAGAAGCTGCAGAACAAGGATTATGGCCTGAGGGCCTTCGTCTTCGAGGACCCCGACGGCAACCGTATCGATGTCGGCCAGCCGCTCTGACCGCCGGGGGCGACAGGTCGATATCGCGGCGCCGGCTGACCCGCTTCGCGCGTGAAGCGGGTCAGCGCCGGTCCGCCATCGTCGCGAAGAACACGCCCACGATCACCAGCAGCGCCGCCACGACGTCGAGCCCGGACAGCGGCTCGGCCAGGATCGCCACCGCCAGCAGGATCGTGATGATCGGGCTCAAGGTGCCGATCATGGAATTGGCCTGGGCCGAGATCCGGTGCAGGGCCGCGTTCATGAAGAAGGAGGGCATGATCGTGCCGCCGATCGCCAGCGCCACGCCCAGCATCCAGAGATGGGGGGTCAAGGCGAGCTGGCCGACGGGGTGGGTCAGCAGGAACTGGGCGATCACCACGACCGAGGCGGCGCTCATCGCCACGCAGGTGAAGAGACGCGGCCCCATCTGCACGATGACGGTCTTGGCGAGAAGCTGATAGAGCGCGAAGGAGACACCGGCCGCCAGCACGAAGCCCGCGCCTAGCGCCGCATCCTCGCCCTGCACCGACAGGTCCCGCAGGAACAGCAGCAGCAGCCCGCCATAGCTGACCGTGAAAGCGGCGAGCGACTTGAGCTTGATCGGCTGGCGGAAGAAGGCCGCGCCGAACAGCATCACGAAGAAGGGATAGGTGAAGAGGATCAGCCGCTCGAGCTGCGCCGAGATCAGCTCGAGCCCCTTGAAGTCGAGGACGCTCGACAGCCAGTAGCCGATGGCGCCGACCATGGCGGCGCGGAAAGCCAGCGTGCCGCTGAGACGGTCGAAGGGCCCGCGCTGCGAGGGTAGCAGCGCATGGAGGCCGATCGCCAGATAGACCGGCAGGGACAGGATCATCCGCACCGCCAGCAGCGTCTCGGCATCCACCCCGTCCGCATAGGCGAGCTTCACGATGATCGCCTTGGTGGCGAAGAGCGTGGCGCCGCTGCAGGCAAGGCCGTAGCCGACCCACGGCACCTTGCCGGCCGGGGCGCGCGAAGACGGCGCCGAAACGGATGCGGGTTCCGCAGAAGCAGAACCCGGGCTCGGGATGGCGGAGGAGGTCACGCGATCATTCATGGCTTCGGGCGGAGCTGAGGTCCCGGGAACGATCGCGAAGGAAGGAGGGAGAGGATCCGGCCCCCGCGAGCTTTCGCGAGACCGGATGAAGACGTCAGACGATCAAACGCCGTTCCGGCCGCGCGCGGCGGTAAGAAGCGAAAGCTGCCAAATTCGGCCGAGGAGAACGGATCGGGTCATGGGGCAAAGCGATAACACGGGGCTGGGAGACAAGGCCATGCCTTTCCCGCGCATCTGGTCTTCGGAAATGCGCAGCTTTTCCTTTCCCAAGCCGAGGCGAGGGTTGAATCCCTGCTACTCCCCCGCTTCCTTCGCCAGCTCCCGCTCGCGGAAGGCGAGGAAGCTGCGGACCGCGGTGAGGCCGTCGCTTTCGCACCAGATACGATGGCCGCCGAGGCTGTGATCCAGATACTGGTAGTCGGCGCGCACCGCGGCCCAGACGCGGATGCGCCACTCGATCGCCGGCGGCAGCTCGCTCCAGGCGCGCAGGAAGCGGACCTTGCGGCGGAACCCGTCCTTCACCTCCTCGCTGACCAGGCCGCAATATTCGATGACGTTGGCGCCGTAATAGGTGTCGCGCCAGGCGGCATATTGCTGATCCCGTTCCGAGGAGCCGGCCTCGGCCCGGGCGAAGGTCGCGCCGGCCAGCACCGCGGCCAGCAAGAGGAGAAGCAGGCGATTCCGGCTGATCATGCGCCCGAGTGTGGGACCGGTTCCCGCCTCTGGCAATCCCGCAGCGCCGCCCGCGCCCTTGCCAAGGCGGGCCCGGCGGCGCAGGCTCGGAGCCGGGGCTCGGGATTCGAGATTGGGGATTCGGGGACCCGAGTGGGGCTTGGCTGGCACCGGCAGGGATTTCCTTCCGCGAGCGTCATTCCCATGAACCGCCACCTGATCATCGGGGCCGGCCTGCTCGGCCTGGGCCTGTGGGGCTGTGCCGAGATGGCGGAGAGCCATGTCGCCTACATGCTCCAGCGTCAGCCGACGCGCGCGGCGCTGCAGGTCTGCCATGGCGGCAGTTGCAAGGTGGAGACCATCGCCGTCCTCGACGACGCCGCCTGGAACCAGGTGCTGGCGCAGTTCCAGCCGCCGTCCGCGAACGCGGAGATCGAGCGCATGCGGGTGGGCCAGACCATCGGCCTGCTCGAGCGGCTGGTGGCGCCGCAGGCGGGCACGGCCAGCGATGCCGGCGCCAATGCGCGGGCGCGCGACCAGGACACCCAGCTCGATTGCGTGGACGAGGCCGTCAACACCACCGACTATCTGCGGCTGCTCGCGGCCAACGGCCTGCTGCGCTTCCACGATGTCGGCCTGCCGGTCCACCGCGGCGGGTTCATCGATTCCCACAACACCGCGACCATGCGCGACCGCGCGACCGGCATCGAATACGCGGTCGAATCCTATTTCTACCCGAACGGCGTTCCCGCGGCCGTCCTCACCCTGGCCGACTGGCGCGCCGGCTGGGATCCGCGCGAGCCGGTCTGGGACGATCTCACCCATCGCCTCTGGGCGATGCAGAACGGCATCGCCGCCTCGAACTAGCCGCCCGGCCGTCGCCGTCCCGCCGCCACCTTGTCCTCGGGCCGGCGCGGCCCACCTTTGACTTATCGGCGACCGCCGCCGGCAGACAGAACCGGCCTTCAGATCGGCACACCGCTCGGCATACCGCATGGCACACCGCTCACCTGTTCCCCCGCTTGCACTCCCCCTCTTCCTGCTCATTTTCCTGCTTCTCTTCGGCTGCAGCAGCCTCGAGGAGCATCGCGTCGGCGGCCTGGTCGAGCATGCGCCGACCCCCGCCGCCTTCCGGGTCTGCCATGGCAGCAACTGCCATATCGAGACCCCCGTCACGCTGACGGCCGGCGACTGGGCGCGGGTACGTGCCCAGTTCCAGCCGGCGCCCGCAACGGCGCTCGACGAGCTGCGCCGGATCTCCTCCGCCGTCGGCCTGATGGAGCGGCTGGTGGCGCCGCAGGCCGGCACGGGAAAGGATGTCGGCCGCAATCTCGCCGTCGCCGATCAATCGACCCAGCTCGACTGCGTCGACGAGGCGGTGAACAGCTCCACCTATCTCCATATGTTCGCCGATGACGGCCTGCTGCGCTTCGTCGGCGTGGAGGCGCCGGCCCACCGGGGCGGCGTGATCCTGGCGCACAACACCGCCGTGGTGCGCGACCTCGCGACCGGCCAGCGCTATGCCGTCGATTCCTGGTTCTACGACAATGGCGCGCCCGCGGTCATCCTGCCGCTGCAGACCTGGCTCGCCGGCTGGGAACCGGGCGACAGCGCGCCGACGGTCGCCGCGAACACGCCGACCGCGATCCAGTCGGGGGCTGCCGTGCCGTAGAAAGCGCTTCGCAGGGCAATCGCGCCGGCGATCTGATACGATCGACCGGCGAACAGCCCAGGGAGCTCTCATCCGTGTCCGACCAACCGCCCCGCCTGGCCGTGCTCATCGATGCCGAGAACGCGCAGGCCGCACTCTTGAACGAGCTCTTCGCCGAGATCGCCAAGTATGGCGTGGCCAGCGTGAAGCGCGCCTATGGCGACTTCACCAGTTCGCATCTCAACCCTTGGAAGGCGGCTCTGCTGAAGCACTCGATCAAGCCGGTCCAGCAGTTCAACAACACCGTGCGGAAGAATGCGAGCGACATCGCCCTGGTCATCGATGCCATGGACCTGGTGCATTCGAAGCGCTTCGACGGCTTCTGCCTCGTCTCCAGCGACAGCGATTTCACCGGCCTGGCCAGCCGCATCCGCGAAGAGGGGTTGACCGTCTATGGGATCGGCGAAAAGAAAACGCCGTCTTCCTTCGTCGAAGCCTGCGACAAGTTCATCTATACCGAGAACCTCAAGAGCGCCGCGAAGACATCCCCCAGGAAGGACACCGCCCCGGGGCCGAAGAAAGCCGCGCTGCCGCCGGAGATCCTCGCGGCCCTGCAGGACACCGTGGATTCCGCCAGCGACGAATCCGGATGGGCCCATCTCGGGCGCGTGGGCCGGATTCTCGGCAGCCGGTTGCCCGACTTCGACACCCGCAGCTATGGCCAGAAGACGCTCACGGCGCTGCTCGAAGCGAGTGACGATTTCGAGCTTCAGCGGCGCGGCCCGAAGGGCGGGCGCCAGGATATCGTGGTGCGCGTGAAGCCCAAGCGCCACGCCGGTCCCTAGAAACGGCGAATTTTGCCGCGGTTTTTTCCGCCGCTTTGCATGATTGCCTATCTGCAGCCGCTCTGAAAGACTGGCGCGCTTTCTTTCACCGCAGCGCTGCCAGGACGCTCCCGTCTGTCCTGCGACAAGCCTGCCATCGGCCAGGCCCGCAAAGGAACTCTCATGAAGCTGATCGATCAATCGCAAGTGAAAACCATCGCCGTCCTCGGCACCGGCCTGATCGGTGCCGGCTGGACCGCCTGGTACCTGTCGCGCGGCTTCACCGTGCGCGCCAGCGACGCCGATCCGAAGCGCGAGGCGTTCCTGCGCAATTTCGTGAAGGAGGCCTGGCCGCTCCTGAAGCCGCTCGGCATGGTCGCGAACGCCGATCCCGGCCGCCTGACCTTCCATGCCGATCCGGCCGAGGCCGCGCGCGGTTCGGACTTCGTGCAGGAGAACGTGTTCGAGCGGCTCGACCTCAAGCAGAACGTGCTGGCCGCGGTCGATGCCGTGCTGCCGCCCGACCGCGTCATCGCCTCCTCGACCTCGAGCTACCCGCCGAGCGATCTCCAGGCCAAGTGCAAGCATGCCGAGCGGGTCGTGGTCGGCCATCCCTTCAACCCGCCGCACCTGATCCCGCTGGTCGAGGTCGTCGGCGGCCGCAAGACGGATCCCGCCGCGGTCGACTGGTCGATGGCCTTCTATGACGGGATCGGCAAGAAGGCGATCCTGCTCAAGAAGGAGATCGTCGGCCACTACGTCAACCGCGTGCAGGAAGCGATCTTCCGCGAGATGGTGCATTGCGTCGCCGAGGGCATCGTCAGCGTCGAGGATGCCGATATCGGCGTGGCCTACGGCCCCGGCCTGCGCTGGGCCTTCATGGGACCGGCCTTCACCTACCACATGGCGGGCGGCCCCGGCGGGCTCGCCTACAGCTTCGATCATTTCGGCCCCGACATCGAGAAGAACTGGGCCGATCTCGGCAATCCGAAGCTCACGCCCGAGCTGATGAAGACCTTCATCGAGGGCACCAAGGCCGAGACCGGCGGCAAGAGCTATCCCGAGCTCGCCGCCTGGCGCGACCAGTGCCTGGTGGCGATCCAGGGCGCCCTGGAGCAGGTCGCGAAGAAGAAAGGCTGAGGATGACGATCGAGACCATCAGCGAGCATCGCTGCTTCGGCGGCGTCCAGGGCTTCTATCGCCATGCCTCGAGCGCCTGCGCCGGGCCGATGCGCTTCTCGGTCTACCGCCCGCCGCAAGCCGCGCGCGGCCATGTGCCGACGCTGTTCTACCTGGCGGGCCTGACCTGCACCGAAGAGACCTTCATGATCAAGGCGGGCGCCCAGCGGCTCGCTTCCGAGCTCGGCCTCATCCTGGTGGCGCCCGACACCAGCCCGCGCGAGCCGCGCCTGCCGGGCGACGATGCGGACTGGGATTTCGGGCTGGGCGCCGGCTTCTATCTCGACGCGACCCAGGCGCCCTGGTCGGCCCATTACCGCATGCACGATTATGTCTCGCGCGAGCTGCCCGAGCTGGTGGCGAAGCATTTCCCTGCCGATCCGAAGCGCTTCGGCATCTTCGGCCATTCGATGGGCGGCCATGGGGCCCTGGTGCTGGGCCTGCGCCACCCCCACCGCTTCCGCTCGCTCTCGGCCTTCGCCCCGATCTCGAGCCCGTCGCAGGTGCCCTGGGGCATCAAGGCTTTCACCAACTATCTCGGGCCCGATCGCGCGGCGTGGGCCGAATGGGACGCCAATGCCCTGGTGCGCCGGCGCGCCTACGGTCGCCCGATCCTGATCGACCAGGGTCTCGCCGACAAATTCCTCGAGGTGCAGCTCAAGCCCGAGCTCTTCGAGGCCGCCTGCAAGGCCGCCGGCCAGCCCCTGATGCTGCGCCGGCACGAAGGCTACGATCACGGCTATTATTTCATCGAGAGCTTCATCGAGGACCATCTCCGCCACCACGCGGCCGCGTTGGTGGGGTGAGAGGTTACGCAAAGGCAGCCACGAATGATCAACTTCTCCTCTCGCGGAAGGCGAGGGCATCCGCACATCTGACTCTACAGGCATGGTATTTTCGGCTGTATTCGAGCTGTTGCCCCTTGCCGTCATCCCCGCGAAAGCGGGGATCCATTTCAAAGCTTGGCGGCCTGGATCACGATGGATCCCCGCTTTCGCGGGGATGACGAACGAGTGAGCAAGCCCGGTCTTGGATACGTGCATATTTCCTGGTTGCGGAAGGGGCGCAGGAAACTTTGGCGATGAAGCTTCATGGACGACGAGGTCTATAGCAGCCAGCTGATCAGCCGCGAGGCGCTGCGATCGCTGTCGCGGCGCAGCGATGGGCCGGGACTGCTTCACCTTGGGCTGCATCTGGCGCTCATCCTCGCCCTCCTCGCGCTCGCGATCTCGCTCCGCGGCTCGCTCTGGCAGATCCCGGCGCTCTGGGCCGAGGGCGTCGCGCTCGTGTTCCTGTTCGCGCCATTGCACGAGACCATCCACCGCACGGCCTTCCGGCAGCGCTGGCTCAACGAGGCGGTCGCCTGGCTCTGCGGCGCGGTGCTGATGCTGCCGCCCGAATATTTCCGCTGCTTCCACTTCGCCCATCACCGGCACACGCAGGATCCCGCGCGCGATCCGGAGCTGGCCTCGCCCAAGCCGCGTACCCTGCCGGGCTGGCTCTGGTATCTGTCGGGCCTGCCCTACTGGATCGCGGAGCTCAAGGTCACGCTGCGCCAGGCGCTGGGCCGCGCGGACGAAGCCTTCATCCCAGCGCGCTCGAAGCCCCGCGTGGTGGCGGAGGCGCGCATCCTCTGGACCGTCTATCTGGCGCTCGCGGTCGGCTCGGTGGCCTTTCGCAGCGAGGCTCTCCTGCTCTATGGCGTGGCGCCGCTGCTGCTGGGCCAGCCCGCCTTGCGCGCCTATCTGATGGCCGAGCATACCGGCTGCGCCTTCGGGCCCGACATGCTGGCCAACTCGCGCACCACCCGCACCAACGCCCTGGTGCGCTTCCTGGCCTGGAACATGCCCTACCATGCCGAGCATCACGGCTGGCCCGCGGTTCCCTTCCATGCGCTGCCCGCGCTCCATCGGCTGGCGGCGCAGGGCCTGCGTTGCCGCGGCGACGGTTATGCCGCGGTGGTCAGGAATATCCTCTCCTCGCCCGACCAGGCGCCCCCGCCCGTCGCTGCCTGAAAATTGCGGCCATTGCGGCCCTTTTTCGGCGCGATAGGACCTCGGTCCACCACACGAATAAATTCCGCTTCATCGGCGATTAAAGTCCGCTTCACCGGCGGCTTCGCAGTTGCGGGAGCGACAGGCCCGCTTGCAATTCGGCCCCCCGCCCTCCAATCTAGGCGGGCTGTGCGGAAGGTCGCTTGGCCTTTCTCGCCGCCAAAGGGTGTGCCCATGGCTGGCCAGAGCCGAGGCACGCCGGCTTACCGAAATTCCTCTGGCACATGGGACGGAAATAGAGCGGTGCCAATGAGCGATTATCAGGGAGACGGCGGAGACGTCCGCGAAGTCCGGGGGAAGATCAAGTGGTTCCGTGCGGACAAGGGCTATGGCTTCGTGACGCCGGCGGATGGTTCGTCTGACGTGTTCCTTCACATCTCGGCGTTGAAAGATGCCGGGTTGCAGGACGCGCCGGAAGGATCGTCGATCCATTGCGAGGTGGGCCAGGGCCGCAAGGGGATTCAAGTCCTGCGGATCATCAGCCTCGACACCAGCACGGCGACGGCAAGGCCGCCACGGCGGCCCTCGATGCCACCACGCATGTCGGATCATTGATCCGGTCGGGATGACGACCGAGGCCACGACGGCGAGGATGTGAAGGGCGGGCGACCGCGAGCGCGTCTTGCGGATCGAGGATGAGGACGCGGAACGGGCGGTGACGGAGGCGGCGGGATCGAGCGCCGGCCCTCGAAAGGATGATGTTGCGCAGTGGAATTTTCCTGTCGCTGCGGTCAAGATGCTCATCCCGACCGCCATCCTCCAGACCAACCTATCCATTCAATGACGGATACCACGACAGAGCAATGACCCTCGACGGCCGCGAGTTCCGCAACGCGCTCGGATGGTTCGCCACCGGCGTCACCATCATCACCACCGTGACCCCCAAGGGCGAGCCGATCGGCATCACCGCCAACTCCTTCAACTCGGTGTCGCTGGACCCGCCGCTGGTCGTGTTCAGCCTCGACCGCCGCGCCTTCAGCCTCGCCCAGTTCCAGGAGAGCGGCGTCTTCGCGATCAACGTGCTGTGCGAGGACCAGAAGGACCTCTCGGCCGCCTTCGCGCGCGCCGGCCATCCCAAATGGGACGGGGTGAAGTTCGAGATCTGGGACACGGGCTCGCCCATCCTCGACGGCACGCTCGCCTCCTTCGACTGCCGCCTGCACGCGACCCATGACGGCGGCGACCATATCGTGTTCCTCGGCAACGTGCTGAAGATGCGCGCCGCCCCGGAAGGCCGCCCCCTGCTCTATTTCCGCGGCAAATACATGAAGATCGGCGACATCCACTGAGCGGCGGCACGGCCGGACGCGCCAGATGCTGATCGCCTACTCTCGATCCTCTGACGTCACCCCCGCGAAAGCGGGGGTCCAGCTCAAAGCCTTTGCGCTGGATCAGGATGGATCCCCGCTTTCGCGGGAATGACGAAAGAAGCGCTGATCCCTCCCGGCACCATGCCATTGGCAGACCAATCGCGCGGACGGTGCCGCGATTGGTGCAACCGCGCTTCCCGACGCGAACGGGAGTTCGTCGCACGCCGCCGATGAGTTAGGGCCGGTGGCCCGTTGTCGTTATTGGTATCGGATTGGTCATGCGCGCCGTGAAATTGGCATGGCAGCGCCTTGGCAGCGTTTTCGCCTTTCGTGTAGGCTCGACCGCAAGAAAAGAAGCCGACGCCAGCGCCGGGAAGGGGATGTCGCGGCAGGCCGATCGGCTCGTCTGGGATCAGCAACGGGAGAGCACGGGCCATGAGCCAAAAGAAATGGGGCGACGAGGATTTCTGGGGTCTGGGTTACGAGTACGACCCGCAATGGCTCCTGACCGACAAGCAGAAGGAGCTGCAGGCGAAGATCATCGACCTCGCCCGCACCACGCTGCGCGACAACGCCGTCGAATCCGACAAGAAGCTGATCTTCCCGCGCAAGAATTTCGAGGCGATCTCGAAGCTGGGCCTGCTGGGCCTCCTGGTGCCCAAGGAGCTGGGCGGCATGGGCGAGAACCACACCGCCGCCGCCATGGCCGTCGAGACCATCGCCCGCTATGGCTGCGCCTCGACCGCCATGTGCTACACGATGCATCTGGGCGCGGTCGCGGCGGCCCTCTTCCGCCATCACAACAACCCGACGCTGCGCGACATCCTCAGCCGCCTCGACAAGGACGTGCTGATCGGCACCCTCTCCTATTCCGACCCCGAGACCGGCTCGCATTTCTGGTATCCGGTCTCCTCGGGCGCCGAGAAGACCGCCAAGGGCTGGCATGTACGCAAGAAGGCCTCCTGGACCACCTCGGGCGGCTTCGCCGACTGGTACATCATCCAGACCACCAGCCCCGAGTTTAACGGCAATTACGGCGATCTCACCTGCTGGCTGATCATGGGCAACGAGGCCAAGGCCGAGCCCTCCAAGTGGGACGGGCTGGGCCTGCGCGGCAACCAGTCCGGCACGCTCGAGGTCGATGTCGACCTCACGCCCGACCGCATGGTGGGGCCGAAGGGCGACGGGGCCGCCTCCAACGACGAATGCGTCGATCCCTTCTTCCTGCTCTGCTCCTCGGCCTGCTGGAACGGGATCTCGCTCGGCATGATCGACATCGCCAAGCGCCACACCACGATGAAGAAGCATGTGGATGTGGGCATGCGGGTCGCCGACTACCCGACCATCCAGGACTATGTGGGCGAGGCGATCATCGACACCAACACCTCGCGCGCCATGGTCTTCCAGATGGCCAAGGCGATGGACGTCGCGACCAACAATTGCGACTGGTCGATCCACAAGGATCTGTCGGTCCTGCCGCGCGCCAAGACGCTGCACTGGATGTGGCAGGTGAAGTTCTCGGCCGCCAAGAACGTGGCCCATGTCACCGACAAGATGCTCCATGCCTGCGGCGGCACCGGCTACAAGCCCGGCCTCGGCATCGAGCGCTACCTGCGCGACGGCAAGGCCGGCTGGGTGATGGGCCCGACCAACGAGGTCCTGCGCCAGTTCGTCGGCAAGTCGGCGCTGCTGGGTTTCGAGAGCCTCGACTACTGGAACCAGGCCATCAACGAGCGCGTCCTCAACAACGAGCTCAAGAAGCTCGACGCCGCCGGCAAGCGCAAGCTCGCGGAGAAGCTGATGGCGGAGGCGCAGGGGAAGGCGGCGGAGTAGAACGCTCTCCAGTCGCTACGCGAAACGACAAAGGCCTGCCCTCTTGGGGCAGGCCTTTGCTGTTTCATTCGTAACCGAGCATCCCAACCGTTATCATTCATAGTGACCAATTATTGTTCATTGGGTAAAATAAACACAACCTTTGCGAACACCTAGTTTCGCTGCAGACTTTTCTAACATCCATTAGGGACGTCCACCCGCAAAGCGATCCGGCACCTATACTGCCGCACCGCCCCTCGACAAACTTGAGAACGATGGCTCTGACACTACGAAACGTAGAGCAATCATAACGCCGCTAGCCTTAAGCACGCCCCATTAGAGTCACTCCCGACAAAATGCGTTGCCCGCAGATCGAACATCTCCCTTCTGGCAAGATGCAAAATACACTCCCGACCGAGTTGTCTCCGATATGACGTCAACAATGGGGGATTGAGAGTGCTACCAGTACCAAAGCTAAACCTCGGGTCTATCGATGCGATCAACTACAAGCGTCGGCAGGACAAAGAGTTCCTGGCTCGCGTTTTCTTACGTGATTCGTTTTTGGAGACCGTACTGGAAGATAAGAAGTATTTTCTAATCGGCGAGAAAGGCACGGGGAAAACTGCATATGCAGTGCTGCTCACCAACACCGAATATCGAAACACCTTATCGAGCATCAGAAACCTGACAGAAACTGACTACACAAAGTTCGTTTATCTAAAAGAAAATGGCCATTTGCGGGTATCTGACTACGTCGACACATGGAAAGTAATCCTATTACTTCTGTCGGCGCATCACTTGGTCGAGCGAGAGGGGCCCAACGTTCTACAATATGTGAAATTCAAGAATCTAAAGGGAGCAATAGACGAGTACTACCGCTCCGCATTCGCTCCCGAAGTAGTGAATGCTCTGGAGCTTGTTGAGCACTCTGAAATCGCGGCTTCACTTATGACTAAGCATGCAAAGCTAGGCGGGAAATCGAAAGAAACTGAAAAAATCTCGGGTGAAGGATTTCAGACAAACTTACTTTTCATTCAACGCCAGATCGAAGACAGCATTCGATCCTTAAAACTATCGCGCAATCACATTGTCTTCATAGATGGAATCGACATCCGCCCACCGGGAATCAGCCTAGAGAGATACCTTGAATGCATTCGTGGGCTTGCCCAAGCGGCATGGTCCTTGAATACCGATTTTTTCGCAAACATCAAAGACACGCCTGGACACATTAAGCTGGTACTACTGCTGCGCCCAGACATCTTGAGCCGGCTTGGGTATCAGAACACAAATGCCAAGGTACGCGATAACGGAATTGTGCTGGATTGGCGAACTACGTATAGGGATTTTCGCAGCTCACGAATATTCCATTTAGTGGACGGTATTCTCGGCAAACAGCAGCCCGATAGCGGGACGATGGGGCTGGGAGCCGCTTGGAAGTATTATTTCCCGTATAATTTGATGAATTTCTCCCAAGGTGAAATGATTGATGATCCATTCATCGGCTTTCTGCGGTGTTCGTTTTATCGACCTAGAGATATAGTTTCATATTTGCTCTTTATGCAAGATTATGTGACGCACCACGAGAATGAAAATCGGCATTTTACTCAGAGAAGCTTTGAAAATTGTCAACAACAATACTCGGATTACCTTTTAGGCGAAGTTAAAGACCATCTAAGTTTTTACTATTCGGGCGCAGATTTCGATGAGCTAACAGGGTTTTTCAAGTTTTTACGAGGAAAAGGGAAATTCGATTGGCCGACTTTCGAGAATGCTTACAATCGATACCGAGCTGCAATTGGGAATAAGATCATTACTCTGCCAGCCCTAACAGAAGGACCAGAGATTTTCCTCCAGTTTCTATTTTCATTGAACGTAATTGGCTACGTTGAAAAAACCGACCTGAATGACACATTCGTTCATTGGTGCTTTCGGGATCGAACACCAGTGACTCTCAACCCAACAATACCCGGAGGCGTCACTTACCATACCCATCCGGGACTTACACGCGCACTGAAGGTCGGAAATCAGCCGCTCATTTGAGGCTCAGCAACAGTATTTCAGATAGCGAAGTGATAAGGGCCGGCCCCGATGGAGCCGGCCCTTCTGCTTTACTGTCCGAAATCCCACGGTAGCGTTCGCCTACTCCTCCTTCACCACGTGCCAGACGTTCTTCATGTTGTCGCCCGTCACGTCGCCGGGCTTCTTGTCGTTCTTGAAGGTGTAGAGCGGCTTGCCGCCGTCGGCCCACTGCATCGTGCCGTCGGCGCGCTTGATGATGGTGAGATCGCCGACCGGCTTGTCGCTCGCCATCGCCATCGCGGGCGGCCAGTATTCGGCGCACTCGCCGCTGCAATTCGACATGCCGGCCGCGTCCTTGTCGTAGGTGTAGAGGGTCATGCCCTTGGCGTCGGTCAGCACCTTGCCGGCCGGGGTCTCCATGACCTTGAAGGGACCATAGTCCTCGGCATTGGCGGCCACAGTCAGGCCGATAGCCAGGGTCAAGGCAGCGGCGGTCGCCAGCATCATGGTTTTGCGCATCGTTCCTCCTCGCGGGCCTTGTTGACGAACGAGCCCGCACGGGGACGACGATAGGCCACGCTCATCGCAAGAAGAGTCTGGGTCACGGCGATGTGACCTCTGACCCCACGGCCTCACCGTTTTGTGACAAGGAGCCTGCCGGATCGGCGTCGCCGCCTTCGTCTCTTCCGCAATTGTGAAACACGCCGGCAAGGGCCCGCTGATAGACTGCCCCTGTCGGGTGCGGGCTGTCAGGGAACGGGGTTTGCCGTCACGCCATCCAAGGGAGGCCCGACATGGCGAAATACATCCTGCTCACCAACTGGACCGAACAGGGCATCAAGAACGTCAAGGAATCGCCCAAGCGCCTCGACGCCGCCAAGGCGCTCGCCAAGAAGCTCGGCGGCGAGATGAAGAAGTTCTATATGACCACCGGCAGCTACGACATGATCGTGATCCTCGACCTGCCGGGCGACGATGCCGCCGCCAAGTTCGCCCTTCAGCTGGGCATGGCGGGCAATGTCCGCACCACCACCCTCAAGGCCTTCTCCGAGGATTCTTACCGCTCGATCATCGCGACGGTCGGCTAGGCCTGCCGGGTCGAGAACCGCGAGGGCCGGCGACCGCAGGCGCCGGCCTTCCTGCGGCCTTCGTGTCCGCTTCCCTTCCCCAATTCGCCACCGCCCCTCCCGCGCGCCCTGTGCTACAAGCGGCGCCGTGCCGCCCTGGCCCGGAGTCGTTCCCCCGATGCGTGCCTTCCCGATCGCCGCCCTGCTCCTGCTCGTCAGTCCCGCCGCCCATGCGCTCGACGCCTTCACCGTCGGCAACTGGAAAGGCGACGCCCGCTATGACGAGAGCGGCAGCTTCGTGCGCTGCTCCATGACCACCGAGTTCATGACCGGCGAGTTCGTCACCTTCTCCAACGCGAAGGACGGCAGCTTCGTCATGAGCGTCACCGACAAGCATGCGGCGCTCACGAGGGGCGAGGCGGAATCGGCGGAGATCGTCGTCGGCGAATATCCGCCGCTGCCGGCCCTCCTCACCAATTACGACGCCAACACCGCCGGCATGACCTTCGACAATCCCGGGCCGATCTATCAGCGGCTGCGGGAGGGCACGCGGATCACGATCAACCCCGCCCGGGGCCAGTCGATGGTTTACCCGCTGAGCCAGGTCAATCGCGGGCTGCAGCGGCTCCTCGCCTGCACCATGCGCGAGATGGGCTTCGCCAATTATGGCAGCCAGGCGGTGGGCGATCCCTTCGGCGCCGGCCTGCCGGTGCCCCAGGACGGCATCACCACCCAGGCCACGCCGCACGGCCCCACCAGCACGGCGCAGTTCCATCCGATGGACCCGGCGGCTCTGGCCGCGCTGGCCGACAAGCTCCTGGGCCAGGCCGGCCTCGCCCAGGCCAAGAGGCTGGACCCGGCCGAACGCGCCAAGCTGGCGCCGGGCTTCCCGCTGTTCTGGACCGATTCCGAGCGCACCGGCGGCGGGCTGGTCGCCTATGAGCTGCCGGGCGGCCATGCGCCGATGCCGCTCCTGGTCGGCATGGCCGGCACGCTCACCCTCTTCAACGACGCGGCCGGCTGTCCGGGCCTGTTCGACTCCCGCATCGAGGACCTGACCGCCAAGGCCGGCTTTCCCGCGCGGCGCCTCCACACCATCTGCCGGCGCGCCAACTCGGCCAATGCCTATGTGGCCGACTACATCATCCTGGCACCCGATCCGGGCCGCCTCGTCAAGCTCGCGGTCGCGGTCAAAGGGCTCCAGAAGACCGAGACCGACAGCGTGGTCCCGCACAGCGACGCGCTGCTGACGGCGGCGCTGCAGACGCTCAAGGGCGTGCCGGGCCAGTAGTGACCGAAATCTCGCTTGAGCCCCCTCCCCCAACCCCCTTGTATGAGCGAGATGTGAGAGCATGGAGCGTGGTCCGGGCCGGGGTGGCCACCCCGGCCCGGACTGTCGGTTGTCGGATCGACACCCTCGAAGTCTTCTGGACTGCGCGGGAGCGGGATCGCAGCCGACCCTTCATCGGACCCGGATGGTTGCAAGAACACCCTGGTTCGGATCAACGCAAGGTGGGGTCGACGAAGATGAGCAAGTCTATCACGGAAACGGCGGGTATCGACGTGTCGAAGCGCAAGCTCGATGTGGCGTTGGCCGCTGGGCCGGACCGGCTGCAGGCCAGCAACGATCCGGCGGGATACCAGCAGATCGAGAGCTGGCTGCGCGAGCATGGGGTCGAGCGGGTCGGGTTGGAGGCGAGCGGCCATTACGAGGCGGCGGTGGCGGCGCATCTTCGCCGGGTGGGGTTTTGCGTCGTGCTGCTCGATCCGGCTCAGGTGAAAGGCTTTCGGCGGTTCAAGAAGAAGCGAGCCAAGAACGACAAGATCGATGCTCGCCTGATCGCGGTGGCGACGGCGGACATGGAGCCCGACAGCATCCGCCCGGCGCCCGATGAACGTTTGGCGCCGTGGGCCGAGCATCTCACCCTGATCGAGCAGATCGGCGAGGATATCAGCCGGCTGAAGACCCGGCGCGATCGCTACAGCCTGCCGGCGCACAAACGCTATCTCGAGACTGAGATCACCCGCCTGTCCAGGCGCCGCGACAGGGAAATCGTCCGGCTGCTGGCCAAGCTCCGCCGTCACCCCGACCTGGCTCTCAAGCTGGATCTGCTGGAGAGCATCCCCGGCCTGGGCCCGCTCACCGCCCTCAGCTTCGTCCTGCGCATGCCCGAGCTCGGCCGCATGACCCGTGCCGAGGCCGCCGCCCTGGTTGGTGTCGCTCCCTTCGACGATGAAAGTGGCGAGCATACCGGTGAGCGCCATATCGCCGGCGGCAGAAAACGGCTCCGACGCAGCATCTACCAGGCCGCCTTCTCTGCCTCTCAGCGCTGGAACCCCATCCTCCTGGCCCTCTACAAGCGCCTTATCGCAAAGGGCAAGCACCACAAGGTCGCCACCGTCGCTTGCGCCAGGAAGCTAGTTGAGATCGCCAACGCTATCCTCGCCAGGGCTACTCCCTGGCAGGATAAAGCCGTCACTCCATGATCCCCGCACGATCATGGTTGCTCCCGCAAGGGGAGGGGGCTAGAACAATAAACACCTCGCCCCCTCCCCTCGCGGGAGCGGGTCCGGGGGAGAGGCCGCACTCGATGCCGAATTACGAGGCGCCCAGGATCTCCCCGAACCGCTTCGCGATCGCCGGGACGTCGTCCTCGCGCAGGCAGGCGGGCGAGAGGATCAGCAGCCCCTCTTCCGGCCGCCAGGGATTGACCTCGATGCGGGGGCTGCCGCTGCGCAGGCCATGCAGGACTTCCCGCCCGTTGACGTGACGCCGCGCGCTGCCGAGGCGCAGCTCCACCACCGGGATGCCGCTCCCGTCGGGATCGGCGATGACGCGGGCGGCGAGCGAAGGCGACGAGAGCCCTTGCAGCAGGCCGGCCAGCCGCTCCGCCAGGGTCTGCCAGCGCGCCTCGCGGTCCCGGTCGCTCTCGCGGGCGAAGACCTGGAGCGCCGTCAGCAGCCCCACGATCTGCTCCTTGCCGGTCTTGCAGGAACGCCCCACCCCATGGCGCGGCACGCCCTGCAGGCGCTGCTTGTCGATCAGCGCCGGCGGGGGGTTCCATTCGTCGTATGTGTAATCGAGATCGAGCTGCTGCAGCAGGGCCGCCGCCACCAGGTCGCGCCGGCCGCAGAGGAGGCCCGAGCCCTGCGGCCCGCCGATCATCTTGCCGCCGCTGAAAGCCACCAGGTCGGCGCCCTCGGCGATGAAGCGCTTGAGGTTGGCGAGCGGCGGCAGCTCGGCCGCCGCATCGACCAGCACCGGGACACCCAGCTCATGGGCCAGGCTCGCGACCTCCGTCAGCCGCGGCAGCGCCTGCGGCTTGGCGAGATAGAAGATCGCGGCCGTGCGCTCGCCCACCGCCTCGCGGATCTCCGACAGGTCGGCATCGCGGATGCCGGTGCCGTTGGCGCGGTCGGAGACGCCGACCTCCACCAGCGTCACGCCGACGGCCCGGAGCGCCCGGTCGTAGGAATTGCGCTGGCCGCGCATCACCACGATCTCGTTCTTCATGCCGGTCAGGTCCGGCAGCCGGTTCATCTTCGCGGCGTCGAGCCCGGTGACGCAGGCGGCCGTGCCGAGCAGCAGCCCGGCCGAGGCGCCCGAGGTGACGATCCCCGCCTCGGCCCCGGTCACGTCCGCGATGATCCGGCTCGCCGCCGCCTGCAGCGCCGGCATGTCGACGCAATATTGCGTCGCCTCGCGCATGGCGGCCGCGACCTCTTCGCCCATGATGCCGCCGCCGAAGCGCGTCATCGGGCCATAGGCGTTGATAAGGGTCGCGGCGCCCAGCCGCTCGAACACGTTGGTCATGGGTTTCCCGATCGATTCAGCGCTTGGCGTCGAGACGCGCGCGGAAGGCCTGGCTCGCGGCGCGGGCGCCGTCCATCAGGTAGCTGGTGTCGATGCCGTAGGTGAAGAAGCTGAAGCCCATCTCGCGATAGCCCGCGAGGAAATCGAGCGCGGTCACGTCGATGCCGAGCGCCTTGCCATGCTTCTTGGCCGCCGCCGCGACACGCCCGATCGCAGCGGTCAGCGCCTCATGCTTCTCGCCCGGCTTCAGCCCCATCGAGCCCGCCATGTCGGCCGGACCGACATAGAGCACATCGACGCCCGGCAGCGACGCGATGCCGTCGATCGCCTCGACCGCTTCCTTGCTCTCGATCTGCAGCACGAGGCCGGTCGCCTCGTTCGCCGTCACCACATAGCCGGGATAATCGTCGTAATAGTTCGAGGCGCGCCAGGGACCGATGCCGCGCCGTCCGAGCGGCGGATATTTGGCGGCGCCGATCGCGGCCCGGGCCTGGCTCTCGGTCTCGATCATGGGCACCATGACGCCGGTCACGCCGGCATCGAGCGCGCCGCGGATGAGATCGACGCTGTTGGTGCGCGGCCGGTAGATCACCGGGCAGCCCTGGAGCTCGGTTGCCGGCAGCAGGCCGGCGAGGGCATCGGGCGGCACCGGCGCGTGCTCGCCGTCGAGCAGCAGGAAGTCGAACCCGCCGCGCGCCAGCGTCTCGGCCGCCATCGGATGGGGCACCGTGAACCAGCTCCCGACGACGGGCTCGCCGGCCCGGATGCGGCGAACGAGATCCGTGGTGATGGCCATATGCCCCTGCCCTTCCCCTGTCGCGGCCTCGCGGCCTTCTAGAGCAAGATTAGGAGGCGGACGGAAACCTGTCTATTTGGGAGACGGGCGAGCGCCGGCGCCGGGCGGGCGGGCCGCCGTCACTTCATCGCTTCGAAGACGATCGCCTGGATCTTGCCGTCGATGGGCCCGGGCCCGAGCTTCGCCGCCACCGCTTTCGTAGCCGCCTCTGTCGCCTCCTCGAGCCGCCCGGGATCCCGGGCCATGATCTCGTTGCGCAACGGCGAGCCCTGGCACAGGCCCATGGCCGGGTCGCGTGCCGACGCGGCGCGGGCACGCTTGGTCACGACCTGGGACTTGATCTCGACGAAGCCTGCAGCCACCAGCTCGCGATGGATGAGCTCCGCGTCATGATAGCCATAGGGCGTGCGCCGGGCGAATTGCGGCGGGTCCTCCGGGAAGCAGGCCGCGATCGCGTCCGATACCGGCTGCGCCACCTCGTTCTCCTCGATCCGATCCCAGACATTGAAGACATAGCGACAGCGCGGCTTGAGCACGCGGCGCGCCTCGGCGAAGGCCTTGCGCTTGTCGGGGAAGAACATGACGCCGAACTGGCAGATCACCGCGTCGAACTCGTCATCCTTGAACGGCAGGGACAGCGCGTCGGCCTGGCGCCACTCGATCCGCCGGGACTGGGTCAGGGTTGCCGCGTGATCGAGCATGGCCTGGTTCAGGTCGGTGGCAACGATCCGGACCGGCGCAGGCAGGGTGCGATCGAGCGCGCGGGTCACGATCCCCGTGCCGGCGGCGATCTCCAGCAGCCGACCCTGCTTCAACCCCGCCAGCCGTTGCGCCATGTCGTCGGCATAGGGCGCGAAGATCAACGGCCCCAGATGACGGTCATAGAGGGCCGGGATGGAACCGGTGAAAGCCTTGTCGGTATCGCTCATGCCGGCATTCCCCCAGCGGACGGCCCACGCGTCATTGAGCTTGCGCCACCACGACATTGACCGCAAGCGCCAGCAACACGGTGTTGAAGAAGAACGACACGATGCCATGAAACAGCGTCAGCCGCCGCATCTCGGCGGAAAGGGTCTGCACGTCCGAGACCTGCGCCGTCATGCCGACCACGAAGGAATAATAGAGGAAGTCCCACATGACCGGCTGCTCGCTGCCGGGGAACTTCAACCCGCCCGCGTCGCGCCGCTTCCCGTCCGGCGCGTCGGTCTTCGCGTAATAGAGATGCGCATAATGGAAGGCCAGCGCCATATGCAGCGTCAGCCAGCCGAGCGGCACATTGGCGACCGAGAGCCAGAGGCCGATATGGGTGACCTGGCCGCCCTGGTTGAGCAAGCTGAAGATCGAGCCGATGCTGAGCGCCACGGCCACCGCGGTCATCCCGGCGATCAGACCGAAGCCCTCGTCCTCGGCGCTGGCCCGCAGGCGCATCTTGCCCGGCGCCTCGTAGACGGTCAGCAGCAGGGTCAGGATCAGGTAGATCGTGAAGAAGGCGTCGCCCGCCAACAGGATCGGCAAAGGCGGCGGCAACAGCTCGAGCGGGTGGATCTTCAGCAGGGCCCAAATGACGGCGCCGAGCAGTGCCGCGATATAGAACCGGGCGTGATGCAGAAGATGGCGCCGGACTCCGAGGATCAAAACGGTTCTCCCGACCTGAAGGGCTGAACACCGGCCAAGGACCGTCGCCCATCATTTGATAAGGCCGGTTTCTCCCCGAAAGCTAGCATTCCTGCCTGTCCCGATTGCCCGGGAAAACGTCGCTTTTTGGGGGATCGACATGAGCGACTACGAGCTGGGCCGCGATCTGCAGGATCTGCGGTCGCGCCTCGAGCGGCTGGAACATGGCTGCGATTGTCATGGCCGTCATGGGCCTGGCCATCACGGGAGACCCGAACAGCCATCTGCCTGGCCGGGACGCCCCGTCCCTTACGAGCCATCGGCCGGCTTCGTGGTTCATTCCACGGAAGTCGGCGTCGATGTCGAGAAGAAGCCCATCCTCTGGAAGGCCGAGAAGGCCTTCAAGACGCCGCCCGTGTTTGCCGGGCTGCTGGGATTTGGACCCCATTACCAGTTCGATTCGGCGCAGATGGTGACCTGGGGCTGCCAACCCGAGCCGCTGATCCTCTACGTCACCTGGAACGGCGGAGGCACGGAGGAATTCTATCGCCTCGCCAACCAAAGCTTCTCGAAGATGCGCGTCATGGACCCGAACACCGGGGTCACCTCGGCAAAATGCATCTATTCCGCGCAGCTCATCGCCTCGGGACGGGGCCAGTTCGCCAACTTCAATTACCCGCCTCCGAGCTTCTTCGGCACCATGCGCAGTTCCGGCGGCGCGGCCCTCGGCTATTTCGGTTCCTATATCGACGTGAAGTGCCATGACAACAAGCCGTTCAATATCTTCAAAGACTTCGATCCCGGCCTCTACGATCTGATCTCCGGCGGTACCTGGTATCTCACGGGTGGCAATATCGATCGCTGCTGACCGGCTCCCTGATTGGCAGAAAAAGAGGGCTGAATGTCATTGCTGCCATAGGGTCCATTGCCAATAATCCGGCCCATGGCAAAGACCCTCGGCCGCTCCCCTTCCCGCTTTCTCCGCCCGCGCACCGTGGCGCTGCTGGCCGTCGCGAACGCGCAGATCCTCGACGTGACCGGCCCGCTCGAGGTCTTCGGCAGTGCCAACCGCTGCCTGATCGAGAAGGGCCTGCGGACCGTCCCCGCCTACCGGCTCCATATCCTCGCCGAGCGCGCGGGGCCGGTGACCATGAACAACGGCCTCCAGCTCGTCGCGACCCGGGCCATGCGCGGCCGGAAGGAGCCGATCGACAGCCTCCTCATCGCCGGCGGCAGCGGGGTCCGGGAGGCGCGGCAGGACGAGAAGCTCATCCGCTGGATCGGCCAGGCGGCGCGATCCGCGCGTCGCGTCGCGTCCATCTGCAGCGGCGCCTTCCTGCTCGCGGCGACCGGGCTCCTGGACGGGCGCCGGGCGACGACCCATTGGGAAGACTGCGCGTGGCTCGCGCGGGAGTTCCCGGACATCCGGGTCGAGCCTGACCGCATCTTCGTCCGCGACGGCAAGTTCTACAGCTCGGGCGGCGTGACCGCCGGCATGGACCTCGCCCTCCATCTGGTCGAGCAGGATTGGGGCCGCGCGGTCGCGGTGGAGGTCGCGCGGAGTCTCGTGCTGTTCCTGCGCCGGCCGGGCGGGCAATCGCAGTTCAGCCCGCATCTGGCCGCCGAGAGCGGCCGCGAGGCGATCCGCCGGGCGCAGCGCCATATCCTCGACCATCCCGAAGCCGATCTCTCGGTACCCGCCCTGGCGGCGGTCGCCGGCATGAGCCCGCGCAACTTCGCCCGGGCCTTCCTCGCCGACACGGGGACGACGCCCGCCAAGTTCGTCGAGCAGGCCCGCATCGACGCGGCGCGCCTGCGTCTCGAGCAGTCGGACGCGGCCATCGAAAGCATCGCGCGCGGCTGCGGCTTCGGCGCGCCGGAACGGATGCGCCGCGCCTTCCACCGCCATCTTTCGATCGATCCTTCGAGCTACCGCAAGACCTTCAGCAGCACCCTGGAAACCCGCCATGATCGAGCTTCGGCCCAATTGTGAATATTGCGACAAGGACCTGCCGCCCGACGCGCTCGATGCGCGGATCTGCACCTATGAATGTACCTTCTGCGCGGATTGCGTGGAGCGGCATCTCGCCAATGTCTGCCCGAACTGCGGCGGCGGCTTCGCGCCCCGCCCTGTCCGGCCGGCGCAGGAGCACCGCCCCGGCCTCTCCCTCGCGAAGCGCCCGGCGTCGACCCGGCGCGTCCATCTGAGCTACAGCCGCGAGGAGATCGCGGCCTTCTCGCGGAGCCTGCGCGACGTGCCGCCGGAACGGCGGTGACGTTTTCAAATGTCATCCCCGCGAAAGCGGGGATCCACGTCAAAGCCGAGGGACCTGGATCAGGATGGTTCCCCGCTTTCGCGGGGATGACGACAGAGGCGACGGCTAAGGGGAGCCTAGACGTCGGAGAGTCATCACGACCGCGGCCGGATCTTCTCCGGGTCGTAGAAGGGGAACCGCACGACCGTCGCGGGGATGCGTTTCTGCTGGCCGTCGAGCTTGCCGACCTCGACCTCGGTGCCGATCGCGGCATAGGCCACGTCCATCCGGCAGAGCGCGATGTTCTTCTTCAGGATCGGCGAGCGGCAACCCGAGGTGACGACACCGACCTGGGCGCGGCCGACATGGACGCAGTTGCCATGGGCGGCCGTCTCGTTGCCCTCGAGCTCGAGCCCCACCAGCAGGCGCTGCGG
Source organism: Hypericibacter adhaerens (assembly GCF_008728835.1). GTDB lineage: Bacteria > Pseudomonadota > Alphaproteobacteria > Dongiales > Dongiaceae > Hypericibacter > Hypericibacter adhaerens. The sequence goes on from NZ_CP042582.1 coordinate 2,826,098, forward strand.
ATGTTCCTTGCGGCGCAGCACCGCATCGCGGCCGATGAACGCCTCGTTGCCCTTGACCGCGACCGTGAAGCCGATGCCGGCCTCGAAGGGATCGACCTGGTCGTTGAACTCATAGCCGCCGAAGACCAGCCCCGCCTCGATGCGCAGCATGTCGAGCGCCTCGAGCCCCAGCGGCTTCAGCCCGTGCGGCTGGCCCGCCTCCCAGACCGCATCCCACACTTTGAGCGCGTCCTTGGGATGGCAGAAGAGCTCGTAGCCCAGCTCGCCGGTATAGCCGGTGCGCGACGCGATCACCGGCGCGCCGTCATAGCCGCCGATGCGCCCGATGGTGAAATGGAACCAGCCGATCTCCTCGAGCTTGGGATTGGCGGGCGCCGTCCAGACGATCTCCTTGAGGATGTCGCGACTCTTCGGGCCCTGGACCGAGAGATTGTGGAGCTGATCGGTCGAGCTCTTGACCCAGGCGCGCAGGCCCCGCTTGGCCGCCTGCTCGCGCAGCCACTGGCCGGTATACTCGTCGCCGCAGACCAGGCGGAACTTGTCGCCGCCCAGGCGGAAGACGATCGCGTCGTCGAGCATCCCGCCCGTCTCGTAGCAGAGGGCGGTATAGACGCATTGCAGGTCGGCGAGCCGCTTGACGTTGCGGGTGCAGGCGAGCTGCAGCAGGGTCTCGGCCTCCGGCCCCAGCACCTCGAACTTCCGCAAGGCGCTGAGATCGAGCACGATCGCCGCCTCGCGCGCCGCCCAATATTCGTCGACGGCGCCGTGGTTGTTGTAGCGCGTGGGCAGCCAGAAGCCGCGGTACTCGGCGAAATTGCGGGTAAGCGCCGAGGTGCGCGGATGGAAGGCGGTCTCGCGCGTCAAGCGCGGCTCTGAATCGGCTGACATGCGGAAGGCGATCGCTCGCTGAAAATCGGATGTCGCGGGATAGATGCGGACATGGATGTCCGTGGGATTCCAGGCGTTGGTCGCGTCGATATCGTCCGGGCAGGCCGAGGAGGCGCAGATCAGGTCCGTCATGGCCCGCAGCAGCACATAGTCGCCGGGCCGGGACCAGGGATCCTCGAGGAAGATCGCATTCTGGCTGCTGAGGCCGGTGTTGTAGAAGAAATTGATGCAGGGCCAGCCGCGCTTGGGCTGAATGCCGTAGGGCTTCAGAGTGCCGTTGAAGTTCTCCGAGCAGCTCGGATGGCCGGGATAGCCCTGATCCTCGTAGAAGCGCGCCGTGCAGGCGAGGCCGAAGCTGTCATGGCGGCCGACCGTGTCCTGCACCACCTCGACCAGCGGCTGGAGATCGGTCGAGAAGAACTTGGAATAGAGCCCCGGACCCGGATAGAGCAGACCCGTCATGGTGCGGGTCGCGGTCATGTCGAAGCCGCGCTCGACGCCCTTCTCCAGGAGCCGCGCATCGACGCAGACGAAATCCGAGCATTGCCGGCCCGCGACGTCGATCACCTGGATATATTCGCCGGCCTTGACCTCGTAGGCCTGGGCTGTGCATTTCGCGACCCGGAGCTCATGGCGGAAGTCCGCCAGCGGCTCGGGCAGCGGCGGTTCGATCAGCGGCGTCGCGGTCGCGCGATGCACCACGACGCTGAGATCGGTGGGTGCGTCCTGCGCATCGACCGCCATGGGGCCGCCGGCCGCATGGAAGATCGCGATGCATTCGCGCGCCACCACCAGCTCGACGGTCTCGCCGGGTGCGGACTCCTTCGCGAAGAGAAGCCCTGCCCGCCCGACCCGCGCCGGCAGGTTGCGCCGGCGCAGCTCGGCGGCGATGGCGCGCGATTCCCGGTCGGCGCCGGAGAGCAGCCGGTTGATGCCGGCGGATTCGCGCGCGGGGTCCAGCCCCAGCGCCGCCAGATCCTCCTGGCCGTCGGGTGTGAAGACCGCGATCTCGCAAGCCTGCCGCCCCTCGCGATCGGTGACCGAGACCCGGTCGCAGCGGAAGAGATGCAGGATGACGGCCCCGGCACCGCACACCCAATGCCGTTCGACGCCGGGCTGGAACAGCGGCAGCCCCGGCTCGCGCAAGCGCGGCCGCGGCGAGGAGACCGGGGACGGCGAAACCAGATTCATGGGGCAATTATCGCGTCGGCCTGCTGGCTCGCGCAAGGCCGGGGCGGCGCGCAATGGTGCGGGATTGGGCTCTATCATCATCCCCTCCCCCGTCTTCAGGGGGAGGGTCAGGGAGAGGGCTGTCTAACATCGCGCAGCCCCCTTCCTAACCTTCCCCCGCAAGGGGGGAAGGGACAAAGCTTGGGTCACCCCTTCGGATACTTGATCGACAGCACCTCGAGCGAGATGTCGCCGGCGGGGCGCTTCCAGGTCACGCTGTCGCCGACCCGCGCGCCGGAGAGCGCGCGGGCGAGCGGCGAAACCCAGCTGATCTTGCCGGCCTTGGGCTCGGCCTCGTCCTCGCCGACAAGGGTGAAGCTGCGCTTCACATCGTCGTCGTCGACGGTCTCGACCGTGGCGCTGAACCCCACCTTGTCGTGCGGCTGGCTCGCGGGATCGATATGGATCGCCTTGTCGAGCCGCTCCTGCCAATAGCGCAGGTCGCGCTCGACCAGCTTCAGATGCTCCTTGTCGAGCATCTCCGGCTCGCCGCCTTCAGTGAGCGCGCGGCGCTCCTCCTGCAGCTTCTCGACCCGCCGCTGCAGCGCCTTCAGTCCATGCGCCGTGACGTAGTTCGGGTGCGGGCTCTGAGGCCGCTCCGGCAGATCGTCACCGGGCAGTTCGCTGTCGTCTTCTTTGACAAAGGCGCGGCTCATCAGGGTCGTCTCCCATTCTTCTTGCCGACAAGACGACGACGCCCGCCCCTCCCGTCCGGGCCGGCGCCGTCCTCATCCTTGAATCTGGACATGCGCGGGCGATAACGCAACCCGAACCGGCGGCACCGGCGGGCGGCCGCCGATCGCAGCACTCCCGGTCGCGACAGCCCTTGCTCCCCGGCAAGGGTTCGGATAGACCCGCGGGGGCTATCGCAATCCAACGGGTCATGCCCTTGCAAACAGCGGATATTCTGATCGTCGGCGGCGGGGTGGTCGGCAGCGCGACCGCTTATTTCCTGACTACGCAACCCGGTTTTCACGGTCGCGTCCTGGTGATCGAGAAGGACCCCACCTATGGCGAGGCGGCGACCGCGCGCTCCGCCGGCGGCATCCGCCAGCAATATTCGACGGCGGAGAACATCCGGATGTCGCTGTTCGGTGCCGAGTTCGTGCGGCACGCGGCCGAGCATCTGAGCCTTCCGGGCGAGCGCGCCCAGCTGCCCTTCGTCGAGCAGGGCTACCTGTTCCTGGCGACGCCGGAAGGCCTGCCCGTGCTGCAGCAGAACCACGCGCTCCAGACCGGGCTCGGCGCCGATATCGCCCTGCTCAACAACGCCGGCCTGCGCCGCCAGTTCCCCTGGCTCAACACGGACGGCCTCGCCGGCGGCGCCTTCGGCCGGCGCAACGAAGGCTGGACCGATCCCTACAGCCTGCTCCAGGCGTTCCGCCGCAAGGCGGTCGCGCAAGGCGCCGTCTATCTTCAGGACGAGGTCGTGGGGCTCCGGCGCGACGGCGACCGCATCGCCGAGGTGACGCTCGCCAAGGGCGGCACCGTCGCCGTGGGCGCGCTGGTGAACAGCGCCGGGATCAACGCCGCCCGCGTCGCGGGCTGGGCCGGCTTCGAATTGCCGGTGCGGCCGCGCAAGCGCTTCGTCTATGTCTTCGACTGCCGCGACAGCGGCGAGATCCAGAAGGGCCCGCTGCTGATCGATCCCAACGGCGTGTATTTCCGCCCCGAAGGCGCGAGCTTCATCTGCGGCGTCTCGCCGCCCGAGGACCGGGATCCCGACTGCACCGATCTCGAGGTCGAGTACGGGCCGTTCGAGAAGACGATCTGGCCGACGCTCGCCGAGCGCGTGCCGGCCTTCGAGGCGATCAAGCTGGTCCGCGCCTGGGCCGGCCATTACGACTACAACACGCTCGACCAGAACCTGATCATCGGGCGCGGGCCGAGCCTCGCCAATTTCTACATGGCGAACGGGCTCAGCGGCCACGGGCTGCAGCAATCGCCCGCCATCGGCCGCGCCCTCACCGAGCTGATCCTCGAGGGCGGCTATAAGAGCATCGACCTGACCCGTTTCGGCTACGAACGGGTCGCGAAGAACGAGCCGCTGGCCGAGCTCAACGTGGTGTAGCTGTCCCCGTGATCGGGACGCCGGGCCATGCTAGGCTCCGCGGCGGAAGGAGCCGTTCCATGAGCCGTACCGCCCTGATCTCGATCCTCTGCGAGGACCGCATCGGCCTCATCGCCGCCGTCACCGGGCGGCTCTACGATCTCGGGATCAATCTCGGCGACACCACCTTCGCGGTGCTGGGCGGGGCGGCCGAATTCACGACCCTGGCCGAGCTGCCCGACCACCAGTCGCTGGGCGGCGTCGAGGCCGAGCTGTCGGACCTCCCGGCCCTCGAGGGCGCCAAGATCAGCGTCGCGCCCTTCTCCTATCGCGCCCAGCATGACGACACGGCGAGGATCACCCACCGCATCGAGATCGAGGGCGAGGACAGCCCGGGGCTGGTGGCCCGGCTCTCGGAGGTGTTCGTGGGGTTCGGCGCCAACATCGTGCGGCTCAATTCCGAACGGGTCGGCGGGGCCAGCGGCGCCCGCTACGTCACCCGCATCGCCGCCTGGATCCCTCCCGAAAAGGCCAAGGCCTGCCTCGCGACCGTCGCGAACACGGCCGGCGAGCTCCGGCTCACCTGCAAGACGCAGGCGGTGTGACTAAGGCGCCGGGGGACAGGTAGGGTTGGCGTTGGCGCTTTCCACGTCGATATTCCGCATCTGACGCTGCGTGCAGCGCTGATTGTATTCGCCGACGGCGGCGTTCAGCTTCGAGGTGGCGGTCCAGGCCGCGGGAAACGCCGTCGATTGATACTGGGTCTTGAGCGCGTCGCGCTGGCCGATCATGTCCGCGAGATTGCGCACCGCGTCCGCGTCGTTCGGATCCATCGTCTTGCGCGTGCTGTCGATCCTCGCCTCCAGGTCCTGCAACTGCGACCGCAGCTCGCTGGCTTTGGATTGCAGCCCGTCATTCTCCTGACGCAGGGTCTGGAGCGCCCGCGCGCGGCAGACGCAGTCCTGGACCTCGGCCGGCGACATGAAGCTCTGCGCGCTCGCGCGACCCGGAACGATCCCCACCGCGAAAAGCAGAAGCAGCGGCAGCGCAAGAGTGAAGCCTTGACGAGCGAGCATGGGCACCTCGATGAAAATGCGGCCTCCCGGACGTTGCCGCCGCCCGCGATATGGGATCAAGGCAAAATCCACGTTCCGGGCGGAAGCAATTTCGTGACAGGCCGCGCCCGCGAAGCGCCGGCGACGCGGCCCGATGCCCGAAGGACGGAGACCTACTGGGCCGGCGGGCAGGTCAGATCCCGGCTCGCATTGTCGACGTCGGTCTTCAGCATCGCGCGCTGGGTGCAGCGCTGGTTATAGTCGGAGACCGCCGCGTTGAGCTTCGAGACCGCGTCCTGGGTCTGAGGGTAGGTCGTCGTCCGGATCTGGGTGTTGAGCGTGTCGCGCTGGCGGATCATCTCGGACAGGATCTGGACCGAGATGTCGTCCTCCGGGTTCATCGTCTTACGCATGTTCGAGATCTGGGTCTCGAGGCTCTGCAGCTGCTGGCGCGCGTCGTTGTATTTCGTCTGCTGCACGTTGGTCTCTTCGCGCAAGCTCTGCAGCGCGCGTTCGCGGCACATGCAATCCCGGATCTCGTCGACGGTCATGCTGTCCGCGGCCGCCCTTCCCTGCGCCCAGCCGGCCACCAGGAACAGAGCCAGCAAAGCGCCGAAGGAGAGCCGCCTGCCATTCGCGATCATGACCACACCCTGCGAAGTGAACCCATCCCGTGAGAACCCGCGGCAGCGATACTGCATGATCATGGCAAATTCCGGGACGGGGGGAAGCAAATTTGCGGCAGACCCCGCCGGCATCGAGGGCGAGGAAAAAGGTCCTGCCGGCGTTCAGTGCCGACGGCGGCGTTTCCCGCGCGGGATATTGGCGGGACGCCCGCCGCGGCCCTGCTGCGCGCGGCTCTGTCCGCCGCCCTGGGAACGTCCCGATGCCAGCGGCTGCGCCCTTCCCGCGGCGCTTTCGGCGGGGGCGCGGCCTTCGGCGAGGTCGCGCATCATCTGCAGATGGCGCGGCAGGAGATCCTTGAGCGCGTAGCGTTCCTGGATCGTCTGGCGCGCATTGGCGCGAACCTGGCCGAGGCTGTCGCGGCGATCCAGCGCCTCCTCGATCCGGTTCGCCAGAACCTCGATGTCGTTCATGTCCGTCATCAGCCCGTTGCGCCCGTCCTCGATCAGCTCGCGCACCGGCAGGGTGTCCGATCCGACGATCAGGCAGCCGGTCGACATGGCTTCGAGCAGCGACCAGGACAGCACGAAGGGGATCGTCAGATAGACGTGAACGGAGGAGAGCTGGAGCAGGTTCCGGTAGGTCTCGAACGGCAGGTGCCCGACGAAATGCAGCCGGCTGTGATCCAGATCCTTGAGCTCGCTCAGCGCCTTTCCCTTGTAGCTCTCGCCCTCGGGCAGCTTGCGGCCATAGGCGACGCGGTCGGTGCCGGCCACCACGACCTGAAGATTGGGGCGGCGGCGCTGCAGGATCTCGACCGCCTGCATGAATTGCGGGAAGCCGCGATAAGGCTCCATGCCGCGCGTGGCATAGGTCAGGACCTCGGCGTCGCGCGTGAGATGGAGATTGAGCTCGGGGATGCTGAACTGGACGGCATCCGAGGGCGCGAAGAAATCGGTGTCCACGCCGTCATGGAGCAGGCTCAGCTTGCTATGGAAGATCCGCGGGATCTGGCTCAGCTGATAGGCAGTCGGACAGAGGCCCCAGTCGCAATGCGCGAGATCCATGAGGATCGGCAGGTTGCGCGTCCGCACCCGGCAAAGGTCCTCATAGCCGAGGGCCTTGCTCATGAAGTCGACGTCGGAATTGCGCGCGTTGTAGTACCACTCGAAGTAGGTCAGAAGGCGCGCCTCCGGGAACACGTCCTTGATGTACATGGTCGTGCCCCAGCCGGAATGGCCGCAGACCAGATCCGGGATGAACCCCTTCTTGCGCAGCTCCCCGCACATGCGCACGACCCCCTGCCCGTCGAGCACGGCGGCTTCGGTGGAACGCAGATAGTGATGAATGCTCTTCGAGGGCTCGCGCTGGGGTTTGTAGATATGCTTGGTCACCCCGGGGAGGGTCTTCTTGTTGTCCAGCGAGCCGGCCACGACCTGGTTGGCCGGATCGGCCGCCAACGCGGCCGCGACGTGCTTGTACTGCGCCGGAAAGTTGTTGTGCAGGAAGAGAACCCGCATCGAGCTTACCCCTTGTCGCCTATGATAACCGCTTGGGCTGGAAGATGATCCAGAGGCCATGCCCCGCCCGCCGGATCGCCTGAAAAACCAGAGAATTGCACCAGAATGCTAACGCAACGTAGCATGTTCGCGGCGGGCGAACAGCCCGGCAAAGCGCATTTTAACCAACGGAAATAACAGGGTTTCGGGGAAAGTCATGGCGGCGATTGCGGTGCTGGGCGCGGGCGTGATGGGGGTGACGACGGCCTATTACCTGGCCAAGGCCGGCCGGGAGGTCACCGTGATCGACCGCCAGCCGGAGGCGGCGGGCGAGACCAGCTTCGCCAATGCCGGGCTGATCGCGCCCGGCCATTCCAATGCCTGGGCCTCGCCCCGGGCCCCGATGATCCTGCTGCGGTCACTCTGGCGCGACGACACGGCCCTGCGCTTCCGCCTGCGGTTCGACCCGGCGCTGTGGCGCTGGGGCCTGCAGTTCCTCGCCAATTGCACGACCGAGCGCAACCGCCGCAACACGCTGATCAAGCTGGGGCTCGCCCGCTACAGCCGGGAGCAGCTCATCGCGCTGCGCCAGGCCGAGCGGATCGCCTATGACGAGATCGTCAAGGGCTGCATCTACCTCTATCGCGATCCCGTCCATTTCGAGACCGGGCAGCGCGCCATCGGCTTCCTCAAGGCGCAAGGCTATCCGTTCGAGACCCTCGACCGGGAGGCCTGCGTCAGGCTCGACCCGGCGCTCGCGCCCGCCCAGGACAAGTTCGTCGGCGCGATCTACGCCCCCCAGGACGAGTCCGGCGATTGCCGCACCTTCACCCAGAACCTGGCCCGGATCTGCGAGGGACTGGGCGTCACGTTCCGCTACGGCACCACGGTGCGCGGGCTCGAGCGCAAGGGCGACCGCATCGAGGCGGTGGTCACGGACCGCGAACGCATCGCCGCCGACCAGGTGGTGATCGCGCTCGGATCCTACGCGCCGCAGATCGCGCGCGATGCTGGAATCACGCTCCCGATCTATCCGGTGAAGGGCTATTCCCTCACCCTTCCCCTCAAGGACAAGGCCGCCGCGCCGACCCTGGGCGGCGTGGACGAGGCCAATCTCGTCGCCTTCGCGCGCATGGGCGACCGGCTGCGCCTGACCGCGACCGCGGATATCGCCGGCTACGACACGAGCCATAGCCCCAAGGACTTCGCCACCATGGTCAAGGTCGCGCGCGAGCTCTTCCCCGACGCGGCCCATTACGACCAGCCGCGCTATTGGGCCTGCCTGCGCCCGATGACGCCCGACGGCCCGCCGATCCTGGGCGCCACGCCGCTCGCCAATCTCTTCCTCAATACCGGCTCCGGCCATATGGGCTTCACCATGGCCTGCGGTTCCTCGCGGCTGGTGACCGATCTCATGCTCGGACGCAAACCCGCGATCCCGCTCGACGGCATGACGCTCGACGGCCGATGAGCGAAGTGCCGCCGACTGCGGCAAAGAATCTTTTCACATCCCATCGATTGCGGGTTGACCGCATCGGGGCGCGGTGCCATATCGCCCCGCAGCCGACCGAGGCCCGAGCGACCTCCGTCGTCCGCCCGAAAACCCGGCCCAGGAACGACCGTCATGACGATGGCCGGGGCCACGAGGTGCTCCATGCCGCTCAAGACTCTCCGCCTGTTGCTCCGATGGCATGGCTCGGACAGCGACGACCGACCTCCGTCCTGACATCGCGTTAACGCGCTTCGTCTCCTGAATCGTTCGGGTCCGCGGCAACGTGCCCCCCGTACGAGCGTTTGCGTTCGTGTCCACGGAGGTCGCCATGACCTTTCGTCCATCTTTGCGGGGCTTGGCCCTGCGCGACGTCGGCAGGCAGATCGTTCCCAGTTTCTGGGACTTGCCGGCCTTCGCCCTGCTGCTGGGCGGCTTCGTCCTGGTCGCTCATGCCGGCCGCGAGACCCTGCAGCCTTTGTCGGCGATCGCCTCGTCGCCGATCTCGCTCGATGTCGCGGCACTGCCCCATTATGCGCTGCTCACCACGCTGCGCATGCTGGGCGCGATCCTGCTGTCGCTGCTCTTCACCCTGACCTACGCCACGCTCGCGGCCAAGAGCCGGCGCGCGGAGATGGTGCTGATCCCACTGCTCGACATCCTGCAGTCGGTACCGGTACTGGGCTTCCTCTCCTTCACGGTCGCGGGCTTCATGGCGCTGTTCCCGGGGCGGCTTCTCGGCGTCGAGCTGGCCGCGGTCTTCGCCATCTTCACCAGCCAGGCCTGGAACATGGCGTTCAGCCTCTACCAGTCCCTGAAGACCCTGCCCCGGGATCTCGAGGACGTCACGCGGAGCTTCCGGCTCTCGCCCTGGCAGCGCTTCTGGCGGCTGGAGATCCCTTTCGCCATGCCCGGGCTGATCTGGAACACCATGATGTCCATGTCGGGCGGCTGGTTCTTCGTGGTCGCCTCCGAGGCCATCTCGGTCGGCCATACCCGCATCGCGCTGCCCGGTATCGGCTCCTATGTCGCGCTGGCCATCGAGCAGCGCGATCTGGGGGCCATCGGCTGGGCGCTCGGCGCCATGCTGCTCATCATCCTGCTCTACGACCAGCTCCTGTTCCGGCCGCTGGTCGCCTGGTCCGAAACCTTCCGCTTCGAGCTTTCGGCACCCAGCAGCGTGCCCGAATCCTGGCTGCTCAACCGCATCCAGCGGACCCGGCTGCTGCGCCTCCTGCTGCACCCCATCGGCGAGGGTCTGCGCTGGCTGGCGGCGCTGCGGCTGAGCCCGCAGCATCCTGTCGTGGCGGCACCGCTGCGCCGGCTCTGGTCGGGGCGCGGGGTCGATTTCATCTTCGGCGCCGCGATCGGCCTCGTGGCGGCCTACGCGCTCTGGCGGGTGCTGCATTTCGTGCTCGGGCATGTCGGCCCCGGCGAGATTCTCCACGTGATGCTGCTGGGTTTCGTCACGCTGTCGCGGGTGCTGGTGCTGATCGCGCTGGCGACCCTGATCTGGGTCCCGATCGGCGTCTGGATCGGGCTTCGTCCGCGCTGGGCGGAACGGATCCAGCCCCTGGCCCAGTTCCTCGCCGCCTTCCCGGCCAACCTGATGTTCCCGGCGGCCGTGATGGCGATCGTGACCTTCAAGCTCGATCCCGACATCTGGCTCAGCCCGCTCATGGTGCTGGGAACCCAGTGGTACATCCTCTTCAACGTGGTGGCGGGCGCCAGCGCCTTCCCGACCGACCTGAAGGAGGCCGCGGCCAGCTTCCGCATCCAGGGCTGGAACTGGTGGCGCAAGGTGATCCTCCCCGGCATCGCGCCTTACTATCTGACCGGCGCCATCACCGCCTCGGGCGGCTCGTGGAATGCCAGCATCGTCGCCGAGGTCGCGAGCTGGGGGAACCAGCGGCTCGAAGCCCATGGGCTCGGCGCTTATATCGCCAAGATGACGGAGGCCGGCGATTTCCCCCGCCTCGTGCTCGGCATCGCCGTGATGTCCATCTTCGTCGTGCTGTTGAACCGCCTGTTGTGGCGCAAGCTGTTCGGCTTCGCCGCGCGCAATCTCCGCCTCGATTGAAGGAGACCCCGATCATGACCACGCTCGCCGTCGCCAAGACTCGTGCCCCCTCGGCACCGCTGCTCGAGCTCGACCGGATCCGGCAGGCCTACCGCAAGGCCGGCGGCGGCGATCTGCTGGTGCTCGACGGGATCTCGCTCGAGATCCGCGAGGGCGAGTTCGTCGGGCTCCTGGGCCGTTCCGGCTCGGGCAAATCCTCGCTCCTGCGCATCATCGCCGGCCTGGTCCCGGCCACCGGCGGCAATGCGCGCTGGCGCGGCCAGCCGATCGAAGGGCCTTCCGACGGCATCGCCATGGTGTTCCAGAGCTTCGCCCTCTTCCCCTGGCTGACGGTGCTGGAGAATGTCGAGATCGGGCTCGAGGCGCTCGCCGTGCCGGCCGCCGAACGCCGCCGCCGGGCGCTGGCGGCCATCGACCTGATCGGGCTCGACGGCTTCGAGAACGCCCATCCGAAGGAGCTCTCCGGCGGCATGCGCCAGCGGGTGGGCTTCGCCCGCGCGCTGGTGGTGCATCCGCAACTGCTGCTGATGGACGAGCCCTTCTCCGCGCTCGACGTGCTGACGGCGGAGACCCTGCGCACCGACCTGATCGATCTCTGGATCGAAGGGCGTCTGCCGATCCGCTCGATCGCGATGGTGACGCACAATATCGAGGAGGCGGTGCTGATGTGCGACCGCATCCTGATCTTCTCGGCCAACCCCGGCCGGATCGCGACCGAGATCAAGGTCGAGCTGCCGCATCCGCGCAACCGCACCGATCCCGCTTTCCGCCGCCTGGTCGACGACATCTATGCGCGCATGACCAACCGGGCCGCCGGCGACCGCAAGGAACGGCAGGCCGGCGGCGGCTTTGCCGGCACCGGCATCGGCATGGCGCTGCCGCATGTCTCGACCAACGTGCTCTCGGGCCTGCTGGAGACGCTGGCCGCCGCGCCCTATGGCGGCAAGGCCGATCTGCCGCGGATCGCCGAAGCCCTGCAGATGGAGACCGACGAGCTCTTCCCCATCGCGGAGACGCTGCAGCTCTTCCGCTTCGCCGACCTGGCGGACGGCGACATCAAGCTGACCGAGCCGGGCCGGCGCTTCGTCGGGCTCGATGTCGACGGGCGCAAGCGGCTCTTCTCCGAGCATCTGATGAGCTATGTGCCGATCGTGACCCTGATCCGGCGGGTGCTCGACGAACGGCCGAGCCATCGGGCGCCGGCCGCGCGGTTCCGGGAGGAGCTCGAGGATTTCATGTCACCGGAATTCGCCCAGAACACGCTGCACGCCGCGATCTCCTGGGGCCGCTACGCGGAGCTGTTCGCCTACGACGATCAGACCGAGCAGTTCAGCCTCGAGAACCCGTCCTGATCGTCGACGGGGCTTCGCCGGCGAGGTCCGGGCCGCCTTGACAGGTCAGCTTCGGAACAGCTGTCCGTAGCCGGGGAGCCGATCCTCGATCCCGGCGAGCCGCAGGCAATGCCAGGCCAGGGCCAGGTTGCTGGAGGTCACCGGCTTGCCGATCTTCTGCTCGACTTCCTCGACGATGTCGGCCACCCGCAGGCTGGTGCAGGAGACGAAGATGCCGTCGACCGTCGGTTCCTGGGCCAGTTCGATCATCGCGTCGCGGATCGAGGCGGTGCTGATCCGCGCCACCTCGTTGTCGTTCTCATGGTTGAAGGAGCCCATGACCGTGACCTCGAGCCCGCGCCCCTCGATATAGCCGCGGAAGCGCTGATTGACCGCCTCGATATAGGGCGTCAGCAGCGCGATCCGCCGGGCGCCGAGCTTCTTCATGCCGGTGATCGCGGCCGTGATCGGGTTGGTGACGGCCACGCCCGGCCGCGCCTCCTGGATCCGCCTGGCCACCGTCTCTTCGCCCATGACCACCGAGGCCGAGGTGCAGCCATAGCCGATCACGTCGAGCTCGATCCCCGGCAGGATCACCGAGGCAGCTTTGCCGAGGTCCTTCTCCATCGCGGCCAGCGTCTCGGGGTTGATCTCGGGCGAGTTCTGGATCCGGCTCTCATAGACCGCCACCCCCGGCAGACGGATCACCTGCCGCCATTCGGCCTCGATCGTGTGGTCGGTCGCGAGCACGATGAGCCCGATGCGGCAGCGGCTGGCCACGCCGCCATCGAGCGCGAATTTCATATGGGTCTTGTTGATCGGGCCGGTGGCGGGCCGGCGCAGCGCGGTCTCGTTCATGGCGGATCCCTCCGTCGGCGGCAGCCCGCAGACCCGGGCCCTCGCTGGCATGATTGTCCGGCCACTATAACGCCCCCGGGCGCGGCGGTCATCCCGCCGGCTTCAGACCAGATCGCGCGGGATGGTGAAGCTCTCGTTGCGGCAGAAGATGCGTTCGCCGCCCTCGAAGGCTTCCAGCTCGGCGCTGACCAGGAACTGCGTCGCGGTCAGCTTGAGGCTGGTCGTGGTCCGGGTCTCGATCTGCCAGTCGCCGCGGCCGAGCTTCTGCCGGTAGCGGGTCATGCCCTCGGCGCTGGCGGGGTCGTCGTGGCGGATGCGATAGGTCTCGACCGCGTCGGTGTCCACGGCGAGATCGATGTCGAGAAGCCTGGTGGCGCCCGCATCCTTCACCATCGTCACGATCGTCTCGCCCTTGGCGACATTGGTCTCGACGCGCCGGCGCGTGCTGTCGGGACGCATCCCCTCTTCGCGCGGACCGGGCGCCATCGCCGGCGGCGCGAAGGCGGGAAGCTGCCCGTCCGCCTCCTGCGGCGGGCGCACCGGCAGCTCGAAGCGGCAATCCGCGGCATGGACCGTGAGGGTCGCGCGCTCGGGCGCCGGCCACATCATCGGCCAATAGGCGGTGGAGATCGCGAGGCGCAGGCGATGGCCGGCGGCGAACGCATGGGCGACATGGTTGAGCGGAATCCGGACCCGGTATTGCTGGTCCGGGACCAGCGCCGTCGGCGCGGCATGGCCGTCGCGATGCGTCAGGTTGAAGAGCGTGAAGGTCACGCGTGCCGAAGCGCCGTCCGGCCAGATGTCGCAGAGCCGGACGCAGATCGTCGCCACCGGCTTGTCGCTGCTGAAGGCGAGCTCCAGCACCGGCGCGCCCAGGATCTCGAGACGGCCCGGTAGCGGCGCGCTGTCGAAGCAGAGCGAGTCCGCATCGTCGCCGCGCTGGTCGGTCGGCAGGTCGCCGCCGCGCCCGCCATAAGAGCACCATTCGAGACTGCCCGTGCCGGTCGTCAGCGGCGACTGGATCGAAAGAACGGCCGGCTCGCCGGGTGCGTCGGTCAATCCCGCCGCGGACAAATGGAAGGGCCGCATCGTGACATGGGCGCTGGGCCAGCCGGCTTCGGCGACCCAGCGGCCCTCGCGGCTCTCGGCGAAGGCGGCCGGCCGGAAGCTCTCGTTCATCCAGACCCGGTAGCGCGGCTCGCGCATGATCCCCGTCTCGATACCCTTGAGCCAGTGATCCCACCAGCGCAGGCATTCCTGCAGGAACCCGATCGAAGGCCCCGGATAGGCGCTGTGCGGCAGCGCGTGGCCCCAGGGGCCGATCAATCCCTTGGCCGGCGTCTGCAGGCCCTCCAGCAGGCGCGGCACCGCGTTGCTGTAGCCATCCTCCCAGCCGCCCACGGCATAGACCGCGCAGGTGATGTCGCGATAGCTCTCGCAGACCGACCCGTGACGCCAATAGCCGTCGCGGCGCTGATGCTGCAGCCATTGCCGCAGCCAGAAGCGCGCCCGCTGCAGCCGGTCGAGCCAGGTCGCGCGCCAGCCCTCGCCCGCCAGCAGCGGATCGGGCGGCTGCGAGAGATAGGCATACATCGCCGAGGCCCAGGCGAAATTGTCGTGCAGCATGGCGCCGCCCATGTAATGGACGTCGTCGCTGTAGCGGTCGTCGGTGGAATCGATGGTGATGATCGCCTTGAGGGCCGGCGGCCGGCGCGCCGCCACCTGGAGCGCGTTGAAGCCGCCCCAGGAGATGCCGGTCATGCCGCAGTGACCGCTGCACCAGCTCTGCCCCGCAACCCAGCCGATGGCCTCGACCAGGTCGGTCTGCTCCTCGGCCATATATTCGTCGTCGAGGATGCCGTCGGAATCGCCCGAGCCGCGCAGATCGATGCGCAGGACCGCGTAGCCATGGCTGGCGATATAGGGATGCATCGCCTCGTCGCGCCAGACCGTGCCGTCGCGCTTGCGGTAGGGAATGCATTCGAGGATGGCCGGCACCGGGTCGGCCTCGGCATCCTCCGGCAGCCAGACCCGCGCCGCCAGGCGCGTGCCGTCGCTCAGCGGAATCCAGAGATTGGGGATCTCGCGGACACGCCGGACCGGCGGCGCCTTGCGGAACTTGGCAGGGATGAACTTCACGACGGCCCCTGGCCCTGATGACAGTAAGCGGATGCCCCCGGCAAACCGGTTCCAGCTATAGCACGAACAGGTTACGAAGCGGCAAGGTTGCGGGCCGGAAAGCCTTTTCGGTCGCTCGGAACCGGGCCGGAAGATATCGTCAAACGACGACGAAGCCTGGGAATTCCCGATCGTCATCACGACGCGCCGGGCGCTTCTTGATCGAAATCAAACCCACCCGCCGGTTCTCACCCTAGAAAGATATCTTAACGACGTGGAGGCTGGCCGACAGGTCGGGACGACCCCCGGCTTCCGTGAAAGGCCGCCCCGCGAGATTGCCCCCGCAGGAGACGACGATGGGTTACGCCACCTTGATGGTGCATGTGAGTCTGAGTTCTTCCAACGACGCCGTGCTGCGTGTCGCCGCCACGCTGGCCGAGCAGTTCAAGGCGCATGTCATCGGTGTCGCCGCCTGCCGGCCGATTCAGATTTCCTATGGCGACGGCTATGCGTCGGGCGATCTGCTGGCCGCCCAGCAGACCGAGATCGAGAACGACATGAAGGCCGCGGAGGCAAGCTTCCGGACGGCTCTCGAGGGCAAGGCTTCCGGCCTGGAGTGGCGCTCGGCGGTGAGCTTCGAGCCCCTGGCCGGTTTCGCCACGGCGCAGGCACGCGCCGCCGATCTCGTGGTGACGGGGCCGAGCCGCGGCGGATCGCCCTTCAATGCGTCGGCAAGCGTGGATATCGGCGACCTGGTCATGAGCGTGGGGCGCCCCGTCCTGGTCGTGCCCCCGAATATCGAAGCGCTGGAGCTGAACCATGCCATGCTCGGCTGGAAGGAAAGCCGCGAGACCCGCCGCGTCGCCACCGATGCCCTGCCGCTCCTGAAGAAAGCGGCGCGCGTGACGGTGGTCGAGATCGTCCCCGAAGACGGTCTCGCGTCGGCCCAGGATCGCCTCCAGGATGTCGCCGGATGGTTCAAGCGCCATGGCATCGCGGCGGAGCCCCTGGCGGTGGTCGCCGGCCGGGACGATGCCGCGCAGCTCGATGCCATCGCGCAGGAGAATCAGGTCGACCTCCTCGTCGCGGGCGCCTATGGGCATAATCGCCTGCGCGAATGGATGCTCGGCGGCGTGACCTACGATCTCCTGCTGCAGCCGAGCGTCTGCTCGCTGCTGTCGCACTGAGCGCGGGCTAGAGCACGAACAGGATCAGAAGCGGCAGGGTCGCGAAGGACAGCACCGTCGAGACGACGACGATGCCGGCGACCTCCTCCGGCTCGCGCCGGTAGAGCTCGGCGAAAAGATAATTGAAGACCGCGACCGGCATGGTCGATTGCAGCACCACCACGCCCAGCGCCGGCCCCTCGAGGCCGAAGGCGCGGCCGATGCCGTAGCTCACCAGGAAGCCGCCGCCGAGCCGCGCGACCGAGAGGATCGTGGCACGCCCGAGCGAGCGGACGCGCAGCTGGGACAGGGACACGCCGAGCGCGATCAGCATCAGCGGGATGGTCAGGCCGCCCAGCAGATCCAGCGTGTTGGAGAGCCAGCGCGGCACCGGCCATCCGGTCACGAGGAACACCAGCGACAGCACGACCGCGTAGATGAGCGGCATCTTCAGCAGGCGGCGCGGATCGGCGCTGCCCGAGGCGATGCCGATCCCGATGGTGAATTGCAGCGTGATGGAGATCACGAAGAACACGATGGCGAGCGCCAGCCCCTCCTGCCCGAAGGCGAAAAGGGTCAGCGGCAGGCCCATGTTCCCCGTGTTGGGGAACATGAGCGACGGCAGGAAGGAATGGAGCGGCAGCTTCATCGCGCGGCAGACGAGGAATCCCATCAGCGCGAAGCCGGCGAAGACCGCGAAGGACACCAGCACCATCCGCCCGACCACGGCGGTATCGACCGTCAGGCCGGTCAGGGTATGGGCGACCAGGCTGGGCGTGCCGATTGTGGTGACCAGCGCCGTCACCAGGCGCGGCTCCAGCGTCTGGCCCATCCGCCCCCAGATGAAACCCAGCGCCGAGACGATCAGGATCGGCAGGATAATGGCGCAGAGTGTCGCCAGCATGGAGACGCCGTCCTTCGATCGCGCCCGAAATCACCCCCGGCATCGCCTCGAGCGGCGGCGCCATGGCGGAGCCTTAACAGCGGTTCAGGAAGGAGGCAACGACGCAAGGCTTCCCGAAAGCCCTGCCATCACGGAAAGAGGGCGGGTGTGATCGGACGGCCTCAGCCGGTCCAGCGGGGCTGCTACTCGATCGTCGCCCGGGGACCGCGGCGGAGCCCGTCCTTGTCCCGGTCGGCGCGCGGCGTCCTGCCCGCCTGGCCCGGCTGCGGCTCGAGCAGCGCATGGCCTTCGCCCCGCGACAGCCGGCGCCGCTGCGCGTCTTCCTGCTCGCGCACCACTTCATCCACCGTCCGTAACGGCTTAACCAGGTAGGGACTTACCAACGCCGGTCCTCCGCGCCTCTTGTGGCGGCGCATGGTGAGGGAAGCCCTCGCCAGGGGGAAGCTGTGGATATGATGAATAACCGGGATAAGATCAGCCCAGCTCAAGCTTGCCGGCAAGCGGGCACCGGTCCATGCTGCCGCCCGCTCGAAACTTGACACGCTTGTCGAGGATTTTCGTCGAATTCGCCTCAATTCCCTCGGTCTCCCTCTCTCTGCCCCCGATCTCTATCAAGGACTTCCGGAATGACCACCAACATGACCTGCGGGCAGGCCGCGATCGCGCTGCTCGAGCAATATGGCGTCGATACCGTCTTCGGCATTCCCGGTGTCCATACCCTGGATTTCTACCGCGGGCTGGCGGACAGCTCGATCCGGCATGTCGGTGTCCGCCACGAGCAAGGCGCGGGCTTCATGGCCGACGGCTATGCGCGGGCCTCGGGCCGACCGGGCGTCTGCTGCGTCATCACCGGCCCCGGCGTCACCAACGCCGCGACCCCCATCGGCCAGGCCTTCTCGGATTCCGTGCCGGTGCTGATGCTTTCGAGCGTCAATGGCAGCGGCGATCTCGGCCGCGGCCGCGGCCGGCTCCATGAGATCACCGACCAGCAGGCCGCCATCGCGCCGCTGGTCTCGGCCAGCCACAGCCTGCGCGCCGCGAGCGAGCTGCCGGTCGCGATGGCGGACGCCTTCGACCGGTTCGCCAGCCAGCGCCCCCGCCCCGTCCATATCGAACTGCCGCTCGACCTGCTGGCGGCCCCCGCCCTGCGGGTGGAGACCCCGGGCGCCAGCAGTGCCAAGCCGGGCCCGTCGCCCGCAACGGTCCGCGCGGCGGCCGAACTGCTGCGCGAGGCGAAACGCCCCCTGATGCTGGTGGGCGGCGGCACGGTCGATTGCGCGGCCTCGGTGAAGCGCCTGGCCGAGCTGACCGGCAGCCCGGTCGTCGTCACCGTCGCGGCCAAGGGCGTGCTGCCGGACGACCATCCGCTCTGCCTCGGTTCCACGCTCGTGACCGACGGCACCCAGGCCCTGCTCGCCTCGGCCGATGTGGTGCTGGCGGTGGGCACCGAGCTCGCCGAGACCGACAGCTGGGTCGACCGGCTCGAGATCAAGGGCAAGCTCATCCGCATCGACCTCGACCCCCGCACCATCGCCCGCGACTACCCGGCCACCGTCGCGATCCTCGCCGATGCCGGGCTGTCGCTCGACGCCATCGCCTCGGCGCTCGACGGCCAGAAGCCGGCGGGCCGCATCCCGGCCGCCGAGCTGGAGCGCCTGCGCCAGGAGAACCTCTCTGGCTGGCCGGCGCTGCAGATGAAGCACCGCAAGGTGCTGGATGCCGTGCGCGCGGTGCTGCCCGAGGACGGCATGATCGCCTCGGACATGACGCAGATCGCCTATACCGGTAACTACTATTTCCCGATGAGCCAGCCGCGCTGCTGGTTCCATCCGGTGGGCTACGGCACGCTGGGCTACGCGCTGCCGGCCGCCATCGGTGCCAAGCTGGCACGGCCCGAAAGCGCCTGCGTCGCCATCGCCGGCGATGCGGGGTTCCTCTTCACCGTGCAGGAGCTCGCGACCGCCGTCGAGCTCAAGCTGCCGATCGCCATCCTGCTCTGGAACAACGATGCGCTGGGCCAGATCGCCGGCGACATGGTGCACAAGGGCATCCCCGAGATCGCCGTGAAGCCGCGCAACCCGGACTTCCAGATGCTGGGCAAGGCCTTCGGCGCGCATGTCGCCAAGCCGACCGGCGCCGCCCAGCTCAAGAAGGCCCTGACCGACGCCTTCACCGCGGACGGCCCGACGCTGATCGAGGTGCATCAGAACTCGGCCTGGCTCGATTGAGGCTTTGCGCCTCAATGACGTCAAGGCACGGCACAGCATCGAGGACGGTCGCGTTTACTCTTTCGTCATCCCGGCGAAGGCCGGGATCCATGAACACCGACCGGGCATATTTAGGCGGGGTTTGTGTTCATGGATGCCGGCCTAAAGCCGGCATGACGAAAAATTGTTAGCGTCATCCATGTACCGGAGAAGACGTAAGCGGAACATGGCGGCTTTGTCATGGGCGCGCCGGTCCGTCGGTGTTCTGTCACGATGCGCGCTGCTCCTTCTGGCGATTCCGCTGCTCGGGGCCAGCAACAATGCCCGCGTCGACCGGCTGGTCACCAATTTCGATCTCATCATCTTCAACACCGAGTTCGGCACGCCGATGGATGCGAAGATCCACAAATGGGTCACGTCCATCCGCATCTTCCTCGACGCCCGGGCGGGCCCCCTGGATCTCGAACGCCGGCAGCTCGAGGAACACGTGGCCCTGTTGCGGCGTTTGACGGGTTTGAAGATCGATCTCGTCCCCAAGGCGTCCGACGCCAATCTGATGTTCGTGTTCGACACGGCCGACCGGCTGATCGGATCGGTCAACCGCTATCTCGATCCGCCGCTGGGCAGCTGGAAGGATCTTCACGGCTCCACCTGTTTCGGCATGTTTGCCGTCAAGGGCGCCCAGGCGATCGGCTATGCCGTCATCGGCATTCCCATCGACATCGTCATGTCGCAGGGCATCCTGCAGGCCTGTGTGATCGAGGAGACGACCCAGGTCCTGGGGCTGCCCAACGATTCCGACAAGGTCTATCCTTCGGTCTTCAACGATCACAGCCCGCAGGTCACCTTGACCGACGATGATGAGATGCTGGTGCGCCTGCTCTACAGCCCCCGCCTCCAGCCCGGCATGGCCCGCCCCGAGGCTTTGAAGATCGTGCGGCAGATCCTCGAAGAAGGCGGTCCTTGAGCCTCGATTCATGAGATTCAATCCATGAGCTTCACGGGCGAGAATGTCCCGCCGCCCTTCACGCGGCCGCGGATCGGCTTGGCGCTCGGCAGCGGCGCCGCCCGCGGCTGGGCCCATATCGGCGTCATCCGCGCGCTCGAGGCGGCGGGCGTAAAACCCGACGTGATCTGCGGCACCTCGATCGGCGCCTTGGTCGGCGGCGTCCATCTCGCCGGCAAGCTCGACGTGCTGGAGGATTGGGCCCGCGCGCTGACGCGCCTCAAGGTGATGGGCTATCTGGATTTCCAGATGGGCCGCGGCGGCCTCATCAGCGGCAACCGGCTGACCGACATCATCGCCCGCCATCTGGGGGAGCTGCGGATCGAGAGCCTGTCCGCCCCCTTCGCCACCGTGGCGACCGATCTGGTCTCGGGCCATGAGGTCTGGATCCGCGACGGCAGCCTGGTCGAGGCGCTGCGCATCTCGATCTCGTTGCCCGGCATCTTCTCGCCGGCCCGGCGCGAAGGCCGCTGGCTGGTCGACGGCGCGCTGATCAATCCCGTGCCCGTCTCGGTCTGCCGGGCGCTCGGCGCCCATATCGTCATCGCGGTCAATCTCCATTCGGACATCATCGGCCGCGCGCGCTCGACCGAGGTCGAGATCGAGCGCGAGGGCGGCATCGATCTGACGGCCGAGCTCACGCAGATGGAGGCGGCCACGGGCCGTCCCTCGCGCTTCAACAGCATCCTGCAGCGCGTGTTCGGCCGCAGCGCCGACACCCCCAGCATGTTCGCGGTGATGGTGCAGTCGCTCAACATCATGCTCGACCGGATCGCCCGCAGCCGGCTCGCCGGCGAGCCGCCCGACGTGCTGGTGCTGCCGCGCCTCGGGCATATCGGGCTGCTCGAGTTCGAGCGCGCGGACGAAGCCATCGCCGAAGGGACGAACGCGGTCCAGCGCGCGCTGCCCGAGCTCGCCGATGCGATTGCCGTCTTCCGCGGCAAGCCCATCCGGTAGGATGAAGTTTCGGCCATGAAGGGAAGCTTCACGCGGGCGGAGCCGCGATACCGCCGATCCTCGCAGGAATCAGACCCCAGAAAAGGACCGCCCCGCTCCCGGGGAGGGAGCGGGGCGCGCGAGTTGGCGTGTGGGTGCTGCGCTCCGAAAGCCTCTCGCCAGGCCCAGTGGCGAGGGGCTTTCGGCGGCGACGCAGCTGCACCGGAGGGGCGGCCTTGCGGGGGTCCGCGACCGGCGCTGGAAGAGACATTGCGCTGATTCGGATTAACCATGGTGTGGCCTTTCTGTGACGCCAACCTCGTGCATTTTCAATTGGTTGTGGTAGCGTTGATTAAGCAGTCAGGAAAAATCAGGGGGAAAGAATGACCGCCATCGCCGCCGATCTGATCCTGAAGAACGGCAAGATCGCGACCTTGAACGCGCAATCGGCCCAGGCCCAGGCTCTCGCCGTCTGGCGGGACCGCATCCTCGCCATCGGCAGCGACAGCGAGATCGAAGGGCTCGCGGGACGCCAGACGAAGATCGTCGATCTCAAGGGCCGGCGTGTCGTGCCCGGCATCGTCGATTCCCACTGCCATCCCGACAGTCACGCGATCTCGCTCTTGCGCTGGACCGATGTCGGTCCCTCGCAGATCAAGTCGATCGAGGAGCTGCTGCAGTTCGTGAAGAAGCGCACGTCGGAGCTCGCCCCCGACAAGCCGCTCCTGGGCTTCTGCTTCAACGACAAGAAGCAGGGTGGTTATCCGACGCGCGAGCAGCTCGACGCCGTCTCGAACGGAAGGCCGGTCTGGATCTATCGCACCGATCACCATATCGCGGTGCTGAACACGCCGATGCTGACGGCGATGGGTGTCGGCGACAACACGCACAACCCGCCGCATGGCCAGTTCGACCGCGATCCCAAGACGGGCCGCATGACGGGGCTCGCGCGCGAGATGGCGGCCTGGAGCCTCGAGGAGAAGTTCAAGGACGAATACAGCGTCGGCGAGTTCGAGACCGGCCTGCCGCAGGTGTTCGACCTCTATCTGCGGCATGGCGTCACCTCGCTGCACAACTCGCTGACCGCACGCAAGGCGATCGACGCCTATCAGCGCCTGCGCGAGGCCGGCAAGCTCAGCATGCGCATCGGCGTCATCCTCGACGGACGCGACGACAGCCTGGTCGCGTCCTACACCCACAGCCGCGTGCGCACCGGCTTCGGCGACGAATGGATCCGCGTCATCGGCGTCGAATGGTGCCCCGACTGCTCGACCTCCGGCCGCACCGCCGCCTACTACGATCCTTATGTCGGCACGCCGGTGCCGGGCGAGCCGGTGCCGAACACGGGCATGCTGCTCTACGAGGCCGAGGACCTGATCCCGCGCGTGGTCGCGGCGCACAAGGCGGGCTTGCGCGTCTGCATCGAGGGGCTCGGCGATCGCGGCATCGATTTCGCGCTCGACGCCATCGAGGCGGCGCTCCAGGCGCATCCCAAGCCCGACCATCGCAGCCGCGTCGAGCATTGCTGCTATGTCACGCCGAAGATCCTGGAGCGGATCAAGAAGCTGGGCGTGGTGGATTCCTCCGCCACCGGCTTTATGTACAGCCTGGGCGACGCCTATATCGACAATCGCGGCGAGAAGGCGATGCGCTGGATGTTCCCGCATCGCAGCCTGATCGACAAAGGCGTGCCGGCGCCGGGCCATTCCGACGCGCCGATCTGCTCGACCAATCCCTGGGAGATCATCGGCGCGCTCGTGACCCGGCGCACCGACACCGGCCGCGCCTTCGGTCTCGAGGAGGCGATCACCGTCGAGGAAGCCTTGCGCGCCTATACCACGCTCGGCGCCTGGGCCGGCTTCGAGGAGGACATCAAGGGCTCGCTCGAGCCCGGCAAGCTCGCCGATTTCGCGATCCTGCGGCAGGACCCCTTCGCCGTGGCGCCGGAGAAGATCAAGGACACGCAAGTGGACATGACCGTCGTCGGCGGCGCCGTGAAGTTCCAGGCCTGACCTGGCCCCTATGGCAACGATCGACCGGAGCCGGCTCGCGGCCTTGACCGCGAGCGAGAGCGAGCGCTATGCCGCGGCGCGGCCGAGATCGCGCGCGCTCTTCGAACGCGCCGCCCGCAGCCTCGTGGGCGGTGTGCCGATGCAATGGATGAGCGAATGGCCGGGCCCCTTCCCGCCCTTCATGGCGGAGGCCGAGGGTGCCCGCCTGACCGACATCGACGGCCATCGCTATATCGATTTCTGCCTCGGCGACACCGGCGCCATGTTCGGCCATTCGCCACCGGCCGTAGCCCGGGTCGCAGCGGCGCAGACGGCCAAGGGCCTGACCGCGATGCTGCCCTCCGAGAACGCGGTCATCGTGGCGGAACTGCTGGCGCAGCGCTTCGCCCTGCCTTTCTGGCAGATGGCGCTCTCCGCCACCGACGCCAACCGCTTCGTGCTGCGCCTTGCCCGCGAGATCACCGGCCGGCCGAAGATCCTGGTCTTCAACGGCTGCTATCACGGCACGGTGGATGAGACGATCGTCAGCCTCGAGAACGGCAAGCCGCGTTCGCGGCGCGGCAATGTCGGACCCGCTTTCGATCCGACCGCCGATACGCGCGTGATCGAGTTCAACGACCTCGCGGCGCTCGAGGCGGCCCTGGCCGACCGCAAGGTCGCCTGCGTCCTGACCGAGCCCGCGCTCACCAATCTCACCGGCGTGGTGCTGCCCGATGACGGATATCACGCCGCCCTGCGCGCGATCGCACGCAAGACCGGCACGCTGCTCATCATCGACGAGACCCATACCATCTCGACCGGGCCCGGCGGCTATAGCCGTGCCCATGGGCTCGAACCCGACATTCTGGTGCTGGGCAAGCCGATCGCCGGCGGCATCCCGGCCGCGGTCTTCGGCATGACCGACACGATCGGGGGCCAAGTGCGCGAGCGGCTCTACGGGCCGGGGGCCGCCGTCGCCGGAATCGGCGGCACGCTCACCGCCAACGCGCTGGCGCTGGCCGCCATGCGGGCGACCCTCACGGAGGTCGCGACCGAGGCCGCCTACGATCACATGATCCGGCTCGGCACCCGTCTCGCCGAGGGTATCCGCGCCGTCGTCCGCCGCCATGACCTGCCCTGGTACGTGACCCAGCTCGGCGCCCGGGTCGAGTATCGCTTCCAGCCCTCGCCGCCGCGCACCGGCACCGAAGCGCGGGCCGGCGCCGACAGCGCCGTCGACCGCTTCTTCCATCTCTGGTGCCTCAATCGCGGCGTGATGGTGACGCCGATGCACAACATGCTGCTCGCCTGCCCCGCCACCAGCGAGGCCGACATCGACCGGCATAACGAGGTCTTCGGCGAGGCGGTAGCGGCGCTGCTGGGCCGCTAGGACGCGCCGGCACCCTTGAGCCAGGGGCCCAGCGCGGCAATGGAATCGATCGAGCGCAGCGCGAAGCCGTTGCCGCCGCAGGCCATGGCGCCGGCGCGCTCGTTGCGGCCCTCGCCCGTGCCGACGATGAAGCCGCCCGCGAGCTTCGCGGCACGCCCCGCCTTGAGGTCGGCCGCCTTGTCGCCCACCATCCAGGATTTCGCCGGATCGGCACCCAGCGCCTGAAGCGCGGCCAGGATCATGCCCGGCTCGGGCTTGCGCCAGGGATGGCTCGGGTAATGCGGGCAGGCGGCCACCAGCTCGATCGTGGCGGCCGCGTCGCCGAGCGCCGCCATCATCGCCGCCTGAACGGCCGCGAACTCGTTCCAGCCATACATCCCACGCCCGATGCCGGACTGGTTCGTCACCAGCGCCACATGCCAGCCCTTGGCACGCGCCACCACCAGCGCCTCGCGCGCGCCCGGGATCAGCCGCACCTTCTTCGGATCGGCCAGATAGCCTTCATCCTCGATGACGACGCCGTCGCGATCGAGGAAGAGCGCGCTGCTCTCGCGCGCGGATGCCACCGAGAGGCGCCGCTCGAACCAGCAGCCGTTGGCATGGAGGGGATGCCCCATGGCGGTCCGATCCTCGCGCCTAGCGCCGCTGCTTGAGCGGGCGCCAGCGCCGATGCAGCCAGAGCCACTGCTCGGGCCGCTCGCGCACCCAGCCTTCGATGATCGACGTCACCTTGGTCATGATCGCCTCGACGTCGGCCTCGACGTCGTCCGTGACGGGAATCTCGAGCGGCGGCGTCAGCGTCGCCCGGAACCGGGCCCCTCCCAAACGCTCGACTCGCGCGCCATGCAAGGGACATTGATAGCGCCGCGCCAGCTTGGCGAGCAACGGGGCGGTGCGCACCGGGTTCCCGAAAAAGGGCACGACGGGGCCGAGATTGGCATGCTGATCCACCAGCATGCCCAGATGCCCGCCCCGCTCGACCACCTCGACCGCCGCGATCGCGCTGTGGATGCCGGTCGAGATCAGCTCGCCCATGGCGTCGCGCCGGATGCGGTCCAGCATCTCCGCCGCGACCGGGTTCCGGGGCCGCTTGTAGAGCACGGTCACCGGCAGCCCATGGCGGGCGGCGGCCACCGGCAGCAGCTCCCAGTTCCCCAGATGGGCGGCGAAGATCAGGGCCGGTTTTCCGTCGTCGCGCAGCGCCAGGAACTGGTCGACGCCCGCCACCTCGACACGGCCCGGTCCCGGCTGTCCCACCTCATAGTCCCAGATGCGCTTGAGATGGGGATACTCGAGCGCGTAGCGGCCGAGATTGTCCCAGGCGCCCTCGAGGATGCGCTCGATCTCGGCTTCGCTCTTGTCGGGAAAGGCGAGCTTCAGATTGCGGCGGCCGGTGCCGCTGACGGGGAACCAGGGCCCGATCACGCGCGCGATCCCGCCACCCAGGCCCGAGGCCCAGTCGATCGGCATCCAGCGGACAGGGAGCCAGAGCAGGAGCAGCAAGGCCCCCTCGAGCGCCTGCCGGAACCGCTTGATCAAGGAGGGCCGGCGCTGGCTCATGGGAGGCCGGGGCCGCCGGGACGGCTCACCGGTAGCGGTCCCCGGTCGCCAGATAGCGCCCGACATAGTCGGCGATGCCGGCCTCCAGAGACATGAACGGCCTTTCATAACCGGCGGCCCGCAGCCGCGTCAGGTCGGCCGCGGTCTCGTATTGATAGAGCGGGCGCAGCGCCTGCGGCATCTCGATGAACTCGAAGCGCGGCTCGTGGTCCACCGCGGCGAAGAGCGCCGTGCCGAGATCGAGGAAGGTGCGGGGGCTGCCGCTGCCGACATTGTAGATGCCGCTGGCGGCGGCCGCGTCCGAGAGCCACAGCAGCAGGTCCACGCAATCGCGCACATGGACGAAATCGCGCTTCTGCGCCCCATGCGCGATGCCCTCGCGGTAGGAGCGGAAGAGCTCGATGGCGAGCCCGTTGGCGACGCGCGGATAGTTGCGCACGATCACGCTCTGCATCGCGCCCTTGTGATACTCGTTGGGCCCATAGACGTTGAAGAACTTGAGCCCGTACCAGCGCGGCGGCGTCGGGCGCAGGCCGGCCGCCTGCCCCGCCACCCAGCGGTCGAAGAGCTGCTTGCTCCAGCCATAGAGATTGAGCGGCTTGAGCAGGGCCAGCGCATTGCCCTCCCAGGCGTCGGAGAAGCCCGCGGATCCGTCGCCATAAGTAGCCGCCGACGAGGCATAGATGAAAGGCCGCTCGGCGCGGCTGCACCAGTCCCAGAGGCTCCGCGAGAAGGCGTAGTTGTTGGCCACCACCAGATCGGCATCGGTGGCGGCGGTGTCGCTGATCGCGCCCAGATGCACCACCAGCTCGATCAGGTGACGGTTGCGGTCGAGCCAGCCGAGGCACTGGTCGGGCGTGATCAGGTCGACGATCTCGTGCTTGGCGAGATTGCGCCATTTCTCGCCGGTGCCGAGCTGGTCGCAGACGGCGGCGGGCGTGCCCCGCTCCGACAATGCCGCCACCAGGTTGGACCCGATGAAACCGGCGCCGCCGGTCACGAGGATCATTGATTGCGACCGAGCCGCTTGATCGTCGCCGTCGTGCTATGGCCGGCGACGAGATCGACCAGCAGCACCTGGCCGCCATAGCCCTGGACGATGTCGGCGCCGACCACCTGGTCGAGCCGGTAATCGGCCCCCTTCACCAGCAGGTCGGGCCGCAGCGCCTCGATCAGCTTGACCGGCGTGTCTTCCTCGAAGATCACCACCATGTCGACGCTGGCGAGCGCCGCCAGCACCGTCGCCCGCATCTCTTCGTCCTGGATCGGACGCTCGGCCCCCTTGAGACGGCGCACCGAGGCGTCGCTGTTGAGGCCGACGATCAGCCGGTCGCAGGCAGCCCGCGCCTTGGCGAGCAGCGTGACATGGCCGGGATGGATCAGGTCGAAGCAGCCGTTGGTGAAGCCGACCTTGAGGCCCGAGGCGCGCCAATGCTCGGCCTGGGCCACGGCTTGGCCCAGATCCATGATCTTGGCATCGCTGGAAAGGCCCAGCGCCCGCGCATGGAGCGCGCCGGTCACGTCGGCCGGATGGACCAGCGCGGTGCCGGCCTTGCCGACCACGATGCCGCCGCAGAGATTGGCGAAGCGCGCCGCGGTCTCCATCTCGAAGCCGGTGGCGAGCGCCAGCCCCAGGCTCGCGATCACCGTGTCGCCGGCACCCGAGACGTCGAACACCTCGCGCGCGTCGGCCGCAAGATGCAGCGGCGGGCGTCCCTTGCGCATCAGGGTCATGCCCTGCTCGCCGCGGGTGATCAGCAGCGAGGCGATGCCGGTCTGCTCCATGAGGTGGGCGCCGGTCATCACGGCCTCCGCCTCGTTGCCGCAGGGGATGCCGGCCGCGACCGCGGCCTCGTGCCGGTTCGGGGTCAGCAGATCCACGCCGCGATAGCGCCGGAAGTCGCGCGATTTGGGATCGGCGATCACGATCTTGCCGGCGGCCTTGGCCGCAGCCGCCACGCCGGCGATGACCCGGTCGGTCAGGGCGCCTTTGGCATAGTCCGACAGGATGACGAGATTGACCCGGCCCAGGACCGACTGGACCGCCGCCAGCAACTCCTGCTCGACCGCACGGTTGGCGGGCGTCGATCTCTCGTGATCGACCCGGAGCAATTGCTGGCGCCCGGCCACGAAACGCGTCTTGGTCGTGGTGGGCCGCGCGGCATCGGTGATGAGATGCGCCTCGATGCCGCCGTCGCCGCGCAGCGCCCGGGTCAGCGCGGCGCCGTCATCGTCCTGGCCCACCAGCCCGATCAGGATCGCCTGCCCGCCCAGGGCCGCGATGTTGCGCGCCACATTGGCGGCACCGCCGGCCATGCTGCGCTCGCCATCGGCCCGCAGGACCGCCACCGGCGCTTCCGGCGACATGCGCTCCACCGAACCGTCGACATAGCGGTCGAGCATGACGTCGCCCAGCACCAGGATCCGCGCCTGCTGGAAGCGCGTCAGGTCGAACCGGTCGAGCATGGGGCCGTGGGCGTCGCTCATACCAGCCCCAGATCCTGCTCCAGGGCGGCGCAGAGCATCTGGCCCAGGGTGATATGCATCTCCTGGATGCGCGCGGTCACGGTGGAGGGCACGGCCAGGATCTGGTCGCAATAGTCGGCAAGCCGATGGGGACCGGCCCCGGTGAGCCCCGCCGTCGCGATGCCGAGGCTGCGGGCCATGGTGAAGGCCGCGAGCACATTGGGGCTGCGGCCCGAGGTCGAGATGCCGAAGGCGAGGTCGCCCTTGCGGCCCAGCGCCTCGAGCTGGCGCGCGAAGACGCGCTCGAAGCCGAGATCGTTGCCGCCGGCGGTGAGCGCCGAGCTGTCGGTCGTGAGCGCGATCGCCGCAATCGGCTTGCGGTCGCGCGAATAGCGGATGGTGAGCTCGGTCGCCAGATGCTGCGCGTCGCCGGCGCTGCCGCCATTGCCGAAGAACAGGATCTTGCCGCCGCCCTGGACGGTCGAAAGCCAGAGCGCCCGCATGGAAGCGAAGGGCGCCGCCAAACCGCCGCGCACGGCTTCGGCCACCGCCAGATGCTCCGCCAATTCACGCTCGAAAAGATCGCCGCCCATCGCCCCGTTTCCGGTCGCCGCCAGGGGCCGGACTCGATATCCGATCCCGGCCGGAACCCAGCCGCGACCCTACCCTTGCAACCCCTCCGGCGGCAAGCGCAGGCGCGCCTAACCGCCTTGGCTTCAAACGGTTTTCAGAAGCGCTCGACCCAGGGGCGAAGCTCGACCTCCCAGGTCCAGGCGCTGCGCGGCTGGCGATGGATATGGAGGTAGGTGTCCGCGATCGCGTCCGGATCGAGTCGCGCCTCGCCCTCGGGATCCTTGCCGATGCTGCCGTCGATCACGAAGTGCGCGACATGGATGTTCTTGGGCGCGAGCTCCCGCGCCATGCTCTGCGCCAGGCCGCGCAGCGCGAACTTCCCCATGGCGAAGGGCGCCGACTGGGCATAGCCCTTCACGCTGGCCGAGGCGCCGGTGAAGAGGATGCTGCCATGGCCCTGCTTCAGCATGCGCCGGGCCGCCTCCTGCGCCACCAGGAAGCCGCCATAAGCCGTGACCATGAGGGTCTGCTCGACCTCGGTCGGATCCAGGTCGACGAAGGGGCCGCGGGCGCGCTGGCTCGGGTTGTAGATGACCAGATCGAGCCCGCCCAGCTCCTGGTCGACCGCCTTGAACAGGGCCGCGACATCCTCGCGCCGGCGGGCATCGCAGCGATAGGCCCGGGCGCCCGATTCCTTTACCAGCCCGGCGAGCTTGTCGATGTTCCGGGATGCGAGCGCCACCTCGGCGCCGTCATGGCGCAAGCGCCGCGCCAGCGAGGCGCTCAGCCCCGCGCCCACGCCCACGATCAAGGCACGTTCGGTCTTCGCCATGATGATCCTCTTTCGATAGGGGGTTGCCGGCGCCGAAACCTGTCGCAGGGAAATCTGGTGCGGGCGCCCCGATTATCCAACCGCGCCGATTATGTGGGTAATGGCGCTGCCGGTGCGGCGGACCAGCTCATAGAGATGCGCCATCGGCTCGAAGATGCGCCGGTGCTCCGCCTCGTAGGACTGGGCCTCCTCGCTGCGATAGCTCGCGGGCTCCCCGAACGCGGCCTGGTCCACCCGCTCCTCCACCACCGGGAAAATCCGGCCGAGGATGGCCACGGCGGCATCGATCTCCAGATGCAGGATCTTCGCCATCAGCTGCTCCGGCGTGATCCCGTGCCGGTCGGTGAAGGCCGGGATATGGGTCGAGAGCAGGAAGATGCGTTGGATCAGCGCGATCCGGATCGCGTGCAGCAGATGGAGGTCGCGCCGCAGGGCGGGCGGCAGCCCGATCCCGGTCTCCGCCTCGGCGGCGCCCAGCCCCGCCACCAGGTCGAGATAGTCGGCCTGCAGCACGCGGAAGATCCGCGTCAGCTTCTCATGATTGCCCAGCCGCTCCAGATGGTCGGACACCTGGCGCAGCTCGTCGCTATGCCCGGCGCTCGAATGATGCGCCGCCTGCATCAGCCAGAGCCCCGGATCGAGCAGGTCGATATAGCCCTTGAGCAGATCGGGGGAACTGAAGGCCAGCGCCCAGCGCACCATGGCCATGAGGGTGCGGAAGCGCGGGCTTTCGCGATAGAGCCGCTGGAAGCGCTCCGGATCCTTGCGGATCGCCTGGCCCACGCCGCCCAGCGTGTTCGCCATCAGCCCCAGCTGCTGCAGGATGCTGTTATGCGGGATCGCGCGGATCTGGGTCGGATGGATCAGGTCGGCACGCTGCGCCGATCCTTCGGTCTCGCGGCGCATCGCCCGCGAGCCCGCAGGATAAAGCAGGCTCGGCCCGAAGCTGTCGAGGAGCGCCGCGTAATTGCGGTCGCCCATCACCCGCTCGTTGAACTGGCGCACCGCGATGAAGAACTCGGTCACATAGTCGTAGTCCGCATAGAAGGGGTCGGCGCTGGCCGGAGCCGGCGTCTCGAGCGCGAACTCGATCATCCGCGCCACGGCGGCGAGCGAGGCCGCGGGCGTCATGAAATAGAGCCAGCCATCGCCGCCCTGGTAGCTCGTCTCCTGCTTGACCTTGATGCCCCTGGCGGCGAAGCGGCGCCGGCTCTCCGGCGAGGCGACATAGGCGAAGCGCTCGGCGAAGCCGTCATAGTGACAGCCACGGCCGACCGATTCCCCATGGGTGTCGAAGATCACCAACTCGATATCGGTGAAGCCGCGATCGGCCAGGAGATCGGCCAGGCGCGAACGCACCAGCTCGACCGTCGCGGCCGTCACGGTCTGGCCCAGATTGCGGCCGGCATCGGAGAAGCCGGTCTGGATGCAGAGCCGCCCGCGCCTGCGCAAGTAAGCCGCGTAGTGCGGGTTGGCCAGGGCGTCGTCGAGGATGCGCGGCGCGCGCTCGAAGGCCTTGATCGTTTCGAACAACGGCGAGATGTCGAGCCGGTCCTCGATCCCGAACATGCGCGCGTAATAGAGCGCCGTCAGCAGCGTGAAGGAGGTCTCGCATTCCGCGATCAGGAAGCGGACCGGCGTGGCCGTGTCGACATATTTGAGGAACTGGGCCACCAGCATGAAGAGGCGCTTGGCGGAGGCGCGTTCCGCCATGAGCGAGCCGAAATTGATGCTGGCGGGCTTGACCTCGCTCAAGAGCGCGTTGATGGCGGCATGGAAGCTGCGGCGGCGGCTGGGATCGTCGGGCGCTCCCTCCATGCCGATTTCGCGCCGGATCGCGTTGTGAAGCTGGGTGGAATTGAGGCGCACATGGATATGGGCGAGGCCCAGCCCGTGATTGAGGACCTCGGCCAGGAGCACGGCGATCGCCGGCCGCGCCGCCGCCGGGGCTTCGGTCAGCGCCTGCTCCAGCACCGCCACGATATCGCCGCCGCTGACGAGGCGCGCCTGGCGGCCTTCGTACATCGCCTGCGCCAGGGCCGCGAGCTGCTCGCGCCAGCGTCTGGCGTCGCCCGCGGCCGCTTCGAAGATCTCGATCTCGCGGTCCATCTCGTCGGCGGCCTGCGCCAGGCGCCGGGCCAGCATCGCGAAGGCCGACTTCGTCGCGGGGTCGGTCAAGGGCGCGATCTCGGTCAGCCGGTCGCGGTAGTAGCGGACCTGCATCGCCGCCAGCTTGAGGCGCTTGTAGAAGCTGTCGTTCCAGCCGATATCGGCGCGGCCGTCGAGGTCGAACCCGACCCAGCTCGCCACCGTCAGCAGGCGCGGCCTGAGCTCCATCCAGCGCTCGGGATAGAGCTCGCCGGCGACCGCGAAGGCCGCCTCGTAGAGCTGGGCCAGTGCTGAGCGGATATTCTCCAGCACCTCGAGGGAAAGATTGTGCTCGGCCTTGAGATCGAGGCTGGGCTCGGGCCGATGTTCCGCTTCGATCACGCGCCGGGCCAGGCGCTGGCGCTCGGCGGCGCTGAGCGTCTCGCCGGTCGCGTCGGCATCGAGCGCCAGGGCTGCCAGCGCGCGCTCGATGCGGAAGGCGAGCCCGAAGGTCGGATGGGCGGTGATGACGATGCCATAGACCTCGCGCTCCACGGTGGCGCGGAACCGCTCGAAGGAAACGGGCTTGCCGGTGCCGTCGAATCCCAGCCGGCGGATCGCGGCCTCGATCGCCGCGCGGTTTCGGGCGGGATCGTCCTCGCCGACATAGCGGGCCAGCCGCCGCGCGCGCTCGGTGAAGGCATGCAGGGTCAGGCGCTGCAGCAATTGCTCGATCAGGGCTGGCGGCAGGTCGCGATCGAAGCGGCGCAGCAGCTCGAAAGCCAGGAGCTGGACCGGGTTGCCATAGGGATCGCGCTCGGTCTGGCGCTCGAACTCCTCGAACAGCCGTGCCAGTTCGTCATGGAGCCGGGCGAGATCGGCCGCCGGCGCGGGCGCGAAGCGTGGCGCCGTGAGCAGCGGGCTGCTGTCACCCGCCAGCAGGGCGGCCAAGCCGGGAGAGGATGGCTCCGGTCCCGAGCGATCCGCACGATCCCTGCTCTTCTGGCGCTCCAGCAAGTTTCCCGCCCCTCTTCCCGCTGCCGCACGGCCGGCCGGGTCTCGTCGGAACCCGCCATTCCCGGCCGCGATGATGATCCTACGCCGTTCGCGAGGCGGTTTGTCGGCGACCGCGAGTTGCAGCCGCGCGACCCCGTGTTCCTGCCGGGCCGATCAAAGAGCCCCGACCGGTCCAATGCTGGGCTCAGAGGCCTTGACATACCCTATCAAAAGAGTAGTGTAATTCCATCATGCTTTCCCATCGAGCGAAATATGCCTTGCGGGCCCTCCAATATCTGGCCCAGCAGGAACCCGGCGAAGCCATTCTGATTTCTGAGGTCGCGGAGCGTCAGGCGGTGCCGAAGAAATTCCTGGAGATCATCCTGGTGGAGCTGAAGCGCGCCGGCCTCGTGCGCAGCTTCCGCGGCCGCAACGGCGGCTACGCGCTGGCCAAGCCGGCGGAGCAGATCTTCCTCGGCAACGTCATCCGGCTGATGGACGGGCCCCTTGCCGCCCTGCCTTGCGCCAGCCTGACCGCCTATCGGCGCTGCGACGATTGCCATGACGAGGCGAGCTGCCAGATCCGGCGCGTCTTCCGCAAGGTGCGCGACGCGACCGCGGCCATTCTCGACCGCACCACGCTGGCCGACATCGTGCGCGGAACGCCCACCCCGCGTTCCGCGAAAGCAACGGCCCTTCTCGATCTGGGGGCCGATATCTGATTGCCGGAATGAGGGCGGCGTCGCGCCGCCCTTTTTTTGCTCCTTAACACTACCAAAAGGATCGGGAAAACCGACCAAGCCTGGACGCCGCAGACGAAACATGGAGGAAGGACTATGACCAGCCGACGATCCATCCTATCCCTTGCGTTCGCCGCGACCGTTGCCGCCGGCCTTGCCGGGATTGCCACCGCGGCTCAAGCGGAGACGAAGATCCTCAATGTCTCCTACGATCCGACCCGCGAGCTGTACAAGGCCTATAACGAGCTCTTCGTGAAGCACTGGAAGACCGTGAGCGGCGAAGACATCACGGCCGAAACCTCGAA
This sequence comes from Hypericibacter adhaerens, assembly GCF_008728835.1. GTDB lineage: Bacteria > Pseudomonadota > Alphaproteobacteria > Dongiales > Dongiaceae > Hypericibacter > Hypericibacter adhaerens. The sequence goes on from NZ_CP042582.1 coordinate 2,860,480, forward strand.
TGGCGGCTCGGGCAAGCAGGCCCGCGCGGTCATCGATGGCCTCGAAGCCGATGTCGTCACCCTGGCGCTGGCCTATGACATCGACGCCATCGCCAGCAAGGGCCTGATCGACCAGAACTGGGAAGCCCGCCTTCCCAACCACAGCTCTCCCTACACCTCGACCATCGTGTTCCTGGTGCGCAAGGGCAATCCCAAGGGCATCAAGGACTGGAACGACCTGGTGAAGAACGACGTTCAGGTCATCACGCCGAACCCGAAGACCTCGGGCGGCGCGCGCTGGAACTACCTCGCGGCCTGGGCCTACGCCCTGAAGCAGCCGGGCGGCAACGACGAGAGCGCCAAGAAGTTCGTGACCGAGCTCTTCAAGCATGTGCCGGTGCTCGATACCGGCGCGCGCGGCTCCACCACCACCTTCGTGCAGCGCGGCATCGGCGACGTGCTCCTCGCCTGGGAGAACGAAGCCCATCTGGCGCTGAAGGAGCTGGGCCCGGATCAGTTCGAGATCGTGGTGCCGAGCCTCAGCATCCTGGCGGAACCGCCGGTCACCGTCGTCGACAAGGTGGTCGACAAAAAAGGCACGCGGAAGATCGCCGAGGAATACGTGAAGTATCTCTACTCGCCGGAAGCACAGGAGCTGGAAGCCGTGAACTTCTATCGCCCCACCGATCCGGCGGTGTTCGAGAAGTACAAGGCCAACTTCCCGCAGATCCCGCTCGTCACCATCGCGGAGTTCGGCGGCTGGAAGAAGGCCCAGGAGACCCACTTCGCCGACGGCGGCGTGTTCGACCAGATCTACACGCCCACTCAATGAAGCAAGCCGGCACCATCTTCGGGGTGCAATGGCGACAGCCGAGCGTGCTACCGGGTTTCGGTCTCACGCTCGGCTTCACCATTTTCTACCTCAGCCTGATCGTGCTCATTCCGCTGGCCGCGCTGCTGGCGCGGCCGGCGGAACTCGGCTGGCCGGGCTTCTGGGCCGCGGTCACGGCTCCGCGCGTGCTGGCCTCGCTGCGCCTCAGCTTCGGCGCCGCGCTCATCGGTGCCCTGGTCAACGCCGTCTTCGGCCTCGTCACCGCCTGGGTGCTGGTGCGCTACCGCTTTCCCTTCCGGCCGGTCATCGACGCGCTGATCGACCTGCCCTTCGCGCTGCCGACCGCCGTCGCCGGCATCGCGCTGACCACGCTCTACGCCCCCAATGGCTGGATCGGCCAGCTGCTGGTGCCACTCGGCATCAAGGTCGCCTTCACGCCGCTGGGCGTGGCCCTGGCGCTCACCTTCATCGGCCTGCCCTTCGTCGTTCGCACGATCCAGCCGGTGCTGCAGGATCTCGAACGCGAGCTCGAGGAGGCCGCCGCCAGCCTCGGCGCCGGGCGCCTCAAGGTCTTCCGCTATGTGATCCTGCCAACCATCGCCCCGGCGCTCCTGACCGGCTTCGCCCTGGCCTTCGCCCGGGCCGTCGGCGAATACGGATCCGTCATCTTCATCGCCGGCAACATGCCGATGAAGTCCGAGATCGCGCCGCTGCTGATCGTCATCAAGCTCGAGCAATATGACTATGCGGGCGCCGCCGCCATCGCCGTGGTCATGCTGGCCGCCTCCTTCGCCATGCTGCTGGTGCTGAACCTGCTGCAGCGCTGGGCCCGGCGTCACGAGGAGGCCCGCGCATGAACGCCGCCGTGCCGCCCATCGCGAAGCGCCGACGCGACCCGACCACCGAGCCCTGGTGGGTGCGCTGGCTGCTGGTCCTGGTCGTGCTGGCCTATCTGCTCACCATGCTGGTGCTGCCGACGGTCTCGGTCTTTGTCGGCGCGCTCACGAAGGGCATCGAGACCTATCTTGCCGCCATCTCGGAAAAGGACGCGCTGGCCGCCATCCGCCTCACGCTGCTGGTGGCGGCGATCGCGGTGCCGCTCAACCTCGTCTTCGGGCTTGCGGCCGCCTGGGCGATCGCCAAGTTCGAGTTCCGCGGCAAGAGCCTGCTGATCACCCTGATCGACCTCCCCTTCTCGGTCTCGCCGGTGATCTCGGGCCTCATCTACGTGCTGCTCTACAGCATCCATGGCTGGTTCGGGCCCACGCTCGACGCGCTCGGCATCAAGATCATCTTCTCGGTAACGGGTATCGTCATGGCGACGATCTTCGTGACCTTCCCCTTCGTCGCCCGCGAGCTGATCCCGCTGATGCAGGAACAGGGCACCGAGGAGGAGCAGGCCGCGATCTCGCTCGGCGCCAACGGCTTCCATACCTTCTTCCGGGTGACCCTGCCGAACGTCACCTGGGGCCTGCTCTATGGCGTGCTGCTCTGCAATGCCCGCGCCATGGGCGAGTTCGGCGCGGTCTCGGTGGTCTCGGGTCATATCCGGGGCCAGACCAACACCATGCCGCTCCATATCGAGATCCTTTACAACGAGTACGATTTCGTCGGCGCCTTCGCCGTGGCCTCGCTCCTCGCGCTCCTCGCCCTGGTCACGCTGGTGCTCAAATCATTGCTCGAATGGCGCTATGCCGACCGGCTCGCCGGCGGCGTGCGCCATTGATTCTTCCCGCGGAGGCATCGAGGTGAGCATTACCGTCACCAGCCTGGTGAAGCATTTCGACAATTTCGCCGCGCTCAAGGGCATCGACCTCGCCGTCCGCCCCGGCGAGTTCCTGGCCCTCCTGGGCCCCTCGGGCTCGGGCAAGACCACCTTGCTGCGGATCCTGGCGGGGCTGGAGTTCCCCGACGCCGGGCAGCTCACCATCGACGGCGTCGATGTCAGCGATCAGGGCGCGCGCGACCGGCAGATGGGCTTCGTGTTCCAGCATTACGCGCTCTTCAAGCATATGACCGTGACGCAGAACATCGGCTTCGGCCTGAAGGTGAAGCCGCGCCGGGAACGCCCCTCCAGCGCCGAGATCACGGAGCGCGTCGACCGGCTGCTGCAGCTGGTCCAGCTCGAGCAGCTCGGCGACCGCTATCCGAGCCAGCTTTCCGGCGGCCAGCGCCAGCGCGTGGCGCTGGCGCGCGCGCTTGCCATCGAGCCCCGGGTGCTGCTGCTGGACGAGCCCTTCGGCGCGCTCGACGCCAAGGTGCGCAAGGATCTGCGCCGCTGGCTGCGCGGCCTGCATGACGAGATGGGCATCACCAGCATCTTCGTCAGCCACGACCAGGAAGAAGCGCTGGAGCTGGCCGACCGCGTGGCGGTGATGAGCGAGGGCCGCATCGCCCAGATCGGCACGCCGACCGAGATCTACCGCAACCCCGCCAACGCCTTCGTCTGCGAGTTCCTCGGCAACACCAACCGATTGAACTGCCGGATCGAGAAGGGCGGCGCCAGGCTGGGCGAGCAGTTCTTCACCGCCCAGGTGCCGAGCGACGCGCCGGCGCTGCCCGGCGTCGCCTATGTCCGGCCGGAGGATTGCGACATCCATACCGAGCCGAACGCGCCCGGCCTCAAGGCGCGCGTGCTGAAGATCCACGCCGCCGGCCCCACCGTCCGGGTCGAGCTGCGCCGGCTCGAAAGCGACGAGATCATCGAGATCCACCTGCAGCCCGGCGTCGACGCCCCCGACATCGGCGCCGACGTCGCCCTCACCTTCCGCCGCGTGCGGATCTTCCCGGTGGCGAACGGGTAAGGGCGCCGCCCCCTGTCTCCAGCTATCATCTCTTTATCCTGTCATCGCCGGGCTTGACCCGGCGATCCTGGGCCAAGGACGCATCGGTTGCCCTGGATTGCCGGGTCAAGCCCACGGCTGTCCGGTTCGGGTTTCATGTCCACGGGAGGACCATTTGGCCCGGCTCGATCCGGGGTATGGGCTCCGGCTCGAGCAGACGGTCGATGCGCCGGCGGTGCATGAGGTTGGCCCGCACGAGGCGAGCGAAGGCCAAGGTGCCGAGCGGGCTCTCGATGGCCTTCTGAGCCAGCCGCAACAGCAGGAAGGCGATGAGCGCGACGGCGATCTGAATGCGCACGGCATTCTCGCAGGTACCGAGAAAGTGGCGGATTTTCAGGGTCTGCTTGACCCATCGGAAGAACAGCTCGATGGCCCAGCGGCGCTTGTAGAGATCGGCGATCTCCTGGGCGGATGCGTCGAGATCGTTGCAGAGGATGCGCAAGACCTTGCCGGCCTCGGTCTTGACCCGGACCTCGCGCACCGGGTCCTGGAACGGGTTGTGCTGGCTGGCCGCCTGCCGGGCGGGCAGATAGCCGACGCGGTCGGAAAGGATGGTGCTGTCTGCCGGCAGCGGGTTCCGGGCAACGACAGCCAGCGGCGTGTTGGATTTGAAGCGGGTGACGATCCGGCAGCCGGCGGCGTCCATCGCGGCCCACCAGGCGTAGTCGTAATAGCCGAGATCGAAGACATAGGTGGCGCCGGGCTCGATCGGCATGGCCTGGGCGGCGGTGATGTCGTTGACCCGAGCCGGGGTGACGGCGGCGTAGATCGGCCGGTCGGCATCGGGATCGTAGATCACATGCAGCTTGGCTCCACACACGCCGGCGCTGAAGCGGGCCCAGTCCCGGCTCAGGCTGTTGAGCGGCAGGCCGCTCGAATCGATCAGGTAGGTGACCTCGGCAAGCTGGCGGCGCAGCCCGCGATGGGCCTGCATCATCAGGGCGGCCAGCAGATCGGTGAACAAGGCGCTGGGCCGCAGCGCGTTGGCGTCGGCCAGGGTCGAACGACGGACCTTGTCCCCACCCAGGTGATAGAGCCGTCTCTCGTGGCTCTCCAGTCCCGTCACGATCTCACGCAGGCTGCTCGCACCCGAGAGTTGGCCGTAGAGCAGCGCCATGAACTGGCTCTTGCTCGTCAACTGGCGAACCCGTGCGTCGCTGCCGTGCCGCTCGACCAGGCGCGCAAACTCGTCCCAGTTAATCAGCTTAAGAAGCGAATGAAATACGCTATTCTCGTGCGGCACGGCGTTGGTCCTTTCTCATGTCCCGGAACATTTGGCGATGTCCAGGACCGAGTAGAATCAACGCCGTGCGCCCAGTCCACTAAAACTCAACCGGACAGCCGTGGGTCAAGCCCGGCAATGACAAAGGAGAGCAAGGGGGCGGAGGGGATAAGGAAGGAGAGCTACAGCACCTTCCCCGGATTGAGGATGCCGTTGGGATCGAGCGCGGCCTTCACGGTCCGCATCAGCCCCACCACCGCCTCGCTGCGGCTGAAGCCCAGATAGTCGCGCTTCAGCGTGCCGATGCCATGCTCGGCCGAGACCGAGCCGCCCATGTCGCGCACCACCTCATAGACCGCCATCTCGGCGGCATGGCGGACATCTTCGTCGCCGGTGCCCATGTCGAGGCTGACATGGAGGTTGCTGTCGCCGATATGGCCGAAGAAGGTGTTGAGCGAGCCCGGCCAGCGGGCCTGCAGGCGCGTGCGGACGCGCTCCGCGAACGCACCGATGCTGGCGATCGGCAGGCTGACATCGAGATGAAGCCCGTGCGGCCGGGCGTTCCATGCCCCCACTCCTTCGCGGATCTCCCAGATCGCGCGCGCCTCGCGCTCGGACTGCGCGATCACCGCATCGGTGACGAGCCCCTGCTCCAGGGCCCGGCCGAGAAAGGCCTCGAAGCGCGCCGGGTCGCCCTCGGCATCGTTGCCGGCGAACTCGAGCGCCACATAGAAGGGCGAGGTCGCAGGCAAGGGCGGCACCCGCGCCGGGTCGGACCCGGTGACGAAGCGATAGTAATCCTGCCACATGGCCTCGAAGGCGCTGAGGCCGCCGAGCTCGGCTTGGATGGCGCGCAGGAGCCGCACCACCTGGTCGTAGCTGGCGGTCGCAACCAGCGCCGTCAGGCTGCTATGCGGCTTGGGATGGAGGCGCAGGACCGCGCGCGTGACGATGCCGAGCGTTCCCTCCGAGCCAATGAAGAGATGCTTCACGTCGTAGCCGGCGTTGTTCTTGAGCATCTTGTTGAGCGCGTTCACCACCGTGCCGTCGGCCAGAACGGCCTCGAGCCCCAGCACCTGCTCGCGCGCCATCCCGTAGCGGATCACCTTCATGCCGCCGGCATTGGTCGAGAGATTGCCGCCGATCTGGCAGGAGCCGCGCGCGCCCAGATCGAGCCCGAGGAGAAATCCCGCCTGGCTCGCGGCGGCCTGCAGCGTCTCCAGCGGCGTGCCGGCCAGGACTGTCATGGTCGCGGCGGCCGGATCCAGCTCCTCGATGCCACGCATGCGCTCCAGCGACAGCACCACCTCCCCGCCCCGGGGGGTGGCGCCGCCCGCAAGCCCGGTCAGGCCGCCCTGCGGCTGGACCGGCTGGCGATGGCGGTTGCAGATGCGCAAGGCGGCCGACACCTCGGCCGTGCTGCGCGGCCGCAAGACCGCGAGCGGCCGATGGGGAGCGATGCCCGTGGCGTCGCGGGAATGGCGATCGAGGATCGCCGGCTCGCTCGACACCCCATCATCGCCCAACGCCTGGCGCAGCTCATCGAGCACGGATGCCATGACCTCTCCTCGGAAGGGTGGGTCTCGTCAGGTTAGCGCGAGCCGGGCTCAGCGCCCACCGTTGATGACGGCGAGCGCCGGCTTCGTCGCCGGGCGTTCCGGAAAGCCTGCCTTGCGCATGCCCTCCAGGAAATGCTCCAGCGTCGCCGGATCGCGGAACGGCTCCTTCGGCAGCCAGGTCTGGACCGAGCTGTCGGGCCGGCTCGCGATCATGGCCTCGGCATGCTCCCGCGCCTTCTCCGGCTGGCCCAGATGGGCATGGGCGATGGCGAGGTAGCAATTGTCGAAGGGCATCGGCGGCGACACCCGGTGGAAGGCCTGGACCGCCTCCTCGTAGCGGCGGGCCACCAGGAAATTGAACCCCATATCGTGCCAGTGCCAGGCCTGCCGGTAGGGATTGAGGCGCATGGCGCGCCGGATCCACTCGATGCCTTCCTCGGTCCGGTCGATATAGGCCAGGAAGGAGCCGAACTGCGACAGGAGCTCGGCATCGTTCGGATTGAGCTCGATGGCGCGCTGGTAGTGGAGCTCCGCCTCCTCGTAGTTGCGCCGGTAGAGGCAGACGAAGCCCAGCGAGAAATGGCACCAGCCATCCTCCGCGTCGAGCGCCACCCCCTGGCTCGCCAGCTCATAGGCCTTGTCCAGCGCGTCGGGAACCTCGTTGCGGTACCAGCCCAGCACCGTCACGAAGGCGAGCAGCGCATGGGCCTGGGCGTAGCCCGGGTCGAGCTCGAGCGCGCAATGGAGCAGCTCGGCGATCTGGCGATGCTCGGTGCCGCCGTTGCGGTAGAGATTGTCCCAGGCCCGCAGCATGTAGTCGTAGGCGACCATGTTGTCGGTGCGCTTGCGCTTGCCGCGCGCCAGCCAGTCCGCCTCGATGCGGCCGGGCAGTGCGGTTACGATCGCCTGCACGATCTCGTCATCCATGGCGAAGAGCTGGGACGGGTCGCGGTCCTGCTTGATGGCCCAGATGCTGCGGCCGCTCTCGGCCTCGTAGAGCTGCGCCGTGATCCGCAGCTTGTGCTGGGTGCGGCGCACGCTGCCCATCAGCACATAGCGCACGCCGAGCTCGCGGCCGATCGCCGTCACGTCCATCCCGCCGTCGCGATAGGCGAAGGAGGAGGTCCGGGCGATCACGAAGAGCGCCCGGAAGCGCGACAGCTCGGTGATGATGTCCTCGGTGATGCCGTCGCTGAAATAGCGCTGCTCCTCGTCGTCGCCGGGGCTTTCGAAGGGCAGCACGGCGATCGAGGGGCGCTGCGGCAGGTCGAGCGAGACCGGCTCGAGCGCCCGCGTCCCCTCCCCCAGCGCCACGCGGTAGACCGAGACGGGCTCGGCGATGTTCTTGAGCGTCCGGCGCCCGAGGGAGTCGAAGCGCAGCTCGAGCTTGTTCTTGACCTGCTCATGGACGAGGCCCGTGAGCAGGATGCTGTCGGGCTCGGCCAGGGCCTCCAGCCGCGCGGCGATGTTGACGCCGTCGCCGAAGAGGTCGTCGCCCTCGACGATCACGTCGCCCATGTTGACGCCGATCCGGTAGCGCAGCCGGCGGTCGGGCGGCAGCTCGCTCGCCGCCTTGACCGTCGCCTCCAGCATCTCGCAGGCGAAGCGCATGGCGTTGACGACGCTGCCGAACTCGGCGAGCAGCCCGTCGCCCATGAACTTGACGATCCGGCCCTCATGGGCCTTGACCTTGGGTTCGATGATCTCGGTCTGGTTCTGGCGCAAGGCATCCAGCGCGCCGGCCTCGTCGAGCTGGGCCAGACGGCTATAGCCGACGATGTCGGCGGCAACGATGGCGGCAAGGCGGCGCTGCATGGGCCAGGGCAAGCCGATTCGGCGGGTTCAGACCGGCCCCTTCTATGCGGGGAACCGCAGGGGCTGGCAAGGGAATGTTCCTAAAGCCGCGTCCATGGATCAACCCCCGCCTTTTTCTTAGGCTTCAAGACCTTATTCCCCAAGCCCCGCAATCGACAATTCCCGCCCGCTCGGCCATATTGCGCGCCCGTGGGGGCCCGCTTCGAATGCAAAACTTGATCGCTCGAATCCGCCGTTTCGTCGCTGGCCGTGGCCGGATTCCGGGCGCAATTCTGCTGCTCGCCCTGTTGGTGCTGCAGCATTCCAATCTTCCCCTGATCGAAGCATTGAAGCTGAGATCCTTCGACGTCCTGCAGCGCCTGTCGCCCCGCGTCGAGACGAACTTTCCGGTCCTGATCGTCGATATCGATGAACGGAGCCTGCGAGAGCAGGGCCAATGGCCCTGGCCCAGAAACCGCCTGGGAGAGCTCGTGCAGAAACTGATGAATGCGGGTGCCGCCGTGATCGGCTTCGATATGGTCTTTGCCGAACCGGATCGAACGTCTCCGTCCGCCGTTGCCGACGAGTTGATGTCTGCCGCCCCTGATCTTGCCAGCGGGCTGTTTTCCCTGCCCGATCACGATACTGAATTCGCGGCCGTGCTGAAGCGATCACGTGTTGTCCTGGGCGAAGTGGCCGTCGAAACGGGAGGCGAGAGAACCAAGCCGGCCAGCGCCGTAGCCCGTATCGGCGGCGATCCTCTTCCCTATATGCCCGCCTTTTCCGGCCTGGTCGGCAATCTTCCGATTTTAACGGCGGCGGCCTCGGGGCGCGGCAACTTTGGCTTGGCGCCCGATGCCGATGGCATCATTCGGCGCGTACCCGCGGTCTTTCGCATTGCTGGCGATATTCACCCCTCGCTCGGTCTGGAAACCTTGCGAATAGCGACCGGCGGACGCGCCATGGCCGTCAAGATGAATCCTCTGGTCGGCGGCATCAAATCCGTTGTCATCGCGGGCAGAGACGTAGCGACAGACTCATCCGGGCAGATTTGGATTCGATTTGGGCCAACATCACCCAATCGCTACATCAGCGCGACGGACATACTGAACGATCAGTTCGATCCGAAGCGGATCGCCGGCCGCATCGTTCTTGTCGGCACGTCTGCGGCGGGGCTGCGGGACATCCGGATAACGCCGGTCGACAGATCGATGCCGGGAACCGAGATCCATGCACAAATGCTGGAGACTGTTCTCGAAGGAGCGTTCCTGACGCGCACCGGCTGGTCCCCCAGAGTCGAATCGTCGGTCGTCTTTGTCGTGGGCGCCTTGCTGATCATTCTCGTTCCCGGCTTGGGCGCCAGATGGACAATTCTGCTACCGATCGCCGTCGCTGTATTTATGCCACTCAGTTCCTGGTATTTGTTCAAGACTGAAGGCTATCTTCTCGACGCCACGTACCCGACCGCTGCAACCGCGATCCTCTATCTCGTTCTTGTCTATTTCGGGCAGATCGCCGAGGAGCGGCAGCGCAAGGCGACCCGGCGGAACTTCGCGCAATATCTCTCGCCTGCCGTGGTCGAGCGCCTGGCGCGCGATCCGAACCCGCCGAAGCTCGGCGGCGAGCAGCGCGATATGACCGTGATGTTCGTCGATATCGCCGGCTTCACGACGCTGTCGGAACGCTTCAAGGGCGATCCGGAGGGCCTGACGCATCTCATCAACCGGTTCCTGACCGCCATGAGCCGCGAAGTCCGCGAGCGCGAAGGCACGCTCGATAAGTATATCGGCGACGCCATGATGGCGTTCTGGAACGCGCCCATGAACATCCCCGACCACGCGGCACGCGCCTGTGCCGGCGCCCTGGCCATGGTGGATGGGCTGGCGCAGCTCAACAACGAGCTCGCAGCCGAGGCCCAACCTGTGAAGGGGGCCGGCACGACCGCCAGCGGCGCGCCGCAATCGCAGATCGAGCAGCTCGAAAGCGACGCACAAAACGGTATCGCTCAAGCCCAGTACCAGCTTGCCAAGGCCTACCGAGACGGTGCCGGCGTGACGCAGAGCGTCGAGACCGCCCTGCGCTGGCTGCGAGCCGCCGCCGACCAGGGCGATGCCCGGGCACAGCGCAATCTGGGTCTGCGTTATGTGCGTGGCAACGGCGTGCCGAAGGACGACAGGGAGGCGCTCTTCTGGCTGAGCTTGGCGCAACGCCAGCTCGACGCCGTCACCGCCGACCGCGATGCCGCACAACATCGGCTCGGCAGCACCGACGTCGACGCGGTGAATGCCCGTGTCGCGGCCTGGAAACCCTCCGCCATCGGCAGCCGGGCCATCCGGCTGGAAATGGGCATCGGGCTCAATACCGGTCTCTGCCTGGTGGGCAATCTGGGCTCGAAATACCTGTTCAACTACTCCGTCATGGGCGACCCGGTGAACCTGGCCTCGCGGCTCGAGGCCCAGACCCGGACCTACGGTGTCGATGTCATCGTCAGCGAGACCACGCGGGCCGCGGCCCCCGGCTTCGCCTGCCTCGAGCTCGACCTGATCGCGGTCAAGGGCAAGACCGAGGCCGTGCGGATCTTCGCCCTGCTCGGCACCGAGGCGGTCGCCCAGGCCGAAGCCTTCCGTCAACTCACGGAAACCCATGGGCGATTCCTCGCGGCCTACCGGGCTCAGCGCTGGGCCGAGGCGCGCGAACTGATCAAGGCCTGCCGGCCCCTCTGGGACGGGCTGGGCGAGCTTTACGACCTCTATGCCCGCCGCATCACCATTTTCGAGGACGATCCCCCCGGCCCGGACTGGAACGGGGTCTATGTGGCGCACAGCAAATGATGGGCGCTCGGTAATCCGGACCGGCGCCTGGGTTCATGATCCCCAGGGCCAATGCCTCCCTTTCGACCGACCCCGCCCCCCGCGGCACGAACGGTTAATCGGCAACTCTGTCTCTCCCATTTCCCCTCGATTGGGGCGGGATTTTGTCAATCCCGCGACGCTTTGTTTCAACCGTTTCCGGCGCGTTGCAACTGCGACAACTGCTTCATCTGATTAACCAAATTCCGTTTCGGAATCGTTTGCGGCAGGATTGAACGGCCACTAGGATGCCCCCAGATTTCGATTCAGGAATATCGACCTGTTGGCTTGCGGGGTGCCAGGTAGGGTACCGCCGGGACTGGCCCTCTTGGTCGTCGAGCAACATGACGAAAGCGGTCTTTGGGGGGCCGTCATCATGGACAACGCGTCACAAGGCGCCGCACCCAGCGGCGCCGATCAAAGCCATAGCGAACCCGGTGCGACCCAGCTGGCCGCTGTGTCAGGAACACCAATCGGCCAGATCTCGGCGGCACCGCAGCCCGTGCATGTCACGCATGCAGACGGCAGCAGCGAGGATCTGGGCGTCGGCGGCCAGATCTATGCCGATGACGTGATCCACACACCGGCCGACGGCGGGGTTGAGATCGTCTTCGTCGACGGCACCAAGTTCACGCTCGGCGGCAATGCCGAGATGCAGATCGACAAGCTGATCTATGACCCCGCCGGCAGCGACAACTCGCTGGCCGTCTCGGTCGTGCAGGGCGCCTTCGTCTTCGTGACAGGCACCATCGCCGGCGCGCCCGGCGAAGGCATGGAAGTTTCGACGCCCGCTGGCAACATCGGCGTGCGCGGCACCAGCGTCGGCGGCCACTACAGCGACGGCCCCGAGGGCTGGACCCTCGCCCTGTTCAAGGACGAGAACGGCCATGTCGGCAAGGTCGTCGTCTTCAACAGCGCCGGCGAGGTCATCCTCGACGAGCAGTTCGAATCGACCAAGCTGATCGATTTCAGCACGCCGCCGACCGTCCCGGTCATCCTGACCAAGGAGCAGATCGAGGAGCTGTTCGGCCCCGCGCTGGACTTCCTGCCCGACCTGCGGCTGCAGAACGAGTTCGAGCAGCGCGGCGAGCTCGACAACTTCAACACGGCCGCCGGCGGCAACAATTCGGGCGGCCCCAATCACGGCTCGCATTTCTACACCTTCGGTCTCGCCAACTTCGTGTTCGGCGGCCTGGGCGGCGTCATCCCGGCAACGGCGCTGGGCGACAACGGCCCGCTCGGCGGTACCAAGTTGCTCTATAACGAGCCCGGCGGCCCGCAGGACCCCGACGACAAGCAGTTCCAGGACAACGGCCCGTTCGGCATGGCGCTGGGCGGCGGCCATATCGCCGAGAATTCCCCTGTCGGCACCGTGGCCGGCTTCGTCGCCGCGATCCTCGGCGGCCCGTCCAACGCGACCTATACCTTCAGCCTGGTGGACGAAGGCGGCGCCTCGACCTTCCGCATCATGCTGTTCGCGGCGGAGCCCTCGCCCGCTTTCGAGATCGATCCGAACACCGGCGTCATCACGGTCCATAACGCCGAGCTGATGGATTTCGAGACGACGCCGGAGTTCTTCCTCACGGTCCGTGCGACCAACCAGAACGGCCAGTCGGTCGACGTGCCCTTCCAGGTCCATCTCGACGACGTCAACGACAACGCCCCGGTGATCGAGCCGCTGGGCCCGCTGGATCTCGCCGAGAACAGCGCCGCCGGCACCGTCGTCGGCCAGGTGACCTCGCACGACGTGGACACCACCGGCGAGGCCACCGTCTACAGCATTCTCGAGGAGAGCGATCCGAACCATTATTTCGCGATCGATCCGGCGACGGGCGAGATCACGCTCACAGAAGCGGGCGCCGCGTCCGGCCTGCTCGACTATGAAAGCGACCAGTCCCACAGCATCACCCTCAAGGTCGTCGCGTCCGACGGCACCAACACCTCCGACCCGATCGATGTCGAGATCGACATCACCGACGTGAACGAGGCCGTCTGGTCGATCAGCGGCTCGACCTTCGTCTCCGAGGGCGGGACCGCCGTCTACACCGTCTCCTACAGCGGCGAGACGCTGGCGCCCGGCGAGACGATGACGATCGACGTGGAGACCCATCCCGGCAGCGCCGACGGCTCCGATTTCGACGGCGTCACCACCACCCTGACCTTCACGGGCGGGGGGACGACGAGCATGACGGTCGCGGTCTCGACCGTCAGCGACACGGTCATCGAGGGCAACGAGGACTATTCGGTCGCCATCGGCAATCCGAGCCATGGCAACACCGCCAACGACGAGGTCAACACAACGATCGGCGATGGCGCCGATACGATCCTCGGCTGGCAGATCGAAGGCACCAGCACTGTCGAGGAAGGCCAGGAGGCGATCTACACCGTCTCCTATAGCGGCGCCACGCTGGCCCCCGGCCAGATCGCGACCGTGACGGTCCAGACCCACGACGGCGGCGCCGAGGAAGGCTCGGACAAGGACTATATCGGCGTCGACCAGGTGCTGACCTTCACCGGTGGCGGCGAGACCATGCAGACCGTCGCCGTCCAGACCCTGAGCGACACGCTGATCGAGAGCTCAGAGGACTATTCGATCGACCTCATCAGCGATATCGGCACGACCGGCAGCGGCGTCACCACCGAGATACTCGACCCTCCGCCCCCGCTGGAGTGGAGCATCGACGGCGTCAGCACCGTGACGGAGGGCGGCAACGCGATCTACACCGTCTCCTACGGCGGCGGCACGCTGGCGGAAGGCGAAGTCGCCACGGTCACGATCGATACCGCCTCGGGCACGGCCACCGAAGACGAGGATTTCACCGGAGCGCACACCGTCCTGACCTTCACCGGCGGGCAGAGCCAGTCGCAGACGATCGAGGTCGCCACGACCGACGACAACACGGTCGAGGACGACGAGACCTATTCCGTGTCGATCACCGGCACGGACCATGGCAACATCGTCAACGGTCAGGTCGACACCACGATCGCCAACAACGATGTGCCGCTGGAATGGAGCATCTTCGGCGCCAGCACGGTGACGGAGGGCGACGCCACGGTCTACACGGTCACCTACAGCGGCGGCACGCTGGGCGACGGCGAGACCGCGACCGTGACGATCGACACCGCGTCGGGGACGGCCACCGAGGGCGAGGATTTCCTCGGCCAGCATACCATCCTGACCTTCACCGGCGGCGACACGCACAGCCAGACCGTCCAGGTCTCGACGATCGGCGACAACGATGTCGAGAGCGACGAAACCTACACCGTGTCGATCACCGGCACCGACCACGGCAATATCAGCAACGGTCAGGCCGGGACCACCATCACGGACAATGACGTCGCGCCCGACGACGGACGTCTCGATGGCGTGATCGGGACCCTGACCAATCATTCGGAACGGCCGGTCGTCCTGACCTTCGTCGACGAGAACCCGGTCGCCGAGGGCGATCCGCTGCATGCCTATTCGCGCCTGATCGTCGTGGGCAGCGAGGCCGCGTTCACCACGATCGATGCGGATGCCGGCTTCGTGGTCGACGACACGCGGACCTACCGCGCCGCGATCGAGATGCCCTCGATCACCGAGGGCAGCAGCCTCGACGTGACGGGGGTCACGCTCGAGGGCGTCGCCATGGGACCGTCCGACGGCGTCACTCTCGGCTACGACAATCTCGGCGAGAACGATTCCATGCCCGGCCATCCGGTCGGGATCAGCGGCATCCTCGATCCGGAAACCGGCGACGCGCTGCTGCCGATGCGTCCGTCTCGGGATTTCAACGGCTCGAACGATTCGATCTTCGGCAACAAGAACACGGACGATTATCTGTTCGGCGCCGACGGCAACGACACGATACAGGGATCGAGCGACCCTGAGATCATCAATGGCGGCCATGTCGGCTTCAACGGCACGGACGTGCTGATGGGCGGCGGTGGCGACGACATCATCGTCTTCAACAACGATGCCTTCATCGACGGCGGCAGCGGTTTCAACATCGTCCGGGTCGATGACGGGGCCCTCCAGCTCTATCAGAGCGACAAGGCCGGCGAGCCGATCGAGACGAGCGACACGGTCGATCTCGGCAATGCCTACATGGCCAATGTCGACATGATCCTCATCACCGAGGATGCCGACGCGGATTCGAAGCGCGGCACGGCGCTCGAGCTCGATGCCGGCACCGCCGACCGGATGCCGCGTTCGCAAGACAGCGAGTCCGACGCAGCCGCCAATCTCTTCATCGTCGGCAGCAAGGGCGACAAGCTGAATCTGCTGGATTTCGGCAATGGCTGGGACGACGGGAACGGAGATGTTCCCGGACTCCAGCCGGTCGGGCATTACGACGACGGCAAAGGCCAGTCCTTCGACATTTATCAGACCAACGCCGACACCTACGGACGGGTCACCAACGTCTATGTGGATACCGACATCGAAGTGACATCGGAGGCGATCGGGGCTTAACCAATGTTCTGGCCGCTGCGCGGCGGCTATGCGATGAAATTAGGTTAAATTGCAGTCCCTCACACCCGGCTGGTACGCGCTCCGGGGTGGAATGGCGGGTTTCAATATCGGAACCGAAAAGGGACCGATATAGTGGCGTGCGGAAGCAGACGGCAAGACCGGCCGCGGCGGGGCGAGTTGGCTGCGGCAAGCTGACGATCATGGAGCCATTCTGAAGAGCTCCGCTTCCGTTTGTAGTGACAGTGATTAGCGAGCGGCGCACCAGACGCGCCGATAGCCTCGCGAAGGCGCCAGCAAGGCGTCACCGAGGCACGTGATTTTATCGCCTGCCCGCGGTCTAAGGAGGCCGCTCCCATGGCGAACGCCGATTCGGGAACCGCCCAGGGTTCCGCGGAAGCGCCGGGTACGACGCAATTGGCCCAGGCGCAGGGTGAGCCGATCGGTCAGATCAGCTCCGCCACCGGACCTGTGCATGTCACGCATGCCGACGGGACCAGCGAGGATCTCGCGGTCGGCGGGCAGATTCACGCCGACGACGTGATCCAGACCCCGCAGGGCGTCGACGTCGCGATCACCTTCGTCGATGGCACGCAGTTCTCGCTCGGCGGCGGCGCCGAGATGAAGATCGACAAGCTGATCTACGATCCCTCGGGCAGCGACAACGCGCTCGCGCTCAACGTCGTTCAAGGCGCCTTCGTGTTCGTGACCGGCGGCATCGCCGGCGCGCCGGGCGAAGGCATGACCGTCGCCACGCCCGCCGGCAGCATCGGCGTGCGCGGCACCAGCGTCGGCGGCCAGCATCTGGAAGGCCCCGATGGCTGGGTCTTCGCCCTCTTCCGGGACGAGAACGGCCATGTCGGCAAGGTCGTCGTCTATAACGCCAAGGGCGAGGTGGTCCTCGACGAGCAGTTCGAATCCACCAAGCTGATCGATTTCAACACACCGCCCTCGAGCCCCGCCGTCCTCACGAAGGAAGAGATCCAGCAACTGTTCGGCGAAGCGCTGGAGCAGCTGCCCGATCTCCTGCTGCAGAACGAGGAGAAGCGGACCGAGCTCGAGTTCGAAACGGCGGCCGGCCCCAACGGTCATTGGGTTCCCAATCAAGGGCATTTCTGGACGCCCGCCGGCTTCGGAGCCTTCCTGTTCAATCTGTTCGACCTGACCCTGCCCCCCAGCGTCCTGGAAGGCACCAGGCTCGGCTACAACAACTTCCTCAACAATGGACACAATCCCGACGACAAGCAGCTCGAGGGCGGCACGCCCCTCCTCGGCCTGGCGTTGGGCGGCGGTGAGCTGCCGGAGAACTCGCCGTCCGGAACAGTCGCGGGATTCGTGGCCGCCATCGTCGGCGGCCCCCCCAACGCGACCTATACCTACAGCCTGGTGGACCAGGAGGGACAACAGACCCTGCAGCTCTTCTCCGCCCGCAGCTTCGCCCTGTTCGCGGAACCCGAGCCGGCCTTCACGATCGACCCCAACACCGGCGTCATCACCGTCAACAACCCCGCGCTGCTCGACTATGAGACGACGCACGGCTTCCATCTGATCATCCATGCCCAGAACAATTTCGGGCAATCGGTCAACGTGCCGTTCGACATCCAGCTCGACGATGTCAACGACAACGCGCCGGTGATCGACCCGCTGGGTCCTATCGATCTGGCGGAGAACAGCGCGGCCGGCACGGTGGTCGGCACGGTCACGTCGACTGATGCCGACACGACCGGCGGCCCCACCCAATACAGCATCGTTCCCTCGAGCGATCCCGACGGCCTGTTCCATATCGACCCTGCCACCGGCGTCATCACGCTGACGGAAGCGGGCGCGGCCTCGCCGCTGCTCGACTATGAGAGTGGCATCCACAGCATCACGCTGCAGGTCGCGGCGACCGACGGCACCAATGCCGGCACGCCGATCGATGTCGAGATCGACATCACCAATCTGCTCGAGCCGGTCTGGTCGATCAGCGGTGCCTCCACCGTCACCGAGGGCGGCACGGCGGTCTATTTCGTGTCCTACAGCGGCGAGACGCTGGCGCCCGGTCAGGTGCTGACGATCGACGTCGCGCCCGGCAGCGGCAGCGCGATCGTCGGCAGCGACCTGGTGGGCGGCACGACCACCCTCACCTTCACCGGCGGCGGCGAAACCAGCCAGTCCATCGCCGTCACCACCATCGACGACACGGTCATCGAAGGCACCGAGAACTTCTCGGTCTCGATCGCCAACCCCAATGCCGGCACGATCGACACGCCGACCGACAACACCGTGCTGGTCGACAATGCGGAGCCGTTGGTCTGGAACGTCACCGGCAATTCGGCCGGCCTCGAAGGGTCGGTTGCGACCTACACGGTGTCCTATAGCGGCGCCACCCTGGCCGACGGCGTCACCGTCACCGTGACGGTTTCTTCCCAGTCCGGCTCGGCCACGCAGGACCAGGACTTCGGCGGCGTCGACCAGGTGCTGACCTTCACCGGCGGCGGGGAGACTTTCCAGACCATCACGGTGCCCCTCCTCGCCGACAGCACCGTCGAGGATCCCGAGAACTTCACGGTGCGCCTCGCGAGCGACACGGGCAACACCGGCGAGGCGACCACCACGACGGTCATCGACGATCCCTCGCAGCCGATCGCCTGGAGCCTCAGCGGCAGCAGCGCCGTCGAGGAAGGCCAGGATGCGGTCTATACCATCTCCTATACGGGAGGGCCGATCGCGCCCGGCGCCGCTGCGACAGTGACGATCGCTTCAGGCTCGGGCAGTGCGGTCGAGGGCGACGATTTTGCCGGTCTCACGACCGTGCTCACCTTCTCCGGCGGCGATCCCACCAGCCAGACGATCGCGATCTCGGTCAATGCCGATACGGTCATCGAGGGGACGGAGGATTACTCCGTCGCGATCACCGGGGTCGGCGGCGGCTCGGTCGAGAGCGGCAGCGTCACCACCGAGGTCATCGACGAGACCAGCGGCCCGGTCTGGAGCATCAGCGGCGACAGCACCGTGGCCGAAGGCTCGGAAGCCACCTACACGGTGAGCTACAGCGATGCCAGCCTGGCACCGGGCCAGACGGTCCTCGTGACGGTCGACACCAACCCGGGCTCGGCCGACGAAGACGACGACTATGACGGCCAGCACACCGTCCTGACCTTCACCGGCGGCGGCGAGACCTTCCAGACCGTGTCCGTCCAGGCCGCGACGGACACGCTGGTCGAAGGCACCGAGGATTACTCGGTCTCCATCACCCCCTCGCTGGGCGACATTGGCACCGGCACGGCCACGACCGAGATCGTCGATCAGACCAGCGGTCCGGTCTGGAGCGTCAGCGGCGACAGCACGGTCACCGAGGGCTCGGATGCGGTCTACACCGTCAGCTACAGCGGCGCCAGCCTGGCGCCGGGCCAGACGGCTTTCGTCACGGTCGACACCAATCCGGGCTCGGCCGACGAGGACGACGACTATGACGGCCAGCATACCGTCCTGACCTTCACCGGCGGCGGCGAGACTTTCCAGACGGTCTCCGTCCATGCCGATGCCGACACGGTCATCGAGGGAACGGAGGATTTCTCGGTCGCGATCTCGCCCTCGACCGGCGATACCGGCACCGGGAGCGTCACCACGGGGATCATCGACGATACCAGCGGCCCGGTCTGGAGCATCAGCGGCGACAGCACGGTCACCGAGGGCTCGGACGCGACCTATACGGTGAGCTATGGCGGCGCCAGCCTGGCGCCGGGCCAGACGGTCTTCGTCACGGTCGACACCGATCCGGGCTCGGCCGACGAGGACGACGACTATGGCGGCCAGCATACCGTACTGACCTTCACCGGCGGCGGCGACAGCTTCCAGACGGTGGCGGTGCATGCCGACGCCGACACGGTCATCGAGGGGACGGAGGACTTCTCGGTCGCGATCTCGCCCTCGACGGGCGATACCGGCACCGGGAGCGTCAGCACCGAGATCATCGACGACACCAGCGGGCCGGTCTGGAGCATCGACGGCGACAGCACGGTCAACGAGGGTTCGGACGCGACCTACACCGTCAGCTACAGCGGCGCCAGCCTGGCGCCGGGCCAGACGGCTTTAGTCACGGTCGACACCAATCCGGGCTCGGCCGACGAGAACGACGACTATGACGGCCAGCACACCGTCTTGACCTTCACCGGCGGCGGCGAGACCTTCCAGACGCTCGCGGTCCAGACTCTCTCCGACACGACGATCGAGGGGAACGAGGACTTCTCGATCGGGATCGTTCCTTCTCTGGGCGACACCGGCACGGGCACGGCGACGACCGAGATCATCGACGAGACCACCGGTCCGGTCTGGAGCCTGAGCGGCGACAGCACGGTCGGCGAAGGCTCGGACGCGACCTATACGGTGAGCTATGACGGCGCCAGCCTGGCGCCAGGCCAGACGGCGTTCGTCACCGTCAACACCAACCCGGGATCGGCCGACGAAGGCGAAGATTACGACGGCCAGCACACCGTCCTGACCTTCACCGGCGGCGGCGACAGCTTCCAAAGCTTCACCGTCCACACGATCCAGGACACGGCCGTGGAAGACACCGAGGACTACTCGGTGAGCATCTCGCCGTCCCAGGGTCAGACCGGAACGGGCAGCGTCACCACCAGCATCATCGACGACGACGACGCCGACCGCCTCCTGGTCGGCACGAACAGCGCCAATGACGGCCCGGGGACGGACACGGTCAGCAGCACCGAGCCCGCTTCCGACCTGATCCTCCAGGGCGGCCGCGGGCAGGATGTGCTGATCGGCGACAGCGGCGGCGCGACGCAAGGGCTCCTCTACGAGGACCAGAACGCGATCGCGGTCTTCGACCGGTCCGTCAGCGTGGGCAACAATATCCAGCTCGCGCGCAATATCGTCCTGGATCTGGCGCAGAAATACGCCGCCTACGCGCATGATGCCCTGGCCGCCGGCCAGGACGTCACGGTCAAGTTCACGGTCATTCCCTTCAACGGGTCCGCCGGCACGCCGATCACGGTCACGGCCGACGATCTGGGCGATCTGGTCCAGGTCAGTCCCGGCGTCTGGCAGTTCGCCACTCTTGTGGCCGCGGTCAACGCCATCAACGCCTCCGGTAACACCGACTTCCAGGATGCCCTCACGGCGGCGCGCAACCAGTTCCTGGCCGACAGCGGGCTCTCCTCTTCCGCCAACTACGCGCCGCTTTCCGGCTATGACGGCAACAACTCGCTGTTCTTCATTTCCGACGGCCAGCCGACCGAGCAGACGGACACCTTCCGCAGCTACGATGCGCCGTCGGGCAGCAACGGGCTCGATTACTGGCGCGGCGTCTGGACGGCGCTCGGCGTCGAGGCCCACGCGATCGGCCTCGGCCAGCTCAACAGCACGAGCCTCAGCGATCTGCAGCGCATCGACAACACGGACGGTGCCGAAACCGTCACCAGTGCGAGCCAGCTCGACTTCGTGATTGCGGGCTCGCCCCACCTGGCCGTGGACGCCGTCGGCGGCGACAGCCTCAGCGGCGGCGCCGGTCACGACGTCATCTTCGGCGACGTCATCAACACCGACGGGCTGGGCAGCTCGACGGTGTCGGGCGAAGGCTATGACGCCCTCCTCGACCAGATCCAATCCGAGGTCGGCCACGCGCCCAGCGACCAGGAGGTGATGGACTATATCCGCGGCCATCTCGACAGCCTCTATCTCGACAACGATCCGCGCGGCAATGCCGACCGGATCGACGGCGGTGACGGCGACGATACGGTCTTCGCCCAGGGCGGCGACGATACGGTGGTCGGCGGCGAAGGCGCCGACCTGCTCGATGGCGGCACCGGCAACGACCGGATCGTGGCGGATGCCACCGCCGGCGTGGGCGATGGATCGGCCGATACGCTCATCGGCGGCATGGGCAGCGACATCCTGGTGGGTTCGAGCGACGAACCCGACTACTTCCAGTGGAACGCGGGGCATCGCGGCGCCGAGGGCACCAGCGGGCTCCACGCCGATGCCGGCACGACGCTCAGCCAGGCGCCGGGCCAGTTCGTGGTGACGACCACGCTCAGCGACCCGCACAACATCCACTATTTCACCTTCGAGGTGACGGGCACCGAGTCCCAGGACATCACCATCGACCTGAAGAGCCTCACCGGCAATCTCGACACCCAGGCCTACCTGTTCCGGGATGCGAACGGGAACGGGCTCCTCAGCAGCAACGGGTCCGACCCGCTCGTCAGCTCGAACAACGACGATAGCGGCCGCTATGGCATCGCCAGCGACGGCAGCACGAACGGGAACGATTCCTTCATCGTGCAGGGCCAGCTGGCACCCGGGAAATACATCCTCGCGATCGGCGACAGCACGCTGACCGAGACCGAGGCCCGCAGCAACAACAGCGCCGGCGGCAACAGCAACAACAGCAGCGGCAGCGGCCAGTACCAGCTGACCGTCACCGGCGATCATGTCGATCTCACCGGCGGCCACGGCCTGTCGCAGGGCTTCACCCCGAACGCGAACGACGATTGGGACACCGTCCAGGGCTTCACCATCGGCAGCGGGGACGTGCTCGATTTCAGCGACCTGCTCTCCGGCGCGCCCCATACCGGTTCGGGCGCCACCGCCGCCAACTTGTCGTCCTATTTCGACGTCTCCTTCAGCGGCGGCAACACGATCCTGTCGGTGGACTACAACGGATCGGCGGGCCCGGCCGGCTCCGGCTTCGACGCCCAGCTCCATGTCGTGCTGCAGGGCGTGTCGCAGGCTTCCTGGGGCGGCACCCAGGACGAGACCCAGGTCCTCACCACCCTCATCGCCAACGGTCAATTGACGACCTGACCGCCGCGCGAACCCTCGGGGCCCGCGCGGACGAGCGGGGCGGGTCCCGGGGTTTTCCACAGGCTGAGGATCGATCTTTTCTCCCCGACGGCCGGGGCGGCCTTGTGGCGCCCCGACCCCCTGGTCTTTAATTTCCCGCTGCCCTGCGATGGCCGCAGACATCGCCGCCGGGCGAGCGGGAGGAACCATGGGTGTTGTGCTGCCGGATGGAATGGCGCCTGCTGCCGGCGGGCCGCAGATCCTGGCATCGGCCGCCACGGGCATCGTCGACATGATCGCGGCCCTCGGCGGCGACCCGGGCCGCGTGTTCGAGAGCGTGCATGTCGACGCCCATTGCCTCGACAGCCCCTTCAACGAGCTGAGCCTGGCGCAATATTGCCAGCTCTTCGAGGAGGCGGCCCGCCAGACACGCTACGACAATTTCGGCCTGCGCTTCGGCTACGGCTTCAAGCCCAAGCAGCTGGGCGCCATCGGCTATATGGCGGTCAACTCGCCGACCCTCGCCGCCGCGCTGCGCAATTTCTGCGACTATTTCCCGGCCCATCAGCAGAACACCACCATGACGCTGCGCGAGGAGCGCGGCCTGGTCTATCTCGATTACCGCATCGAGGACGGCCGCATCGGCCGGCGCCGGCAGGATGCGGAGCTCTCGATCGGCATGTTCTGCAACATCTTCTGGCATGCGCTGGGACGGAACTGGCGCCCGCTCGAGATCCATTTCGAGCATCCCAAGCCGCCCGACGCCCGCGAGCATGAGGCGCTCTACGACACGCCGGTCTATTTCTCGCAGCCCTTCAACTCGGTCGTGTTCCGGCGTTCAGAACTCGACGCCATCATGCCGGAACCGGATTCCTCGCTCTTCTCCCTGCTCGAGCCCTTCATGAGCGGGCGCTGCCGGCGCGCCCGGCCCGACGACCTGGTGGCGCTGGTGCGCCAGAAGATCGAGCTCCAGCTGCAGCACGGCAATCCGAGCATCAAGAAGGTGGCGTCCGAGATCGGCATGACGAGCTGGACGCTCCACCGCCGCCTGCACGATCTCGATGTCAATTTCAACGACATGGTGCGCGGGTCGCGCCGCGACCTGGGCCTGCGCTATGTGGCCGAGCCCCATATCCCCCTGACCGAGATCGCCTTCCTCCTGGGCTATTCGGAGCTCAGCGCCTTCAGCCGCGCCTTCCGGCAATGGACGGGCATGGCGCCGGCCCGCTACCGGCGGCAATGCCTGCTGGCCCGCCGCCTCGACCGCTCGGATCCGCCACAAAACTGAAGCCTGGCTCGTCGCGAGGCGGCGTCAGTGGTGGCGCCCCTCGATCGCCTCCAGCACCTCGGCGATCCGGTCGCGGGCGCGAGCCACCTCGGCGGTCTTGCCGCTGATATAGAGGCGGCCGGCGGCACCGATCATCTGGACGTTCACCAGCGTGTTCCCGGGCGCCACCTTCTCCGCCTCGTTGGCCGCCACCGCCGCGAACAGGGCCGGCACCATCTCGCAGACCAGCAGCGTCTCGCCCGGCATCACCATCGAGGCCTCGCGGTTGCGGTTGATGATGACCGCATGCTGGTCGGTGATGTCCTCGATCACGTCGGTGAACAACACCCGCGGCCGCAGCTGGTCGCTGTATTTCGAGCCGATGCCCTCCAGGATCGCCTGGCCCGCCCGCTTCAGCGCCTCGAGGTCCTCGCAATGCAGCTCCAGCACCCCGAACTGCCGCTCGACGAACAGGATTCCGGGCTCGACCTCGGGCACCGACTTGAGGGCCAGGTCGATCACCCGCTCGATCGCCAGGCCCGGCGCCACCTCGATGATGAGGGAGTGATGGCCCTGGATCGGCGGATAGCCGCGCGCCCGCGTGGGCGTGCTCATGGAGGCGGCGAACTGCGGCTGGAGATTCTCCACCAGCAGATAGACGCGCAGTTCCGTCATGGCGAGCAGCTCATCCCCGCGAGTTCCATCATGCCCCGGCCCTACCCGGCCGAAAGCTCGATCGCCAGCGGAACGGGCCTACTTCGGCACCGAGGTGAAGTGCTTCACCAGGTCCGGATGCGGGCGCGGGATGACATGGACCGAGACCAGCTCGCCGATCGTGTTGGCCGCCTCGGAACCGGCCTCGGTCGCGGCCTTGACGGCGCCGACATCGCCATTGATGACGACCGCCACCAGCCCATCGCCGACCTGCTCGCGGCCGACGATGACCACGTTGGCGGCCTTGACCATGGCGTCCGCCGCGGCCAGCGCCGCCACGTAACCCTTCGTCTCGATCATCCCGATTGCGTTCGACATCGTTCTCTCCTTGCTCGGTGTTGCGAAAAATCGATCTGTCTATTTGCCGGCGTTCTTGCCGTTCCTGGTCGGCTCGTCGATCGAGCCGATGATGAGCGCGTCGAGCGGCGGCGCCTTGCCCGGGAACCAGGCGGCCGCCACGGAGCCGGTCGAGATCAGCACGCGCTCGCCGATCCCGCAGCCCAACACGTCGAAGGCGACCAGCCGGGTGCTCTTCCCGTCATCGAGCTCGACCTCGAGCATCGCGCCGCTGGGAATCTCCTTGAGGCGCTTGGTTGACCAGACATTGCCTTTGACGGTCGCGCGCAACATCAGACGTCCCTCTCGATCTGCACACCCAGCTGCCGCGCCTTGTCGCGCGCCAGCGGCGTGACCACCACGCCCCGCTCGATGACCAGCCGCGTGCCGGCCTTGGCCGCGGCGGTCACCGTGCTCTCCTTGACCACGCCCTTGAGGATCTTCTCGGCCGCGGCCGCCGGCCGCGCCGGCGCTGCGTTCGACGCCGCCGGCGCGCGCTTCAGCGTGAACTGGTGGCGGCCTGTCCGGATCGCCTCGGCGGTCACGGGATTCGCCAGAAGCTGCTGGAGCCGGTGCACGAAGGCCGCCAAGTCCCAGTCGTTCTGGATCGATACCTCTTCGCGCGGCACCTGCCGCTCGGCCGCGCTCCGGGCGCTGGCCGCGGGTTTCTTCCCGGCTGTCTCCGCAGGCGCCGGCGACGCCGGGCGGGCCGCGACCTTTTCGGCCGCGGCGCGCAACGCCCCACCCGCCTTGATCGCCTCGGGCAGGGCGTCGCGCAGCACCTCGCGCACCATCCGGCGCATCGCCTCGCGATCCAGGGCGGCTCTCCGGTCGCTCATTGCAGGGCCTCCAGAGCTTCCTGGGCGGCACCCGCCGCCTGGCGCACATTGGCCTCGGTGCCGCTGAGATAGACGCGGCCTGTGGCACCCATCATCCGGTAATCGACCACCTTGATGTCCGCCGCCTTCTCGGCCTCGTTGGTGGCGAGGATGGCGTAGGCCGCCGGCTGCATCTCCAGCACGAACAGGGATTCGCCCGGCAGGATCATCGAGCCCAGCTTGTTGCGGTTGATCAGGAAGGCATGAAGATGGTCGATGCGGGTGATGATCTGCGAGGCCAGGATCTGCGGCTTCGTGGCCTTGTCGGCCGTCGTCTCCAGGAACTCGAGCACCGCCTGGCCCGCCGCCCGGACCGCGGCGGTCGAGCGCGAATGGATTTCGAGATAGCCGAACTGGCGCTCCACCACGAGGATGCCGCCCTGCACCTCGGCATGTTTCAGCGCCACGTCGGTGATGGCCTCGATATCGAGGCCGGGCGCCACCTCGATGATCTGCGCCGCCATGTTGGTGCGCGGCAGGCTGCCCCGGATCCAGGTGCCGAGATAGCACATGGTGCGCGGCTGCAGCTGGTCGATGAAGATGAAGGAACGCAGCTCGGCCATGGATCAGGAACCCATGAAGAGGCTGCGTAGCTCTTCGATGATCACCTTGCGGATCTCGTCGCGCATCTCGCCGAGCTCGTCGTCGCCCCGGCCGGTGCGCGCCATCGGCAGCTCCAGCCCTTCGGTTCCGTCCGGCGCCTGCACGTCCCAGGGCTCGAGCCCCGAATAATCGCCGAAGGCCTCGCTCGCCTCCTTGTTGTAGGCGATGCGGGTCCAGTTCACGAGATGCTGCGGCCCGACATTCTCGCCGATCGAGCTGCGGCCGAAGAAGCCGGTGCCGATGGTCATGGTGGGCGCCAAGTTGGTGTCGAAGCCGGCCGCTCCCTGGCTGCAGGGGACATTGACCGCCACCCGCAGCACATTGACCGCGGCGGTGAAGGCCAGGATGGTGCGCGGGTCCTTGCTGTGGATCGCGGCCGAATGGCCGCCGCCGCTATAGCGGAGCAGCGCCCGCGCCGCCTCGATCCCGCGCTGCGCGTTCGGCACCTTCAAGAAGCCCAGCACGGGGCAGAGCTTCTCGCGCGCGAAGGGCTCCTCGGGCACCGGCAGATCGAAGGGCGCCAGCAGGATCCGCGTCTTGCCCGGGGCCCGGATGCCGGCTTCGGCGGCAATGGTCGTGGCGTCGCGGCCCAGGGCCTTGAGACTGAACTTGTCGCCCGGAAAGAGATAGGCGCGCAGCCGTTCGGTCTCCTCCTCGGAACAGAGATAGGCACCCTCGCCCTGCATATGCCGGAGCAGCTTGTCGGCGATGGTGGCCTCGGCGATCAGCACCGATTCGTTGGTGCAGAGGACCGAATTGTCGAAGGACTTGCTGGCGACGATGCGCTTGGCGGCCTTGGCCAGATCGGCCGTGGCATCGACCAGCACCGGGACATTGCTCGGACCCACCCCGATCGCGGGGTTGCCCGAAGAATAGGCGGCCCGGACCATGGGCGTGCCGCCGGTCGCCAGGATCACGTCGGTGCGGGGGTCGGACATCAGGGCGCTGATGAGCGGGATGCTGGGTTCCTCGATCACCTGCACGGTGCCGTCGGGAGCGCCGGCCGCGGCCGCAGCATCCGCCATGCAGCGCGCCGCATCGACGCAGCAGGCCTTGGCCATGGGATGCGGGCTGATGATGATCGCGTTGCGCCCCAGGAGCGCGATCATGATCTTGAAAAACACCGTCGAGACCGGGTTGGTCGAGGGTGTCAGCGCGAACACGACGCCCGCGGGCCGCGCCAGCTCGACGATCTTGCGGTCCGCGTCGATCTTCAGGCCGGCCAGCTGCTCGTTGCGGTAATGCTCGAAGATGCCGCGGCTGCAGAGTTCGTTCTTGATCTTCTTGTGTTCCGCGACACCGAAGCCCGTCTCCTTGACGGCCCAGTCGGCATAGAGCTGCGCCTTGGCGAAGCCCGCATCCGCAGCGGCCTTGGCGATCCGCAGCGAGGCCTCTCGGTCCAGGCGCGCGAAGGCGGCGGCGGCCCAGCGGGCGCGCTCCAGCATCATCCGGGCGCGGGCGAGCTGGGACTCCTCCTTCAGGCTGTCCGAGGCGCTGGCGGCCTTGATCACCGTCTGGATCGTCGCGGGCGAGATCGCGTCCGCCCTTCCCTGCATCCTGGCCATGGGAACGCTCACGCCGCCGCCCGCTTGCCCTTGAGGCCGAGCACCTCGGCACGGGCCTGGGCAATCGAAACCTCGACACGGTCCGCCAGTTCCTCGGTCAGGTTGCGGGTCAAGAGGAGGCCCGGCTTGAACTGCAGCACGCGCGGGTCGAGCGTCGAGAAGATCGCCCAGACGCCGTTCCGGTAGAGCGCCTTCATCACATACATGGCGCCCTTGGGATGGTCGAACTCGAGCCCCATCACCACGCCGTTCTGGCGGATGCCGACAAAGAAGTCGCCATAGATCGCCTTGATCTGCTCGAGCCGGCGGCCGATCAGGTTCGCGATGTAATGGACCATCGAGCGGACTTCGGGGCGCTCGCAGATCTCGAGCACCTTCAGCGCCACGATGCAGCCGAGCTCGGCTCCGCCCATGGTCGACATATGGCCGAAGCCGTCCTTGTGCAGCCAGGCGCCGCATTCCTCGGACACCACGACGCAGCCGATCGGATACATGCCGCCGCAGATGCCCTTGCCGGTGACCAGGATGTCGGGCTCGACGCCGTATTTGTAGCAGCCCCACATCTCGCCGGTGCGCATCAGGCCGGTCTGCACCTCGTCGGCGATATAGAGCGCGTCGTATTTCTCGCAGAGCCGCTTGACGCCGGTGAGATAGCCCTCCTTCGGCATCGGAAAGCCGTAGGTGGCCGGAATCGTCTCCATGATCACGGCCGCCACGTCGCGCTTGCGCAGCGCGTCCTCCATCGCGTTCAGGTCGTTGAACGGCACCTGGATGAACTCGTCGGGCCGGTCGGAGAGGAAGAGCTCGGAGAAGCGCTGGTCGCCGGCGCAGACGGCGAGGCCGGTATGGCCATGATAGGCCTTGATGACCGACACGATCTTGCGGCGCTGCTTGGCATGGCGCGCCGACTTGATGGCGATGTCGATCGCTTCGCCGCCGCCGCTGCCATAGATGACATAGCGCATGTTGGGCGCGCAGGTCTTGAGCAGTGCCTCCGCCAGCGCCGTGCGCGCCAGGCTCGGGAAGTGATGGTTGCCCATGTCGAAATGCTTCATCGCCAGCTCGATCGTGGCGATGAGCTCGGGATTGCGGTGGCCGAGGCTGTAGGTGCCGCCGTTGAGATGGACGTCGATCAGCCGCTTGCCGCTCATGTCCCAGAGGAAATATTCCTCGCGGCGGTCGATCACGAGGTCGACGCCGAAATCCTGCCAGGACTGGGTCTTCCCCGGATTCCAGAAGGCCTTCGACTTCTCGATGAACTCGTCCTTGGACTCGTAAGAGAAGAAGCCGTAGTCGTGCATCGCGCTCGCTCCCCGAGGAGGCGGCGATGAGGACGCACCGCCGCTGACGATAGCGGGCAGGATGCACGCGACGACCGGCGCCTGGCTTGACAGCGAGCCCGTCGAGTTTTGACAGGCGTTGAGCGTCGCGCGATTTCGTTAGATTGTTGTCGAACGTTCTGGACGGCGCCTGGCGGGCAGGCAAAAGGCCCCGCGCCAGGGGCGCGGAGCCCGTGCCGGCGCCTTCTCCCGATTTCTCAGGAGGCGAGCATTTCCTCCAGTGCCATCAGGGATTCCGGCAGGATCTGGCCGCCATCGATGACCATGGTCTGGCCGGTGATGTAGCCGGCCTCGTCGGAGGCGAAGAAGAGCGCCGCATAGGCGATGTCCTCGACCGTCCCCAGCCGGCCCTGCGGTACCGAGGCCGACATCTTCTTCAGATAGTCGGGCCCCAGACCGTCCAGCCCTTCGGTCTTGATATTGCCGGGCATCACCGCATTGACCGTGATGTTGGCGGGGGCGAGCTCGATCGCGGCCGTGCGCATGAAGCCGAGCTGGCCCGCCTTGGAGGCCCCGTAATGGGTCCAGCCGGGATAACCGGTGATGGGGCCGGTGATCGAGGAGGTGATGACGATGCGCCCCTTCCCCTTCTTCTTCATCGCCGGCAGGCAGGCCTTGATCGAGAGGAAGGTGCCCTTGAGGTTGATGGCGATGACATTGTCGAAATCCTCCGGCGTCATGTCCTTGATCTTCGCCGCCGGGAAGATGCCGGCGTTGGCGCAGAGGATATCGATGCCGCCCTGCCGCGAGATCGCGGCCTCGGCCATCTTCTCCATGTCGGCGAGCTGGCTCACGTCGGCGGCGAAGGCCGAGGCGCTGCCGCCGGCCTTCTTGATCTCCTCGACCGTCTTCTCGGCCTCGGCCTGATGACGCGACACCACGAGAACCTTGGCGCCCTTGGATGCGAAAACACGCGCGATGCCCTTGCCGATGCCCTTGCTGGCACCGGTGACGATGACCGAACGGCCTGCGATCGAAGTCAACATGTCGGGTTCCTCCCTTTGAGCCCCGCGGGTTTGGCCCCGCTGTCGATTCCGCTGTCAGCCGAACTTGCCGAGATAGGTCTCCGCCAGCTGGCAGCTTCCTTGCGTATAGGGTGCGCCCAGGCTCTTGGCGAGCTCGGTCTCGGCGTGCGAGCCGATCCAGGCCACCAGCAGCAGGCGGCGAAACATGATGAAGGTCGGGATCTCGGCCTCCACCTCGCGGGAGAGCCGCGTCACCTTGCCGTAGCCCCTGAGCCAGGACTGGACCAGATCGGGCACGTCGGGGCGGTGCTCGATGAAGCTCAGCGCCGTGCCGAGGTCGTAGAGGTACCAGCTGATGCCGCAATCGTCGAAATCGATGACCTTGGTGCGGGTGCCATCGACCAGGAGGTTGGCAAGACGGATATCGGCGTGGCAAAGCCCGAAGCGCTCGCGCGATTTACCGTAGCGCTCGAGGCGCCGGCCGAGGGTCCGTTCCAGCCGGCCCAGGATCTCCAGCACCGGCTTGTCCACCCCGAAACTGTCCTGCCAGCGGCCCCAGGTCGGGTTGGGGCCGAAGGCGGTCTCGAAATCCCACACATGGCGGGTGAAGCCCGGCGGCAGGGTCCAGCCGGCGGCATGGCGATGCATCCGGGCCGACACCTCGCCCAGCCGCTCGAACGGCCCCAGGAGCTCGTCCTCGGCCGGCTCCTTGCCTTCCAGGAAGGTGAACATGACCGCGTGGCGCGGATGCTCCAGCTCCGGGCTGCGCAGCGTCTGGATGGCGGATCCGTCCCGGGCCGCGATCACCTCCGGCGTCTCCACACCGGCCTCGCGGCGCAGGGCCTCCATCCATTGCAGCTCGGAGCGGATCGCCTCCTGGCTGTGATAGCCGACACGGTGAACGCGCAGGATCGAGCGGCTGCCGGTCGCGGGGTCGTCGACCCGGTAGGTCACGTTCTCGGAGTGATTGATCAGGGTCGCCCGCGCGGCCGGCGACAGGCCCCAGAGCGGGAGGGACCGGTCCGCCATCCGGCCGATCCGCGCCAGCAATTCCGCCGCAGGCAGCGCTTCCGTCGTCGCCATGCCGATCCCCTGGCCTCCGGGCTCCCGCCCTCCGGCGGAACCTTCACTCGCACTCATAGAGAGGCGATGCCAGGGCAACTTGACCGCAGATGGCGGCAATTTGACAAGCGGGTTGCAGCGGGGGGAGATAAAGGCGGATGGGGATATGGTCCCCTCTCCCGCTTCGCGGGAGAGGAGAAAGTCAATCAATCCGCCTCTTCGAGGATCTCCCGCAGCTGCCGGGCGAGCTCGTCGCGGCGATAGGGCTTGGTCAGGATCGGCACGATGAAGCCCGGCTCGATCTCGCGTTCCGGCACGCTCATGGCGCCCGGGAATCCCGAGGTCAGCAGCAGCTTCAGCTTCGGGCGGCGCTGGCGCAGCTCGCGCACCAGATCGAAGCCGGAGAGCCCGCCGCTCATCACGACATCGGAGAAGACCAGGTCGATCGTGCCGGGCCCGCTGGCGATCTCGAGGGCCTGGTCGCCATCGACCGCTTCGATGACCTTGTAGCCCAGCCCCTGGATCTGGCCGACCACGAGACGGCGCAGATCGGCATTGTCCTCCACCACGAGCACGGTCTTCGGCGCCGCGGCGGTGGAGGGCAGAAGGGTCGCGACGCCGGCATCGCGTATCCGTCCGCCGAGGCGCGGAAGATAGAGCCGGACGGTCGTGCCGCGGCCGAGCTCGCTGTAGATCTTCATATGCCCGGCGGACTGCTTGACGAAGCCATAGACCATCGCCAGCCCCAGGCCGGTGCCCTTCCCCTCCCCCTTGGTCGTGAAGAAAGGCTCCGCCGCATGGGCCAGGACCTCGGGCGGCATGCCATGCCCGTTGTCCGTCACCTCGATCACGACGTAATCGCCCGCCACCAAGCCGGGCTCGTGCAAGGCGTAGTCGGAATCGAGATGCGTATTGCGGGTCTGGATCAGGAGCCGCCCGCCCGACGGCATGGCGTCGCGCGCATTGATGGCCAGGTTGGTGAGCGCGCTCTCGAGCTGGACCGCGTCGATGCTGACCGGCCAGAGATCGGCCTGCAGCTCCCGGACCACCGCGACGGTCTCGCCCAGCGAATGCTCGAGCAGCGTGCAGACGCCCTCGATCAGCTGGTTGATGTTCACGGGCGCCGGCTGGAGCGGCTGACGGCGGGCGAAGGCCAGCAAGGCCCGCGTCAGGTCGGCACCGCGCAGCGCCGCGCGCAACGCGCCGTCGAGAAGCTTCGCGTTCCGGCTGTCGGGGTTGAAGGCGGTTCCGATCAGGTCGAGATTGCCGATCACCACCGCCAGCAGGTTGTTGAAGTCGTGGGCCACGCCGCCGGTCAGCTGCCCGATGGCCTCCATCTTCTGCGCCTGGCGCAGCTGCTCCTCGAGCATCACCATGTCGGTGACGTCGCTCGCGACATAGACGGCGCCCAGCATCTCGCTTTCGTCGCCGGTGAGGATCGCCGAACGCACCGACACGTCGCGCTTGCGCCCGTCGGCGGTCACCAGGCTGGCCGTGCCGTCGATCATCAGGCCTTCGGCGATGGCGCGGCCCAGCTCCGGCGGCTGCACCCCGTTGCCGGACGCGGGCGGCTGGTAGCGGCGGCCCACCGCCTCCAGCGCCGACAATCCGAACAGCCGTTCCGCCGCCATGTTCCAGACGGTGACGACCCGGGCATTGTCGACGCAGACGATCGCCGCCGGCGAGGAGCGGATGACGGCCTCGAGCTCCCGATGGGTCTGGCGCAGCCGGGCATCGCTGATGCTCACCGCCGTCGTCAGGGCTTCGCGGCGCATCAAGGAAAGGTGCACATAGCCGACTGCCGCCGTGGTCAGCAGCAGCCCGCTGAAGAGGAAAAGCCAGGGTCCGGGCGACCGGCCTGCCGCCACCTCGGCCGGAAGGAACTGGGACAGCATGTAGAAATTGACGCCCTGCCCCTCGACCCGCTTGGCGATCACCACGCCCGCCAGATCGCTCGGGCGAAGCGAGCCGATTTCCATGATGAAGTCGTTCTTGTCGGGATCGTAGCGGGCGAAATATTGCCGCGTATCGTCGGCGGGCCAGGGTTCCTCGGAGATATAGATCGCCTCGCTGATGCGCGGCGTGTCCCTGATGGCGGCTTCCAGGACATCGTGCAGCGAGAAGCCCGCCGCCACGACGCCGGCGAGACTGGCCTGGCGATCGGCGATGGTGGTGGGCATCCGGCCGCTGCGATAGATCGGTGCCGCGAACATGATCTCGGTCGCATCCGAATCCGGCCAGCCCCAGGTGCGATAGGGCCGTGACATGCGGACGGCGCCGCTGAACCAGGCGCGAATCAGCACCTCGCGGGTCGCCGCCTGGGCATCGGCTTCGAGCGTCAGCTCGGACGCCTCGCCCTTGTCGCCGCCGGGGGCATAGTGCAGCGGCGTCTGAAACCCCGGATCGGGATGCGAAGCGATGCTCGCGCTCGCGGCGCTGTCCTGGGTCGAAAGATAGGGCCACCAGTAATAGGTGCGCGGCTTGTTGTCGGCGTAGTCGCTGCGGATCTGCGCCCATCGGGCGAAGCTCGCACCGTCCGGATTCAGGCCGTCCGCGAGCTGCATGGCCAGAAAAGTCGCAAACCCGCCCACGGGCGTGCCGATCGCCCTGAGCTTGGTCTCCAGGTCCTTCGCGCGCCATTCCGCGCGGTAATCGAGCGCCAGATGAAGCCGTTCGCCCTCGCCGTCATAGAACAGGAAGGCGCCCGTCGCCGACGCGGCGATGCCCAGCAACGCCGTCAGAGCCAGCGGAATCCAGCGCAGGGCCCTGGCGCGGGGAGGAGCCGTCACGCGTTGCCCTCGCACACCGTCATATCGTTCGAAGCCCCGTACGGCCGCCGGCGCGGTCCTGTCCCTCGGCGCCGGAATCGAGCCACAAGGCCATGCTCGGCGCGAACGCCACGACGGTCAACCTGCGACCACGCGAGGGTGGTGCAGTTTCTTTGAATTCCTCGATTCATCGATCAGGAATCTATTCTCGACCGCCCGCGCCGTCAGCCCCAGCTTTCGCGATAGCCGGCGCGGCGCGCCCTGAGATTGGGCCGATCGGACGATTCGGTCGGCAGCTCCAGCGGCGGCTTGTAGGCCGGCAGGTCCGCCGGCCGGCCGAACAGCCAGCCCTGCCCCAGCTCCACGCCGATCGCGCGCAGAGCGGCCGCCTCCTCCACGGTCTCGATCTGCTCGGCGACCGTGCGAACGCCCAGCTTGCGGCAGAGTTCGACCAGGCTTTCGATCATGGCCTTGTCGCGCTGGTCCTTGAGCACCCGGCGGACATAGAGGCCGTCGATCTTCACCCAATCGACCTTGAGGGCCCGCAGATACTGGAAGGAAGCCGCCCCGGCACCGAAATCGTCGAGGCAGACCTCGAAGCCCTTCTGGCGGATCCGCTGCACGATCGCGTCGAGGCGGGTCAGGTCCTTGATCTCGGCGCTCTCCGTGATCTCGAGCGCCAGCCGCTTCGCCAGCTTGGGATGCTGCGTCAGCTCGCGCTGCACCAGCCCGGCGAAGAGGTCGCTCCCCAGGGACCGGCCCGAGATGTTGACCGCGACCGTCAGCCGGGGGTCGGTCTCGCGCGCCTCCAGCATGCCGCAGACCTTCATCAGCACCGCGATGTCGAAATCCTCGACCAGCCCGGTCTCCTCGGCGAAGCGGATGGCCTCGTAGGGCGAGGTTTCCGCCTCGAACCGGCTCAGCACCTCGAAATGATGCAGGGACTTGTCGCGCAGCGTGACGATCGGCTGATAGACGATCTTGAAATCGTCATGCTTGACCATGCGCCCGAAGGCGTCGATCCGCTCCATCGTGGCATTGACCAGCGCGTCGAAGGTCGCGGCCAGGCCGCCATCGACCGCCGCCTCGGTGCCGCCTTCCGCCATCCGGTCGATGCTGTATTTGACCGCGCGCACGATGCCTTCCGGGCTGAGCTCGCCCGCCGACATTTCCATGGTGCGGCTGATCGGCACGATGCCCTGGCCGTCGCGATCGGCTTCTTTCGTCAGCTTCTGGATCGCATGGGCGACAGCCTGGGTCGGCTTGTCCGCCTCGTGCAGATAGCCGAACTGCTCGTCGGCGAACTGGCCCGCGGTCTGGCCGTCGAGCGACCCGGCGCGCAAGGCGGCACCGATCCGCTGCATCAGGCTGCGCGCGGAATTGTCGTCGAGGCGCCCCTTGAGGCGTGTCAGCCCGGGCAGCTCGAGGAAGGTCAGGGCGAGGCGCAGATCGAGCGCCTTCGAGGCGGCGACGATCTCCGCCGTCCGGTCGCCCAGGGAGTCCTTGTTGAGCAGGCCGTTCGGGCCGCTGGCCACCGGCGCCTTCACGGACGAGAACGCGCCGGCCGTCAGCTGCGAGAGCGCGCAGGCGATGCGGTCGGGCTGCTGCGGCAGGCGGCAGGCATTGAACAGGACGCGGCGGTTGATCTCGGGACGGCGGCCCCGCAGGCGGACCATGACCGGGCCGTAGCGGCCGCCGACATCGAGCGCCTCGACCAGGGCCTCGACCAGCGGCGCATCCTCCTCGGCGACAAGATCGCGCCAGCGGCGGCCTTCGAGGGTCTTTTCGTCCTCGTCGAAGAAGATGTTCGCCGCACCGATCGCAAAGCTGACACGGCCCTCCGCATCCAGCTCGATCAGGAGATCGGCAGCGGCAAAGGCGAAGGCCATGTAGCGGATGGTCTGCGACGTCACAGGCCGCACGGGCTCCAGACGGATCAGGGCCATTAGAAGCTGGCTGGGATTGGTTGAGGAAGCATGAAGGTTGTGGAGCAAAGTCCATTAAAACCCGCCCCTTAGCGGGGGTTTTAGCGTGAGAACAGATGCCAATCGCGGCGTCCGGCCTTTCGCCCGCGCGTGCCGGCAGCGACCCGCCGAGCCCAAAGAACGCCGCTTTGTCAAAGGTCTGCTGTCCCTTAATCTCCGCCGGGAGGCAGCTTCGGGAACCCTCGGGGGTGAAGCGGCCGCAACAGGGGGACCATCTTGACCACGCCACCAACACGTCGCCGGCCGGCTGCCAAATCTTCCGTTTCGGAGCCGCCGGCGTCATTGAAATCCGCCCATGAGCTCGCCATCCGGCTCACCCTGGCCCCCGGCCTCATGATCGGTCCCGGCAAGATCGCGCTGCTGGAGCGGGTCCGCGACGAAGGCTCGATCTCCGCCGCCGCCCGGGCCATGGGCATGAGCTACAAGCGGGCCTGGGAGCTGGTGGACGAGATGAACTCGACCTTCACCAAGCCGCCGGTCCTGACCAGCAAGGGCGGCAAGGCCGGCGGCGGCGCCCTGCTCAGCGATCTTGGGGTCGAGCTGATCCGGGCCTATCGCGCGCTGGAAGAAGCCGCGCTGCGTACTTTCCACACGCAGTTCACCGAGCTGCGTCCCAAGCTGCGCAAGCGCTCCGCCCGGAACAGCCACTGACCCTTCGGCCGCGATCAGATCTCCTCGGGCTTGCGGCCGGGTCGCCCCGGATAGTGGCCGATGCTTCTGTCGTCGATGGCGACGGTCTTGACGACAGCAAAGACCTCGCGCCCTGGCGCCAGCCCCAGCTGGTGGATCGAGCGCCGGGTGATGCGGGCCCGGATGGTCCCGGCGCCCGAGCCGCTCCCGCCGACCAGGATCGTGGCTTCGCCGGTGGAATGCCCGTCGTCCCGCAGCGTGGCGATGCGCCCGGCGAGGATGTTCAGGGCGCTGATATGGGCGGGCCGCTCGGTCGCGATCATCACGTCGCGCGACTGGACCAGCACCCGCAGCCGGCTCCCGACCGCGCTGTCGAGATGCGGCACCCGCAGCACCCCGCCGGCGGTTTCGAGCTCGGTCAGGCCGAACTCGGCATCATGCGCCGCGACACGCGCCTCGAGGACGGAGCCGCCCTCGGGGTGACCGGTCGCCGGAAACAGATCGGAGCGCTCCATCACCGCCTCGACGGAGCCGGCGGCCGTGACCTTGCCTTCAGCCAGGACGACCATGGTCGTTGCCAGCCGGATCACCTCCGGCAGGGAATGGCTGACATAGAGGATGGGCAAGTCGAGCCCGTCACGCAGCCGTTCGAGGTAAGGCAGGATCTCGCCCTTGCGCGCATCGTCGAGCGACGCCAGGGGCTCGTCCATGAGCAGGATCGCGGGATCCGACAGGATGGCCCGGCCGATCGCCACGCGCTGCTTCTCGCCGCCCGACAGGGATGAAGGCCGACGCGGCAGGAGATCGCCGATCCCCAGCAGCTCGACGATCTGATCGACCGATCCGAGGCGGAAGCCGCGGCCGCGGAACCAGGAGCCATAGAGGAGGTTCTGGCGGACGGTGAGATGGGGAAACAGCCGGCTCTCCTGGAAGACATAGCCGACGCGGCGGCGGTGGCTGGGCAGATCGATCCCGGCCTCGCTGTCGAACAGCGCGCGGCCATCGACGAGGATCCGTCCGCGGTCCGGGCGGACGAGGCCCGCCACCATGTTGATCAAGGTGGTCTTGCCCGAGCCCGAATGGCCGAACAGGGCGGTGACGCCGGAACCGGTATGGAAGGAAGCCACCAGATCGAAGGAAGGCCGCGCCAGCGCGACATCGACCTCGAGCGTCACGACGCCACGACCCGATGGGCGAGACGGCGCGCGAAGAGCTCGGACAGGATCAGGACCGTCAGCGAAATCGCCACCGACACCAGGACCAGCCGCAGTGCCGCGGCATCGCCGCCGGGAACCTGGGTGAAGACATAGATGGCCGTCGGCAGGGTCTGAGTCTCGCCGGGGATGTTGGAGACGAAGGTGATGGTGGCGCCGAATTCGCCGAGCGCCTTGCCGAACATCAGCGTCATGCCGGCGAGCAGGCCCGGGACCGACAAAGGCAGGGTGACCGTCAGGAACACCCAGACCGGCCCCGCGCCCAGGGTCTCGGCCGCCGATTCCAGCCGCCGGTCGACGGCCTCGATCGAGAGCCGCACGGCCCGCACCAGAAACGGAAATCCCATGACGCCGGCGGCCAGCGCCGCCCCCGTCCAGCGAAAGGCGAACACCAGGCCGATCGTGTGCTCGAGAAGCTCGCCCAGGGGTCCGCGACGGCCGAACAGCAGCAGCAGGATATAGCCGGTCACGACGGGCGGCAGGATCAGGGGCAAGTGCACCAGCCCGTTGACCAGCGACTTGCCCCAGAACTCGCAGCGGGCCAGCAGAAGAGCCACCAGCACGCCGATCGGCGTGCTGGCGAACACGGCCCAGAGAGCCACCTTCAGGCTGAGGCCGATGGCCGTCAGCTCTTCAGGGCTGAAGGAGAACGTCACCCTCGCCTATTGCAGGACCTGGAAGCCCTGTCCCTCGAACGCCTTGCGGGCCTCCTCGGAGCCCAGATAATCGAGAAACGCCTTGGCATCGGGGCTGGTCGAGGAGGCGGTCAAGGCGACAGGATAGATGATCGGAGGGTGGGTGTCGGCGGGAAAGGTGTCGACCACCTTCACCTTGGGCTCGGCGGTCGCGTCGGTCTGGTAGACGATGCCCAGCGGCGCCTCGCCCTGGGCGATGAAGGCCAGCGCGGCGCGGACGTTCTCGGCCTGGGCGACCTTGTCCTTCACGCTGTCCCAGACGCCCAGCTTCTCGAGCGCCGCCTTGCCGTACTTGCCGGCCGGCACCGAGGCCGGGTCGGCCATGGCCAGCCTGCCGTCGCCCAGCGCCTTGGCGAGATCGAAGCCCGGCGCGATCTTGATCGAGACGCTGCTGTCGGCCGGCGCCACCAGCACCAGCGTGTTGCCGAGCAGGTTGCGGCGGGTGTCGTCGGCGATGAGTTTCTTGCCGGCCAGATAATCCATCCAGTCGAGGTCGGCCGAGATGAAGATGTCCGCGGGCGCGCCCTGCTCGATCTGCTTCGCCAGGGCCGAGCTGCCGGCATAGGAGATCGCGATCTTGTGGCCGGTCTTGGCCTCGTAGTCCTTGGCCGCCGCATCCAGCGCGTTCTTGAGGCTCGCCGCCGCGAAGACCACGGTGTCGGCCGCCCATGTGGCGACGGGCGCCACCAGCAGTCCCAGCGCCACAACGCCCGCAAACAACGAGGCAGCGATCCCTGCGCGCCGATTTTCTCTCCGCAACGACATCTTTGCTCCCCTTCCAGGTTCCTTGTAGTCGGGCGAACATATCGCACGCTATAGCTGCTTGGGAATAACGGACTGCCTGCCGTCGGCGATCAGATTCCGGTCATATAATTTACATAATACGGCAACCCGGCAATCGGCGGCGC
The DNA here is from genome assembly GCF_008728835.1 of Hypericibacter adhaerens. Lineage (GTDB taxonomy): Bacteria > Pseudomonadota > Alphaproteobacteria > Dongiales > Dongiaceae > Hypericibacter > Hypericibacter adhaerens. The sequence goes on from NZ_CP042582.1 coordinate 2,899,724, forward strand.
GCGACGGTCAACCGACCAATCGATTGATAAAACTGTTGAAAACGGATTTCTCTTGAAATCCTGGCCACCATATATTATAAGCATGCTTATCATATATCTCGTCAGGAACCTCGGATGAGCGACTACAACCCTGAGCGGAGCTTCGGCTTCCTGCTCTACGACGCCGCGCGGCTGTTGCGCCGCGACTTCGATCGTCGCGCGCGCAGCCTCGGGCTGACACGCGCGCAATGGTCCGTGCTGGCCCATCTCAAGCGCAACGAAGGCTTGCGGCAGGCCGCGGTCGCCGACACACTGGAGCTGGAGCCGATCACGCTGGTCCGGCTGCTCGACCGGCTCGAAGCCGCGGGCTGGGTCGAGCGCCGCCCGGATCCCACCGATCGCCGGGCGCGCCAGCTCTTCCTCACCGAGAAGGCCCGTCCGGTTCTCGATCAGCTGATGGCCCTGGCGACGGAAACCCGCGCGGTCGCCCTCGCCGGCTTCTCGGAGGCCGAACGCGAGGTTCTCATCGACGCGCTCATCAAGGTCCGGGCCAATCTTAGCAGCCGCGACGTCGCCGGCGAGAAACCAGCCAACCGCCACGCCCCATCACGACTGGCCACGCATCATGCCTGACGGATCCAACAGCAGCGTTTCCCAGACCGGCGCCGACGATATCGTCGCCGCGCAACGCGAAGCCGCTCACCATCGCCGCCTCGCCCGCCGCCGCCTGTTGCGGCGCGTCCTGCTGCCGGCGATCCCGCTGCTGGTGCTGCTGGCGGCGGGCTACATCTATGCGACCGGCGGCCGCTTCGTCGGCACGGACAACGCCTATGTGCGCACCCACATGGTGTCGGTCAGCGCCGACATCTCCGCGCGCGTGACCGACGTGCTGGTCCACGAGAACGAGCATGTCGATGCCGGCCAGCCCCTGTTCGAGCTCGACAAGGAGCCGCTGAAGATCGCGCTCGCCCAGGCGAGGGCCAATCTCGAGAACGTGCGCAACAACATCCTCGCTCTCAAGGCCGCCTACAGCCAGCGCCAGGAGGATCTGCAGGCCCAGCAGACGCAGATCGACTATGCCGAGCGCGAGTACAAGCGGCGCGAGAAGATGGTCCAGACGCATGTCGTCTCGGAATCCGACTACGACCAGTCGCGCACGCAATACCAGGTGGCGGTGAGCGCCGCTGGCAGCATCAAGCAGGACATCCAGCGCATCCTGGCCGAGCTCGGCGGCAATCCCGACATCGCGCCGGAGGATCATCCGCAATATCTCGCGGCCCAGGCGCAGGTGAACCAGGCCCAGCTCGATTTCGACCGGGCCACGGTCTATGCGCCCATCGCCGGCATCGCCAGCATGGTCGATCAGCTCCGCCCCGGCGATTATGTGCGCGCCGGCGCCCCCGCCTTCAGCCTGGTCGCGTCCGACTCCCTCTGGATCGAAGCCAACATGAAGGAGACCGACCTCACCTATGTGAAGCCGGGCGACAAGGCGACGGTCACGGTCGACACCTATCCGGGCGTCGAGTTCCCGGCGGTCGTCGACAGCGTCGGTGCGGCGACCGGCGCCGAGTTCAGCATCCTTCCGCCGCAGAACTCGTCCGGCAACTGGGTGAAGGTGGTGCAGCGCATCCCGGTCCGGCTCACGCTCGAGCCCGCGAACGACATGCCGTCCCTGCGCTCCGGCATGAGCGTGATCGTCGATATCGACACGCAGCACCACCGGCCGCTTCCGAGCCTGGTCCGCACCGCGCTCGCCTGGGTCGGCGCCGGGACCGACGAGGCGCCTGGAGACGGACAATGAGCAGCGCCGCCGCCGGTCCCGCCGGCGCGGCCGCCGGCCGGATCGGCCATGTCGGGTTCATCACCGTCTGCGTGATGCTCGCGACCATCATGCAGGCGCTCGACACCACGATCGCCAACGTGGCGCTGCCGCATATGCAAGGCAGCCTGTCGGCGACCCAGGATCAGATCTCCTGGGTCCTCACTTCCTATATCGTCGCCGCCGCGATCATGACGCCGCCGACCGGCGTGCTGGCGGCGAAGCTCGGCCGCAAGCGGCTCTTCATCTGGGCCGTGGTCGGCTTCACGGTCACCTCGATGCTCTGCGGCATCGCGACCTCGCTCGAGGAGATGGTGCTGTTCCGCCTGCTTCAGGGCGTGTTCGGCGCGGCGCTGGTGCCCCTGTCGCAGTCGGTGCTGCTCGACACCTATCCGCGCGAGAAGCATGGGCAGGCCATGGCGCTCTGGGGCGTGGGCGTGATGGTGGGGCCGATCCTGGGCCCGACCCTCGGCGGCTACCTGACCGAGGTCTATAACTGGCGCTGGGTCTTCTACATCAACCTGCCCTTCGGCATCCTGGCCATGCTGGGCATCATGGCGTTCCTGCCCGAGACCGAGCGCGACCATCAGCGCCGCTTCGATGTCTTCGGCTTCGCCATGCTCAGCATCGCCATCGGCGCCCTGCAGATGATGCTCGATCGCGGCGAGCTGCTCGACTGGTTCGGCTCCACCGAGATCATCGTCGAGGCCGTCATATCCGGAACCTGCTTCGCCATGTTCCTGGTCCATATCTTCACCCACGAGCACCCGTTCCTGGAGCCCGCGATCTTCCGGGACCGCAATCTCTCGATCGGCCTGATTCTCATCTTCCTGGTCGGCATCATCCTGCTCGCCACCATGGCGCTGCTGCCGCCCTATCTGCAGAACCTGATGGACTATCCCGTCATCACCACGGGCTTCATCCTGGCGCCGCGCGGCGTCGGCACCATGATCGCGATGATGGTGGTGGGCAGGCTGCTCAACCATGTCGACCAGCGCGGCCTGATCGGCTTCGGCCTCGCGCTCGCGGCCTATTCGCTGTGGCAGATGGCCGGCTTCACGCCCGATGTCTCGCGGTTCGCCCTGATCGAGAGCGGCGTCATCCAGGGATTGGGGCTGGGCTTCATCTTCGTGCCGCTCAGCACCATCACCTTCTCCACCCTGGCGCCGCGCTACCGCACCGAGGCGGCGGGGCTCTTCAGCCTGATGCGCAATGTCGGCAGCTCGATCGGCATCTCGGTCGTGATGGCGTTGCTGTCGAGCAACACCCAGATCAACCATGCCGAGATCGCCCAGCATGTCACGCCCTTCGGCATGATGATGCAGGAACCCTGGCTGCCCGCCTTCTGGTCGCCCGCCACCCAGACCGGCGTGGCGGCGCTCAACGGCGAAGTGACGCGGCAGGCCTCGGCGATCGCCTATGTGGACGATTTCTTGCTGATGATGTGGGTGACGTTGCTGGGCGCGCCGCTCTTGCTGCTGCTGCGCAAGCCGCGCCGCTCCGGCTCCTCGGTCCCGGCCGCCGCAATGGCCGACTGATCGTCGATCAGGTCGGACGCCACCACCACCTCGGCGCCCGCGATGGTGTCGTCGGTGCCCGTCAGCTCGTCGAAGATCCATTGCCGCATCGCCTGCAGCTTGGGCGAGGCGGCATGGGACGGCGGATAGACGAGGTAATAGGCGAACTCCATCTCCATCGCCTTGCCGGGCAGGCGCACCAGGCGGCCGGCATCGATATCGGCACCGACCAGCGAGGGCGCGGCGAGCGCGACGCCCAGGCCCGAGAGCGCCGCTTCGATCGCCAGCACCGAATGGTCGAAATGCGGCCCCTTGCGCCAATCGACGAGATCGTCGATGCCCGCCGCCTTCAGCCACATCTTCCATCCCGGGAAGGCCTTGTGCTGATCGCTGCTGTCGTCATGAAGCAGGGTCGCGGTCTGGAGGAATTTCGCCAGATCGCCCGGCTCATGGCGGCCCAGGAGCGAAGGGCTGCAGACCGGGAAAAGGCGGTCGCGCAGGAACTGCTCGGCCGTCAGGCCGGGATAGCCGCCGCGGCCATAGCGAATCGCCAGATCGACCCGGTCGGTCTCGAAATCGGTGAGGTCGGCGCTCGCCTTGACGTTCACCTCGATCCCGGGATGACGCGTCATGAAGCGGCTGAGCCGCGGCAGTAACCATTTCGTGGCGAAGGACGGCGCCACGGAGATCGTGAGCGATCCCTCATCTTCGGCGCCATCGAGCATAGCCAGCGTGTCATGGAGCTGGCCGAACGCGTCGTCGATCCCGGGCAGGATCCGCGAGCCGGTCTCGGTCAGGACCAGCCCCTTCTTGGTCCGCTCGAACAGCGGAACGCCCAGCGAATCCTCGAGCAGGCGGACCTGCTGGCTGACGGCCGCGGCCGTCACATGCAGCTCGCTGGCGGCTTGAACCAGGCTGCCATGGCGGGCGGCAGCCCAAAAGGCACGCAAGGCGTTGAGCGAAGGAAGTCGTCGGGATCGCGTTGCCATCAGGAACCTCCCGAGATCCTAAAGAATCTCTTATTTGTCTATCAGCTTAGTAGTGATTAAAAAGAAGAGCAAGGCCTAAAGCGATCCCGAGGGGCTAAAGCTCCCGACGCCAGAGCTCCAAAGGGAAACCGCTCGCCGAAGCCGGGGTCTATCCACCCACGCCCCTAGGGAGGTTTCGATGAATCACATCCTTCTGGCCCGCCGCCTGACCGTGACGCCGTTGAGCCCCTCCATCGGCGCCTTGATCGAGGGCATCAACCTGGCGAGACCCCTCGACCCCCAGAACCAGGCCCGCCTCGAGCAGGCTCTCCTCGCCCATAAGGTGCTGTTCTTCGAGGACCAGACCCTCACGCCCGAGCAGCATCGCGACTTCGCGGGCCGGTTCGGCAAGCTCCATATCCACCCGATCTATCCCTCCGTGGAGCAGACGCCCGAGGTGCTGATCCTCGACACCCATGAGGGCAATCCGCCGGACAACGACACCTGGCACACCGACGTCACCTTCATCGAGACGCCGCCCCTGGGCGCCGTCCTCTATGCCAAGGAGCTGCCGCCGGTCGGCGGCGACACGATCTGGTCCAACAGCATCGCCGCCTACGAGACGCTCTCGCCCTCGATGCGCGCGATGCTCGACGGCCTGACCGCCACCCACGATTTCGAGAAATCCTTCCCCCGCTCCCGCTACGCGACGACGCCCGACGACGAGGCGAAATGGCTGCGAACCCGGGCCACGCACCGTCCCGTCATCCACCCGGTCGTCCGCACCCATCCGCAGACGGGACGCAAGGGCCTGTTCGTGAACGAGGGCTTCACTACCCACATCAACGAGCTCACCCGAAGCGAGAGCGACAGCCTGCTCCGCTACATCTTCGCCCACGTCGCCAGGCCGGAATTCACCGTCCGCCACCGCTGGAAGCCCAACACGGTGGCGATGTGGGACAACCGGTGTACTCAGCACTACGCGCTGGCGGACTACCTGCCGCACCGCCGGGTGATGCATCGCGCCACGATCCTCGGCGATCGGCCGCGATGATCTCTTCTCCAGCGATCGAGACGTTCCTTCCACGCCTACCGAAAGGTGACATCATGGTTGGACAAGGCGGCAAGACCATCGCGATCGTCGGCGGCGGGTTCAGCGGCTCGCTGCTCGCTTTCCATCTGCTCAACCGGTGCGGTCCGCGGGACCGCATCCTGCTCATCGAGCGCAACAAGCGCTTCGGGCTCGGCCTCGCCTACTCGACCGGCAACTCGAATCATCTCCTCAATGTACGGGCCGGCAATATGAGCGCCATCTCGTCGCGGCCCTCGCATTTCGTCGAGTGGCTGCGCGAGCTGCCGCGCGAGGAGCTGGCAGCAATGCCGGAACCGCCGGGTGCCACCGGCTTCGTGCCGCGCGGCCTGTTCGGCCGCTATGTGCAGCATCTCCTGGGCGACCGCATCTGGCGCGAGGGGCGCAGCCGGCATCTCGATCTCGTGACCGACGATGTCGTGGCCCTGCGCCGGCGCGAGCAGGGCTGGGAGATCGAGCTCGCCATGGGCCGCAGGCTCGCGGCCGACGAGGCGGTGCTGGCGATCGGCAATTTCCCGCCCGCGGGCTCGACCCCCGGCTATTTCGGCGATCCCTGGGACGTCAAGGTCCTGGCCGGCCTCGAGCCCGACCGTCCCGTCCTGATCCTCGGCACCGGCCTCACCATGATCGACACGGTGATCTCGCTGCTCGATCATGGCCATCGCGGGCCGATCTATGCGCTGTCGCGCCGGGGCCTGCTGCCGCGTGTCCATCTCCAGACCCAGGGCGGCGCCCTGCCGGCGCCATGGGTCTTCAACGAGCCGCCGCGCGGCGATTCGCTGGTGAGCCTGCTGCGCCTGGTCCGGGCCGCCTGCCGGGAAGCCGAGGCCCAGGGACGCGGCTGGCGCGTCGTCATCGACGGCCTCCGGCCGCATACGCAGCGGATCTGGCAGGAACTCTCCATGCCCCAGCGCGCGCGCTTCCTGCGCCATCTCCGGCCCTGGTGGGACGTGCACCGCCACCGCACCGCGCCGCAGATCATGGAACGCATCCTCGGTGCGCAGAGCAGCGGCCAGCTCCGCTTCCTGACCGGACGCATCACCGGCAAGGACCGCCGGCCCTCGGGCGGCTTCGCCATCACGGTCGCGCCCCGCGGCGGGCAGGTCCCGCTGTCGCTGACGGTCGAGCGCATCATCGACTGCTCGGGGCCGCGCACCGATTGCACCAAGATCGATCAACCGCTCCTGCGCCAGCTCCTGCGCGACGGGCAGATCCGCCCCGATCCCCTGCGCCTCGGGATCGAGGTCGAGCCCGACGGCGCGGTGGTCAACCGCAACGGCAAGCCGGCGACGGATCTCTTCGCGATCGGCCCGATCACGAAAGGCACCTTCTGGGAGATCATCGCCGTCCCGGACATCCGCGTCGTCTGCGAGCAGTTGGCAGAGCGGCTGATCCCGGAACCGGCCGTGGCGGAACGCTCCCTCGAGGCGATCGAGTCCTAGAGCATTTTGCGGCGACGCATCGGGGGCGCCTCCCGGTCCCGCTCGATCGGGAAGCGCCCTAGTCCCTGAGCGTGAACTTCACCGCCCGCATCACATCGAGGAAATCGCCGGTCTCGAAGGCGATCACGCGATCGCCCTTGTGCGTGGCGCCGGGATAGAACGAGGCCTTGTAGGCCTGCACGGGGTCGCTGAACTTGATCTCGAGCGTGAAGGCGTTGGGCAGGCGGATCTTCTTGGCTCCGAGATCTTCCTGAAGCGCCGCGCTCACGCCTTCGCGGATCCCGCGCAGGGCCCGCGCGGGCGAGACGCTGATGGTGGAATGGCCGACGCCGCGGCTGATGGCGAAGGTCCCGATCTTCTCGTTGACCTTCTTCACATCGGCGCAGAGACCCTCGTCGCCCGAGACGAAGGCGACCGGCACGCCATAGGTGGCCGCGGCATAGGTCTGGAGCATGAATTCGGAGGCCGGCTGGCCGTTGATCCGCATCTCGGCCACCTTCAGCGACATGGTGTGGGCGAGCGGATTGCTCTCGGCGCCGGCGCGCGAGTGATAGCCGATCAGGACCAGCGCATCGAAGCTTTCGTCGAGCTCCTGGATCATCGAATAGGGATGCCCGCTCCAGCCGCGCACGATGCGGGCATATTCCGGCAGCTCGGCCACCAGGATGTTGCGGCCGGAGCTGTGCGCGTCCTTGATCAGGATGTCGGTGGCCCCGACCGCCGCGGCGCCTTCGCAGGCCGCCACCACCTCCCGCGTCATCTCCTCGCGGAATTCCGGGTAGGCCGGATGGGTGCGGTTGGCCTCGTCCCAATGGGCGATGCCGGCGATGCCTTCGATATCGGCGCTGATATAGACCTTCAATGGAGTACTCCCGTGGGGACCGTTCGCAAGCCGCACCGTTCCGCGAGCGGCCGGCCTTGTCAATCGCTCGGGTGGCGGGCGATGCTATCCGTCGGACGGGACACCGCCAGCAAGGAACCAGGCCGATGACCGCGCAGGGCATGAACCATTTCACCATCCTGGCCGAGGATCTCGGGGTGACGGTGACGTTCTACGAGGAGTTCCTGGGCCTCAAGAACGGATACCGCCCCGATCTGGGCTTTCCCGGCGCCTGGCTCTATGCGCAGGAGCCGACCGACCATACCGGCCAGGCGGTGCTCCATGTCATCGCGGGCCGCGCCATGCCCCATCCCCGCGCCGGCGTGATCGACCATATGGCCTATACCGCCAAGGGCCTGGCCCAGACCGTCGCCAAGCTCGAGGCCCGCGGCATCAAATATGTGAAGCGCAAGCAGGCGGGCGTGGTCGGCACCTGGCAGGTCTTCTTCCACGATCCCAACGGCGCCCGCGTCGAGCTCGATTTCGCGGCGGCCGAAGGCGACTGACGCCCGGCCTTCAGCCCTTCTTGGCGAACCGGCTCAGGAGCGAGACCCGCAAGCCCGCCGGCAGCCCCCGCACCAGCGCCAGCAGGAGGCGAAGGCTCGCCGGATAGAGGGAGCAGCGCCGGCGCGCCTGGATCGCGTCGGCCGTCCGCCGGGTCATCCGGGCCAGGGACATGGCGAGCGGCCTTCGTTTCTTCTTGCCGCCCTTGTCGACGAAGCCCGGATAGAGCAGCGTCACGTCGATGCCGTGGGGGGCCAGGTCGATCTGCAGGCTTTCGCCCAGCCTCGCCACGGCCGCCTTGGCCGCGCTGTAGCCCGCGGCCCCCGGCAAGCCCAGCAGGGCCGCGAGGCTGCTCATGATCACGAGATGACCCCGGCGGCGCGCCAGCATGAAGGGCAAGGCCGCCTCGATCGTGTGAACGGTGCCCATGTAGTTGAGGCGCATGGTCGCCTCGATCGCGGCCGCATCCAGCGCCGCGCCCGGCGCGCGCTTGCCGCCGCCGGCATTGGCGATGACCCGCTCGACCGGCCCGAAGGACTGCTCGATCCCGGCGATCGCCGCCCTCACCGCCTCGCGCTCGGTGACATCGCAGGGCACCGCGATCGCGCGCCCGCCGGCCTTGGCGATTTCCGCGACGGCCTCGTCGAGCAAGGGCTTGCGCCGCGCCAGCAGCGCCACCGCCTCGCCGCGCCGGGCGAGCTCGAGCGCGAGGCTGCGCCCGATTCCCTCCGAGGCACCGGTGATGACCGTCACGCCCGGCAGATCGGCCGCGGTCAAGGGCGGGATTCCCGGAACGGGCCTCGCGGCAAGTTCACGAGCGCGCCGCCGTCTCCCAGGCGTGGTAGTTCGCCTCGAAGCGATCCTCCCAGGCGATCATGTTGCGCTTGGCATCGCGGAAGTAAGGCGACTGCTTGAGGGCCCAGATCGAGAAACGGTGCGCGGCCCGGCCGAGCGGCCGCATCGGCCGGTCGAAATCGAGCAGCAGGATCGCCCGCGTCTCGTCGGTATCGTTCGAGACCTCGTGATCGTAGGAATCGTCGAACACGACGCAGCGTCCCTCGCGCCAGACGATCTTTTCCTTGTCGACGCGCATCGAGCAGCGTTCCGCGTCCGTCGGCACCTTGAGCCCGAGATGGGCGCGCAGGATGCCCTTGGTCACGCCGCTATGGGCGGGGATGTGGTAATGCGGCCCGATGATCGAGAACCAGGCCGACTGCAGGTGGGGGATGCCGGCCAGCAGCGCCGCCGTCTTCGGGCAGACCCCGCAATTGCGCTCGCTGCGCTCGCCGAAGCCATAGAGCACGAAGGCCTTCCAATGGCCGCCCTTCGAGATCCGCTTCTGGTCCGGCGAGATCTCGTGGAACGAGGGCAGCTTCTCGGGCTCGGCATAGATCCGGTCGAACTCGGCGCGGATCTCCTGCCAATGCGCCTCGAGCGGCACCAGGGACGGGAACAGCGCCAGATCGAGCACCGGGCTGTTCGGCACGGTCGATTGGGCGGCCAGCAGCCGGCCGAGACGGAACCGCGCCTTCTTGCCGAAGCGGACGATCCGCTTGCCGAGCCAGGAGCGCTTCTTCGCTGCCATTCGCTTCTTCCCCGATTCTTAAACTGGGTTGACCTTACCCCGGGCCCGCCCACCGGGAAGCCGGACCATAATATGGCCGGATTGCATTTCCAATCAGGGTGTTCGCCACTCTTCCCGCAGTGACACGGGAGCGGCAAGACGCCTCACCCAATTTGACCAAACCTTCATGAGCGATCCCATCGTCAGTCCCGATCTATCTGATCCCGGCGGAGATTCTTGACGCCGGACCGCCGTCGCTTGCCCTCGAGCCGACGCCGCCGGGAGGCCTGGGTCGGTCGAGTCGGATGGCGAACCGCCTGCCGCTCGGCCGCCTGGCGGATCAGGGCCAGCAACCGCTCGAGCGCGTCCTCGCGGTTGCGCTCCCGGGTTCGGTGCCGCTGCGCCGTGATGACGATGACCCCCTCGCGGGTCAATCGCTTGCCGGCCAGCCGCTCCAGCCGCGCGCGCACCTCTTCCGGCAAGGAGGGCGACTGGCGCGCATCGAAGCGCAGCTGCACCGCGGTCGAGAGCTTGTTGACGTTCTGCCCGCCGGGGCCGGAGGCGCGGATGAAGCTCTCCGCGATTTCCGACTCGTCGAGGGCGATATGGCGCGTGACGCGAATCATGCGCGCCACGCTAGCTCATCGATCAGGGTCGCGTCAGGGTTCGCGAGGGGCGGAAGCGCGAGGAGCTTAGCCGCCCTGCCCGCGGCCGTGGGGTCGCCCGACCCGCATCCGGCCTTGGCCATGGCTGCGGGGCGCATGGCCATGCCGGTCGGCCCAGCTCGGCTTGGGCGGCTGATTGACAGGGCGGGCCGGCTTGGCTGGCGCCTTCGCCGCCGGCGCATCCCCGCTCTTGCCGGTATTTGCATCGGGCGCCGGCTGCGGGCTTGCCGATTCCGTCTTCGGCTTCTCCGCCGGGCCGGCCGGCGCGGATGGGACCGGCTTCGTAGGGGCCATCATATAGCTGGGATCGACCTCATGGGCCGAACAGGCCGGCGAAGCGAACTCGCCGCCGTCATCCGCTCCCGGCGCCGGCGGCTTTGCCGCCGGACGCCGGGCTGCGGACTTGTCCTTCTTCTCCGACGCACCCGTTGCCGCTTTCGCAACCGCGCCTTTCTGGGGCGCGGTTTTCGGGGACGTCGCCTTCGGCTTGCGAGCCATGCCGGTACACCCTCGGGTTCAGGGCGGCACCAGGACGGATTGGTCATCCGGGAGGGGTGATCAAACCGCGCCGCCGGGATTTCTGCATCCAGAGTCCACCGGCAGGTTGCAGGCCGTCAAGAGGCCGGGCCTTACATGACCTTCTTGAGCAGGGTCTCGGTCGCCGTCGCGTCGGCCTTGGCCTTGGCGAGGTCCTTCTGGGTCAGGCCGGCCTGGGCCTTGGAAAGGGCTTGCTTCAGAATCTTCTGGTCGGCGGCGTTGCCGGAGGCATCGGCAATGGCGCCGTTGCCGAGATCCTTGCAGGGATTGGCAACCTTGGCATCGAAGCCCTTCCCCTTGGGACCCACCAGGCAGTTGATGGTCATCTTGAGGTGGCTGTCGAGGGTCTTGAGGTCGGCCGAGCTGGCGGCCATGCCGGCATGGCTGCCCGCGGTCGCGGCCTCCTTGGACAGATCGGCCGCGAGCGCGGCCGTGGCGACCGCCACAAGGCTGACGGCGCCGATACCGAGGGCACGAAGCCCCTTCGAAACACGAATGGTGGACATGATTGGCTGCCTCCGTTGGCAAAGGGAATGGTTGCTGCCGCCGGACCGCACCCACTCAAGGGCCTGCCCGCGGCGGGCCCTGATTTCTGCCGCGATTGTGTCATTTCTTGGGGATTTTGTTCTTATGTCGTCGATTTCATGAACGACCAAGGTTCTCTTCATGAAATTAAACACCATGACTGGAATCTCATGAATAAAGCGCCACGGCGACTTGCCGAAGACCTGAAGCCCTGGCCAAAGACGCGGTCCTCTTCGCCAACCGACCGCGCCCCTACCCGGCCGGCCGCACTGCTGGCATTCTCAAGCGAGAGCCGCGGCCTTTCGGAACCGTAATCCCGGAAACCTTCCCCCGGGGCCGCGCCGCCATCAGCCAGGAGCTCCGCGATCCGCCATGCGTCTCGTGCCCTTCACCGCCCATTTCGGCGCCGAGATCCACGACTACGACCTCACCCGGGTCGCCGACGACATCGCCGCCGCGAACTTGCGCAAGCTCCTGGCCGAGAAGCTGGTCCTGGTCTTCCGCGGCCAGCAGCTGACGCCCGAGGCCCATGTCCGGCTCGGCCATGTGTTCGGCACGATCGCCCCGCGCCATCCGCTCTACGATCATGTGCCGGGCCACGAACCGATCATGATCATCCGCAACGACAAGGACCATCCGCCGGAGAACGAGGTCTGGCACAGCGACCTGAGCTGCAAGGCCCATCCGCCGGCGGTCTCGATCCTCCATGGCGTGACCCTGCCGCCCTCGGGCGGCGACACGCTCTGGTGCAACATGCATGCGGTCCATGACGCGCTTTCCCAACCGATGCGCCAGTTCCTGGGCGGGCTGACCGCGGTCCACGATTTCCAGACCGGCTTCGCCTATGTGCGGGACCGCAAGGAAGAGCGCGTCGCCATCCTCGACCAGGTCGAGCGCGAGGCCAACCGCGCGCGCCATCCGATCATCAAGCCGCATCCCAGGACCGGACGGCCGCTGGTCTATGTCAACGAGTCCTTCACCAGCCATATCCACGAGCTGCCGGAGCATGAGGGACGGCCTGTCCTGCGCATGCTGTTCGACATGGTGAAGAACGCGACCTTCCAGATGCGGCTGCGCTGGGAGCCCGGCACCGTGGTGATGTGGGACAACATGGCGACCCAGCATTTCGCGGTGGGCGACCATTACCCGCAGGTCCGCGAGATGCATCGCGTGACGGTGCTGCCGGCCGCCTGACCTGTCATGTCCGGCGATCTCGCGATCCGGAACGTCCGCATCCTGGGCGGTCCGACCGTCGATCTCGTCATCCGCGGCGGCCGCATCGCCGCGATCGGCGTCGGCCTGGCGGCTCCCGGCATCCCCGCGCTCGACGGCAAAGGCCGGCTGCTCCTGCCGGGGCTGGTCGAGAGCCACACGCATCTCGACAAGACGCTGTGGGGGTTGCCCTGGCGCCCCAACAGCGCGGGCCCGACGCTCAAGGACTATATCGAGAATGAGCGCCGCATCCTGCGCGAGGTGACGGTGCCGATCGCGAGGCGCGCCGGCGGGCTGCTCGAAGCCTGCATCGCCCGGGGCACGCTTCATTTCCGCTCCCATATCGACATCGACCCGGAGTTCGGCCTCGCCCATGTCGAGGCGATGCTCGCCTTGCGCGAGCGCTATCGCGACATCGCCGAGATGCAGTTCGTCGTGTTCCCGCAGACCGGCCTGCTGATCCGGCCGGGCACGGCGGCGCTCATGGAGGAAGCGATCAAGCTCGGCGTCGAGACGGTGGGCGGCCTCGATCCTGCCGGCATCGACCGCGATCCGATCCGCCATCTCGAGACCGTGTTCGGGCTCGCGGGCAAATATGGGCGCGGTGTCGATATCCATCTCCATGACCGCGAGGAATCCGGCGTCTGGCAGATCGAGCGTATCGCCGACTTCACCGCGGCCACGGGGCTCAAGGGCAAGGTGATGGTGAGCCACGCCTATTGCCTGGGGCAGGTGCCGCGCGCCCGGATCGAGGCGCTGGCGCAGCGTCTGGCCGATCTCGAGATCAGCCTGATGACCTCGGCGCCCGCCGACACCGAGATCCCGCCCGCGACCTGGCTGCGCGAGATCGGCGTCAATATCTGCTGCGGCTCCGACGGGATCCGGGACGCCTGGTCGCCCTTCGGCAATGGCGACATGCTCGAGCGCGCCATGCTGCTCGCCTACCGCCTCGACTGGTCGAAGGACGAGATGCTGGCGGCCGCCCTCGCCACCGTCACCGACAATGGCGCCCGGGCGCTGGGCCTGCATGACTACGGCATCGCGGTCGGGCACGAGGCCAACCTCGTCCTGGTCGAGGCCGAGACCATCGGCGACGCGGTGGTGCGCCGCCCGGCCGAGCGCACCGTGATCGCGCGCGGCAAAGTCGTCGCCAAGGACGGGAAGTTCATCGATAGCCGGCTCTGACGTCACGAGAATCGAAAGGCGTCATGACGATATCGATCACTGCCGCTTTTGCCCGCCATCTCAAGCTGACCGGCGCGGCGGCGATGCTGGTTTGCCTGTTCATCGGGCATTCGACGGCCCCGGCCGCCGATCCTCTGGCGCCGCCCGACGGGTGGTGGGTCTACAAGACTGGCGAATTGAGTGACGCGGACCGCGAATGTGTCGCCCACGCCTGGGTGAACCGATTTGCCCAGGTGTCAAACGGCACTCTGCAGCTGAACAGCGGCCCTGCCATCCTGCCAGGACCTTTGAACGTTCCCTATGCCGGTGGGCGTCTTGCCGGCGTGAATCTGGGCGAGTGGGGTGGAAAGCTGGAGTGGGCCGCTTCCAATGGCTCCACGCGCGCAACGATCCTGGCCGAGAACGTGCTGTCGCTCGTTCACGCGCCCTTCGGCAATTTTCTGCTCACCGGTTCTCCTGGCTGGCTTGGCGATGGCGATGGGGCAATATGGCGCCTCAGCGATGAGAGCGTGATCCCTCCGACGGCGACGCACATTGCAAATGTCCAGGGAATGCCTGGAGCCTCGTTTCTCTCTCCTCATGGAAGCATCGTCATCGTCACACCGGCACAGCTCGTCCGCGTTCCCTCGTCCGGCTCCATGCAAACAATCCTCAGCGTCGACTTCCGCGGACTGTTTCCGAGCTCGATCGTCGAGATGCCGGATGGTGTCATCTATATCGGCATGCGCCATTTCCTGGTGCGCCTCGTGCCAGCGGCCGGAAGCTATCGGCTCGACTGGCTCCTGCCGGCCGATTGCCCACGCTTCAAACCGGCCGACCATGACTGCGTGTGCAGCGCATCGGAACCCTAGTCTTTACTGGACCCATTGTGGTATCTAACTGGTATCTAACGTGATGGTGACCCGCTCCCATGAGCCCGGAATCCGCCGACAAGAGCCCGTCCCCGGCGACTGGTCCGGGCGCTTTGCGCCACGGCAAGGCCCGGCTCGCCTCGGGCATGGAGATCGCCTGGTCGCGGTCGGGCGACGAACCGACGGTCCCGCTCCTCCTGGTCCATGGCATCACCGATAACCGCGCCACCTGGGCGCCCTTTACCGACGCGCTGCGCCGGGTCGCGGTGGAGATCCCCTGGATCAGCCAGGATCTGCGCGGCCATGGCGGCTCGTCCCTGCCGGTGCTGGCGCCGTCGGCCCACATCACCGCCGACGGCTTCCGCCTCGCCGATTACGCGGCGGACGCGGTGGGGCTCCTGGATGCGCTCGGCATCGAGCGCGCGATCCTGGTCGGTCATTCGCTGGGCGGCCTGATCGGGCAGGAGGTCGCGCTCAGCCATCCGGACCGCCTCCTCGGGCTGGTGATGGTGGCGACCACCTCCAACGCGCGCGACAACCCGCTCTTCGTCCGCGACGTCAAAGGCGAGCTCTTCGGCCGCCGCCTGCCGGCGCTGGCCGAGGCCAAGGGGCTGCGCTATCCGGGCGGCATCGCCGGCTTCACCATGCGCCAGCTCGATCCCTCCCTGATGACCTGGCTGCGCGATGTCTGGTGCGTGACGCCGGGCGCCGATCCGGCGCTCTGCGCCGCCGCCGTCGAATGGACGGCCGATATTCCGCTCGCCACCTGGTTCGGCGCCTTCGCAGGCCTGCTCGAGATGGAGACGACCGACCGGCTCGCGGATCTTCGCGTGCCGAGCCTGGTGATCTCGGCGGCGCGCGACGAGATCTTCCCGGTCGAGCCCGACCAGCGCGTGCTGGAACATGCGATGTCGGAAGCCCATCGCCGCCATGGCACGATCTGGCGCAACTGCACCTATCGCGCAGTCGCCAGCAGCGACGACAGCCGCCACGATGTCGGCCATGCCGTGCCCTGGCAAGCCGCGAACGAGCTCGCCGGCGACGTCGCGGCCTTCGTCAAATCCCTTCCCCGCTGACCCGCCGCCCCGGAGACATTCATGAGCTACCGTCCCTCGCCCCGGCCGACCTTCGATCGGCCGACCCATATCCGCTTCGATCAGGTCACGCGCCATCTCTGGGGCGACGAGAAATCGGGCCAGGTGGACGACTGGATCTATGTCTCGAGCGACAAGATCCACCAGCTCGTCTTCGGTCTGCCCTCGGGCGGCGCCTTCCGCCACTCCGAGGAATACCGCACCGTCTTCGGCGCCGACGAGGTGCTCTATGTGCTGCAAGGCACCTTCGGCTGCGCCAACCCGGAAACGGGCGAGGTCCATGTCGCGCAAGCGGGCGAGGCCGTCTTCTTCCGCAAGGACACCTGGCATCACGGCTTCAGCCTCGGCACCGAACCTTTGCGCGTGCTGGAGTTCTACGCGCCGCCGCCGGCCAAGGGCACCTCGGGCGCCTATGCGCGCACCCGCCCCTATCTCACGGACTCTCGATATGAGCGCCCCGAGGTCTTCGGCCGCTTCCCGATGGAAGCCGCAGCGCTGCGCCGGGCCGAGACCATGACCGTCCTGCGTGACGCGGACCTCCATTGGCGCCTCCAGGGCAAGACGCAAGGCGCCCTGGTCGGGCTCTATGCCGCGACCGACCAGCTGACCGTCGGCCGGATGCGGCTGCTGCCCGGGCAGAAATCCGACCTCGAGATCCATGGCGGCGACGAAGGACTCTACGTCCTCTCGGGCGAGCTCAACCTGCTGGCGCCCGAAGCCGAAGGGCAGCGCTGGTTCGAGCTTCATCCCAAGGACGGTTTCTTCGTGCCGGAAGGCACGGCGCACCAGTATCACAACATGGGGTCGGAGCCGGCCGAGTTCCTGTTCGGCATCGCGCCGCAGTACAAACAAGCGTGAGCGGTTGAAATTCGTTTCAACCCACCCACACTTCAACGTCATCCCCGCGCAAGCGGGGATCCATCTTGATGCAGGTCACCAGGCTTCGACGTGGATCCCCGCTTGCGCGGGGATGACGGCAGAGGCAATGACCGATAACAGGGCGGGAACCTGACGTGACTTCGGAGCCCACCACCGTCATCGGGATCGATATCGGCGGCACCAAGACTGCGATCGGCGCGGTACGGCTGCCTGACGGCGAGGTCCTGGAGAAGGTGCTGCTGCCGACGCCGACCGGCGAGGCGAGCGGCGAGAGCTTCCTCGCCGATCTGGCCCGGCAGGTTGCGGCCTTCATCGATCACCGCGAGGACAAGCCCCTCGCGCTGGGCGTCTCGATCTGCGAGCTGGTCGATCTCGGCGGCCAGGTGCGCAGCGGGCATCGCGTGCGCTGGGAGGAACTCGATCCGGCGGCGCGCTTCGCCGAAATCCTGCCGACCGTCATCGAATCCGATGTCCGCGCCGCGGCGCTGGCCGAGGCCCGCCTCGGCGCCGGCCGGCGGCTGCGGCAATTCTTCTATCTCAATCTCGGCACCGGCATCAGCTCCTGCCTCGTGCTGGGCGGTGCGCCCCATGCCGGCCATCGCGGCCATGCGCTCGCCCTCGCCAGCAGCCCGATCTCGGTGCGGGCACCCGGCGGCGAGCTCGTCACGCAGATCCTGGAGGATGTCGCGGGCGGCGAAGGCCTGGCGAGGCTCGCCGCGAAGATCGGCCTGCCCGGCCGCTCGGCCAAGGAGCTGCTCGCCCTCGCCGATGAGGGCGACGGCCCCGCGCAGAGCCTCGTGCTCGATGCCGCGCGCGCGATCGGCGTGAGCCTCGGGCTCGCCGTCAACATCCTCGATCCCGAAGCGGTCATCGTCGGCGGCGGGCTTGCCCGCGCGGAAGGCCTCTTCTGGCAGGCGATCCAGCGCGAGACGCGGGCCCATGTCTGGAGTGCCGAGACCCGCAGCCTGCCGATCCTCAAAGGTTCCTTGGGCGGCGACGCGGCGCTGCTGGGCGCGGCGTTGCGCGCCTATGCGATGTCCTCGCCGAAATTGCGGTAGAAGCCGAGATCGACGAGCCGGGCAGGCCCGCCTTTCGGCCGGCGGCGCAGGAATGGCTCGGCCTCGAGATAGGTCTTGAAGGTCCAGACCGCCATGCCGCCGGGCTCCGGCGCCGACAAGCCGATGCGGCGGATGACATGGCCGAGGCGGCCCACGCCATCGGCCCGCGCCCGTTCCCGGAACCAATCGGCGAGCGCCTCGGCCGGCGTCTCGTCGGCGGCGAAGAACTCCACGAGATGCAGGCCACCCGGCAGCGCGCCCTCTCCCACGATCTCGTCATACATCCCGCAGCGATAGAAGTTCATCGCGCGGGGTACCGGCGAGGTCTGGGCATAGCGCCGGCCCTCGGCCGTGCGGAAATAATCCTCCCAGCCGTCCATCCGGGCCATCGACTTGATCCGCCACCAGCACATGTAATGCGGCTCGGGACCGATCTTCATGGTGCGGCCGATATTGAGCACCCGCTCGTCCTCGTCGGAAGCCCAGTCCTGGTACCCCAGATGGCGGAAGATCTCGAGCGCGATCGAGCGGTCGCGGGCGATGTATTCGGCAAAGATCATGGCGGAGACCCTCGGCTGACCACCCTGCCTCGCGAAAGAAAACGGGAAGGAGCGGCAGCCCGCTCCCTCCCCTCATCTCATGACCGTGACGGTCCGGCGCGTCAGATGACGCCGGCCAGCCACTGCTTCTCGACGATGTCCTTGTTCTTGGCGATCCAGTCCTTGGCGACGTCCTCGACCGGCTTCTGGTCGACTTCCATCTCCAGGATCCACTGGTTCACCACATCGGCGTCGAGCTTCACCTGCTTGAGGAACTGCCCGATCTTGGGGTCGCGCTTGTTGAGCGCCGCCGCATAGGCGATGTTCACGCGGGTCGGCGGCTGGCCGCATTTGATGCTCGAGGCCTCGAGCCAGTCGTTGCGCTGGGCCGGCTGGTAGAAGGTATAGCAGCCGTTCGGGTTGTAGCGGTCGGTGCCCTTCGCGTCCTCGGTCGTATAGCCGTCGAACGGCGGCTGCTGCAGCTCGACCAGCTTGTATTTCGCGAAGATCCATTCCGGCGTCCAGTAATAGAAGACGATCGGCTTCTGCTTGTCCTCGGCGTCCTTGAGCTGGGACAGGAAGACCGCCTGGTCGACGGTGGTGAGCTCCATCGTCTTGTCGAAGCCGTAGGTCTTGGCGCGGACCTGCGTGTGGTTGGTCGATTCCCAGCCCACGGCGCCGGCCCAGATCTCGCCCTTGCCGTTGCCGTCGCTGTCGAACAGCTTGGCCACCTCGGGCTTGGCCAGGTCGGCCAGATCCTTCACGCCGTATTTCTCCTGCACATAGGCCGGCATGAAGATGCCCTCGGTGCCGAGATAGGGCGTGGCGTTGAGCAGGATCGACTGGTGGCCGCCGGGCAGCACGTAGTTCTTCATCTGCTCCGGCAGATGGTCGGTCCACATGTCGGCCACGATATCCACCGACCCGTCGCCCTTGTCGAGCGCCTCGTAGAGCGCCTCCTGGGCGGCCGCGATGGTCTCGACATCGGCGCCGAGATACTGGGTCATGACCTGCTTCAGGACCTCCTCGATGGCGGTCGAGCCCGGCCAGTCGAGCTGGCCGATGACCACCTTGGTCTTGGCCTCGGCCGTGCCGGCGAGCGCCAGCACGGCGATCGCGGCAGAGGCCAACATTGTCAGACGTCGCAACATTCTCTCCTCCTGGTTTGCTTCCTCACTGTCTCCCCGGATTTCTTCTTCAAGACCCGGTGGAAATCCTCACTTCCGTCTCCGCGCCCTGCCTTCGCGCCTGACCATGCGGTCGAGCGCCATGGCGCAGACCACGATGGCGATGCCGGCCAGAATCCCCTGGCCGGTCTTCAGATGCTGCAGGGAGTGGATCACCTCGAGCCCCAGCCCGCCGGCGCCGATCATGGCGGCGACGACGACCATGGAAAGGCTCATCATGATGGTCTGGTTGATGCCGAGCCGGATCGAGGGCACCGCCAGCGGCAGCTCGACCTTGAGCAGCATCTGCGCCGGCGTGGCGCCGAAGGCGTCGGCCGCCTCGCGCACATGGGCCGGCACCTGGCGGATGCCCAGCGCCGTCAGCCGCACGATCGAGGGCGCGGCGAAGATCACCGTGGCGATGACGCCCGGCGGCTTGCCGATCGAGAAGAAGGCGACCGCGGGGATCAGGTAGACGAAGGTCGGCAGGGTCTGCATCACGTCGAGCAGCGGCTCGATCAGCGTATTGGCGCGCCGGCTCTTGGCGCAGAGGATGCCGACCGGAATGCCGATCACCACGCAGATGAGGACCGATGTCGCCACCAGCGCCAGGGTCGACATGCTCTTGTCCCAGAAATTGAAGAGCCCGAGATAGAGCAGCGAGAGCCCGACGAAGAGCACGGCGCGCAGGCCCGACAGATACCAGGCGGCCAGCATCGCGGTCATGGCGACGACCGGCCAGGGGGCCAGCCCGAAGGCGGTCTCGATCGCATTCAATGTCGCGCGCAGGCCCGCCGTGAAGGCGTCGAAGAAGTCGACCCAGCTCTTCTTCATCCAGTCGACGGCGACGTCGAACAGGCGAGCGGTGCCGCTGTCGAGCCCATCGATGGCGGGAAAGCTGACCAGCGCTTCCCAGGGTGCCGGTGCCGCGAAGCGATAGACCACCAGCGGATAGGCGAAGACCAGGATGGCGATACCGACCCAGAGCGACTGGCGCGGACTGAGGCGATGGTCGGGAATGCGGTCCGAAGGCGTGCCATAGGCGGCGATCAGCGCCATGACGAGGCGCGCCAGGACGATGATCAGGACTCCGCGGCCGGGCGTCGGCACGACATCCTCGACCGGCGGCATGAAGCCCTGGACCAGGAGCGTCAGTCCCGTCACCTCGGCGATGGCGGAAGCGGCGAAAAGGAACCAGCGGCCGCGCTGGGCGGCCCAGAGCGGTCCCATCACGAAGGCGCGGAGGCCGGCGGCGATGGTCGACGCGTCCAAGGGCACGGCGAAGCGGCTGCTGTCGGCCGACGGATTCTCAAGCATAATGCTGCCTCCGTGCCAGAGTCTTCAGAACCGATGCGCGATCGACCCAGCCGAGCGCCTGCGCCTTGTCGTCGGCGATCAGCACCCTGTCGCCCTCCGCCGTCAGCAGGTCGGCGAGCAGGGCCAGGTCGCTGTCGGGCCTCGCCTTCGGCCAGCTTCCCGCCTCGGTCGGCAAGCCCTGGCCGTTCAGCGGCGTCATGATGTCGGAAGCCCGCAGGACCTTGGCGGGCGACAGGCCGCTCAGGAAATCCGCGACATAGTCGTCGGCAGGGTTGCGCAGGATCTCGACCGGCGTGCCGATCTGCACGATGCGCCCGTCGCGCATGATCGCGACGCGCGAGCCGACGCGGAACGCCTCCTCGAGATCGTGGGTGATGAAGATCGTGGTCTTGTGGACCGCGCGCGACAGCTCGAGGAACTGGTCCTGGAGCTGCCGGCGGATCAAGGGATCGAGCGCGCCGAAGGGCTCGTCCATCAGCAGGATCTCGGGATCGCCGGCGAGCGCGCGGGCCAGGCCCACGCGCTGCTGCATGCCGCCCGAGAGCTCGTCCGGCCAGCGATGGGCCCAGCCGCCGAGCTGGACCGTCTCCAGCACCTTCTCGGCCCGGGCCATGCGCTGGGCGCGCGGCACCTTCCGCAGCTCGAGGCCGAAAGCGACGTTCTCGATCACGGTGCGGTGCGGCAGTAGCGCGAAGTTCTGGAACACCATGCCGATCTTCTCGGCGCGCAGGCGGCGCAAGGTCGCCGGATCCTTCTTGGCGATGTCCTCGCCGTCGATCAGCACCTGCCCCACCGTCGGCTGGATCAGCCCGTTGATATGCCGCACCAGGGTGGACTTGCCGCTGCCCGAGAGCCCCATGATGCAGAAGATCTCGCCCGGTCCGACGTCGAAGCTGGCGTCGGCCACGCCTAGCACGCAGTCGAAACGGCTCAGGATCTCGGCCTTGCCGAGCGGCTCCTTCTGGAGCGCGGCCAGAGCCTCCTCGACGCGCGCGCCGAAGAGCTTCCAGACCCCGCGGCAGGCGACGATGGGCTGCTCGTTCCGCCCGGCCATCACCACAGGCTCCCGAGCGATACCGTCATGGCCTCGCCATTGACGCCGCTGGCGGCGTCCGAAGCCAGGAACGCGATCACTTCCGCGATTTCCTCCGCGCTCAGCACGCGCTTGGCGGGATAGGCGTCGGCGCGTTCCTGCCAGACCTGCGCCGCCGTCAGGCCGCGGCGCGCCGCCTCCTTCTCGGCGTCGCGGTCGGCCATCTCGGTCTTGACCCAGCCCGGCAGCACCGCGTTGCAGGTGCAGTTATAGGGCGCCACGTCATGCGCCACCGAGCGCATCAGGCCGATCAGCCCGTGCTTCGAGGCGCAATAGGCCGACATGGCCGGTGCCCCCACCTCGCCCGCCGTCGAGCTCACCATCACGATGCGGCCCCAGCGCTGGTCGCGCATGTCGCGGGCGGCGAGCCGCGTCAGCTCGAAGGGCGCATCAAGATTGACCGCCATGGTGGCGCGCCATTCCGCCGGCGACTGGTCGAAGATCGGCTTGTCCTCATGCCCGCCCCGGCCCGCGCAATTGACCAGGATCGAGACCGGACCCAGCTTGCGCGCCGCCGCGACGGTCTGCTCGCAGGCTTCGGCGCTGTCGAGCGAGACGGCGAAGGGCTCGGCACCGCTCTCCTTGGCCAGGGCGTCGAGCCGTTTCCGGTCGCGCGCGACCGCCAGCACCCGAGCGCCGCGCCGCCGAAAGAGCACAGCCGTCGCCTTGCCGATGCCACTCGAGGCACCGGTCACGATCGCGACCCGACCTTTGAGCTCCTGTCCGGCGCTGGCCGCCATGGCGGGCCTCTACCTCTTTCCTGCTCTGGGGTGGATGATCTCGCGCAAGCCGCTCACCACGGCACCGGGGTCGGGCGCGCCCCAGGCATTGCGCCCGAAGGCGACGCCGGCCGCCCCCTGCCCGATCGCCGTCGCCACATCCTTCATGAGCTGCTGCCGGTCCTTGGCGAAGGCGCCGCCCGCCAGGATCACCGGTACGCCGCAGGCCTTCACGGCCTCGGCGATCGCGGTCGAGGGCACCGGCATGGTGGTCTTGATCGCGTGGCCGCCCAGCTCAGCGCCGGTGCGACAGGCGGCGATGATCGCCTCGGGCGCCGCGGGATCGGGATAGGTCTTGCTCTCGACCGGCATGATCTCGCAGAGATAGGACATGCCCTCCTTGTCGCAGCGCGCCGCCAGCATCGCAGCCTGGCGCAGCGCCTCGAGCTCGAAAGGCGCACCGAGCTGGATATAGGTCAGCACGGTCCTGACATCGAGCCGCCGCGCATCCTCGATCGTATAGGCCATCACATACTCGGTCAGGGCGTAGTTGGTGCCCATGGTGAGCGTGGTGATGTCGAGCTTCAGGATCGGGGCGGCATGAAGGAAGCGGCCGCGGAAATCGCGGATCGTGCCGTAGCTCGCGATGATGCCGTCGGCGCCGGCGGCGGCGACCTTGTCGATGATGCGGCCGCGATCCTCGAGCCCGGGACAGGGCCAGGAATAGAGAGTGTGGTCGATGGCGATGATAACGCTCTTGCCATCCTCGGCCAGGAAATCGGGCAGAACCATCAACGGGACTCCGGAACGAACATGGATTTGAGACCGGCGAAGCTCTGCCGGCGGACGATCGCGGCCTCGACATCGGCGAAGCCGCAGCGCGAGGTGATGAGATCCTGGAAGGGCAGCGTGGGATCGCGCAGCAGCTCGAGCGCCTGGTCGTAGCGGTTGCGGCACTGGTTGGGCGGCGTGCCGACCCACTCGCTGCCGACGATCGAGATCTCGCGATAATGCAGGTCGTTGACGTTGACGGTCGCCTCGGGCCGGTTGCCGAATCCGGCGAAAAGCACGACCCGCCCGCCCGGCCGGCAGACGGAAACGCAGGGCTGCACCATCGCCGGATCGCCGATGGTGAGGATCACCGCATCGACGCCCTTATGCGCGCCGGCCCAGGATCTGGCCGCGTCCTGCCAACCTTCGGCCGGCACGGCCCGCTCGGCGCCGAACTGGAGCGCCAGCCGGCGCCGCGCTTCGAGCGGCTCGACCACGAGGGTATGGACGCCGAGCCGTGCCGCCTCCGCCACCATCTTCAGGCCCATCACGCCGGCGGCGATGACGATCGCATAGTCGCCGGGCTTGAGCCGCGCCTGGTCATGGACCGCATGGAGGCAGTCGGCCAGCGGCTCGATCAGGATCGCGCGCTCGAGCGGCAGATCCTCGGGCAGGCGCAAGGGTCCGCGCGACCAGGCGATGGGATCGACCGGGATCAGCGCATAGTCGGCATAGCCGCCATAGACGTCGCCATAGAGCCGGTCGCCGACCTTCCAGCCGCTGACGCCCTCGCCCACCGCGGCGACACGGCCCAGCCATTCATGGCCGGGATTGAAGGGATATTCGCCGTCGTTGACGCCGATCTCGTATTTGCGCGAGTCCGTCGCGCAGACGCCGCAAGCCTCGATCCTGACCAGGAGCTGGCCCGCCGGCGTCGCCGGCACGGGAATCTCCTCGACACGCATGTCGCGAATGCCATGGAGCCGGGCGACGCGCATTTTCGACGGCGCGGATGACGTCGCGGTCATTCTCTAATCCTTGTGTTTCTGCTGATGCTGCGGCAGGGCCTGCTGCGCCAGGCTGTGCATGGTGGAAGCCAGGCGCGGGTAAAGCGCCTGGTAGACGTCGAAGAGCTCCGCATAGCGTTGGTGGCGCGCGGGATCGGGCGTGACAACGCGATCGACGGCGGGTTCCAGCCGCCGGCCCAGGGCACGCGCCGCGAGCCAGGCCGGCGCCTGCGCCTCGCCGGGATGGGCCAGAATCTCGAGCGCCACCCCGGTGGCGTCGGCGATCGCCTGCACCAGCCCGCGATGGCGGGCGCCCCCGCCATTGACGCGGAAGCTCGCCAAAGGCCCCGACAAAGCGACGAGCCGGCGCGTCAGGTCCATCGCCGACAGCGCCACCGCGTCGAGCGCCGCGCGGGCGAGCTGCGGCGCGTCGTTATGCAGCGCCAAGCCGACGATGACGCCGCGCGCCTGGGGATCCCAGACCGGCGTGCGCTCGCCGGCGACGTAAGGCAGCATGACGAGGCCGCCTTCGCCGGGGGGCAGCGTCTCCGCCGCCGCCATCGCGTCCTGGCCATAGAGACGCTGCGCCCAATCGATCAGGCTGCCACAGGAAGAGGTCCAGCCGCCGAGGAAGTGGCCCTGGCCCACATGGGGGGTCAGCCTCATTCCCTGGCCGCAGCGCGCCTCTTCGACGACCCGGCCCATGACCAGGGTCGAGCCCAGCAGCATGCAGGCCGCGCCCGGCTCGATCACGCCGCTGCCGGCAATGTCGACGAAACAATCATAGGTGCCGACCGTGACCGGGATGCCGGCCGGCAGGCCGAGCCGCTCGGCCGCGCCCGCGCTCAAGCCGCCCGCGATCGCATCCGCCGCCTGCACCGGCGGCGTGGGCAGCGGCGACGGCAGGCCGGGCGCCGCGTGATCGCAGAGCGTGATCGGATCGATCACGAGCGCGCCCGTCAGGTCGCTCACAAGATAGCCCGCCGCATCCACGCACCAGGCGGCCTGGGCGAAACGCTCCGGCTCCTGCTCGCGGATCCAGTGCAGCCGCGGGATCACGTGATCGGGCCCCAGCGTCTCGTCGTTCAGCCCTCGCGCATCGCGCAGCGCGATGCGCGTCGCCTCGGCGCGGCCGTCCATGGAGAAGAGCGGCGCCGGCCCCAGCGGCCGGAGGTCGCGGTCGAGCAGCACCGGACAGGGCCCGAGCGCGCCGATGCCGATCGCCTCGACGCGGGGATGGCCCGCCTGCTGCACCGCCAGGCGGCAGGCCTCGGTGAGCTGCAGGCTCCAATCGCGCGGCTCGCGCTCGTACTCGGCCTGCCGGTTGGCGCCGCCGCTTCCGGCGCTGCGGCCCTGCCCGATCGTCCGGCCTGCATCGGTGAGCACCGCGGCCCGCGCCCCGGAGATGCCCAGATCGATGCCGAGATAGCAGCCGGTCATGCGTCGCGCCGCGAACGATAGAGCGTGGTGCGGAAGCGGTAGCGGTCGCCCCGGAACAGGCTGTGGCTGAGCTCGATCGGCCGGCCGCCGCGATCATGGGTGACGGCGCTCGCCATCAGGAGCGGCGAACCCGGCTCGACGCCGAGCAGCGGCGCCTGTTCGCTCGAGGTCGACACCGCCTGCAGCACGTATTCCGCGAAGGCCGGCGCGCAGCCCGCCTCGCGCAGCGCGTCATAGAGGGAATGCGCGGCGAAATCGATCTTCACCAGGCCCGGCGCGTAGCGCAGCGGGATCCGGCTGCATTCGATCGCCACCGCGATGCCGTCGAGCTTGCGCACGCGCTTCAGCTCGAACAGGTCGCTGCCCGGCGCGATGCGCAGATCGTCGGCCTCGTCGATCTCGGCGGGACGGGCCTTCGAAACCAGCACGACCGAGCGCGGATCGAGCCCGCGCCCGCGGGCCATCTCGCTGAAGCCCATCAGCTCGTTGGGCTCGCCGAGGCTGGGCTGGTTCACGAACCAGCCCCGGGCCCCGTCGGAATCGATCAGGCCGCGGTCGCGCAGCTCGGCCAGCGCCCGGCGGATCGTCACGCGGCTGACATCGAAGCGCTTGCAGAGCTCGCGCTCGCCCAGCAACTGCGCGCCGGGCTTGAGCTCGCCCTCGCCGATCTGCCGGGCCAGCGTCTCGGCCACCGTCACGTAGCGCGGCTGTACCTGGGCCAGCGTCCCGGCGGTGACGAGCTGAGATCGGGGCATGACATGTCCAAAGCTGGATAATACCAGTGCAATACCAGAAAGATGCCAGATAAATTCCGCCCTGGCGAGAGGTTTCGATTCAAGGCGATCGCCGCGCTCTGCGTTCGTGCCTCCAGTCCGTGTGGCGATCCGTGCCGGCCTGCCGCCCCGGCGGCGGTGCTGAGGGCCATGGTCGTGCGGCGAACGCCAAGATTACGCGTTCGTCACTACGCGGCGACCGCACAAGTCGCGCAGCATGACCTTGTGTTCACGAGAGGAAACCGATTCGCCAGCGCGGGCCGGTGCGATTGCGTTGAGACGTTGATCGCCCTCAACGCCCGCCGGAACGAAGGCCGGTGCCTTCGATCTTCGGCAAACCGCCCGCGACCGGCTCTGCCGGCTTGAAACCCCACTTGAAAGGAATCCCCATGCGTCTCCTGACTCCGCTCGCGATTGCCGCTGTCCTTGGACTCCTCGCCGCGGGCACGGCCCAGGCGAGCCCGCTGCCGCTGCCGACGCCGCCCGGCTCATCGGCGCTCGTCACCGTCGCCGACGTGACGATGACGGTTTCGAACAAGGAGGGTTACGCCAACCTGCGCCAGCAACCCACCAGCCACAGCCAGCTGATCGAGAAGCTGAACGCGGGGACCAAGGTCACCGTCCTTGGCAAGGCGGCCGGCGGGAAGTGGTACCACGTGAAGGTCGGCGACAAGGAAGGCTACATCGCGCGCAATCTGTTGAAGTAGCGCGCATGGCGCCGGTACCGCTGCCTTGCGGCACCGGCGCCATGGCTTCCCCTTCTCGATTTCCCTGCCCGCCCCCGGGGAAATCCTGATCGACGGGCGGGAAACCGGCGCTATGATCGGCGGCGGACTTTTGTCTTAGGAAGCCATGCTTCCGCCGCTGCGAACGGGCGGTCGCGATCGGCGTGTTCGCGGCCGATCCCACGGGCGGAAGCTGTTCCTCGACGATCGTCCTCGATTTCGCCGGCCCGTCCGCGCGCAGGGTGCCTCCGTCGCGGCTGCCGTTCGTCGCCAGGGAGCGGCGCGTGCGATGGGCCTTCGGGAATGAGCTCAAACGAAGGGGATCCCTCTCATGTCTGTCCGCATCGCCGCCACCGCTTTCGTGGCCAGCCTTCTTGCCGTCAGCCCGGTTCTCGCCGGCCCGATCGCCGTTCCCTTCTTGCCGCCGGGCTCGACGCTCGCCCTGAGCGTGGCCGACGGCACGATGACCGTCAGCAGCGGCGGCGGCGACGTCAATCTCCGGCTCGAGCCGAGCACCCGCAGCCAGGTCATCGACAAGCTGCCCCGCGGCACCAAGGTCACGGTGATCAACATGGTCGACGGCGGCAAATGGGTCCATGTCAAGGTCGGCGACAAGGAAGGCTATATCGCCCGCTACCTGCTGCGGGATTGAGCCGACGCCGGCGACGACCGCGCGAGACCGGCTCATGACCGGCTGGTCTCGAAGCCGCTCGACAAGTTCCTCACAGAGCCGCCGACAGCCCGCCTCGCGGCAGGGCTGGGCGAAGCCCTGGGCGTCGCTTGAATGTCACGGGCCCCGTTCCTAGCTGCAAAGCCACCGAACGGGAGGTCTCCCCATGCGTCGTCTCAGCGCTTCGCTGCTCGTCCTTGCTGCCGCCATCGGCACAACCGCCGCCGCTCACGCGGACGGCGATGCCGCCCATGGCAAGGCCCTCTTCAGCCGCTGCTCGACCTGCCACGCCGTCACGGATCAGAACAAGGCCGGTCCGCACCTTTCCGGCGTGTTCGGTCGCAAGGCCGGCACGGTGGAAGGCTTCCGCTACTCGAAGGCGCTGCCGGCTTCGGGCATCGTCTGGGACGATCAGACACTCGACAGCTATCTGGCCGATCCCGCCAAAGCGGTAGCGGGCACGAGCATGCTGGTGAAGCTGCCCAAGCCCGAGGACCGCGCGGACATCGTCGCCTACCTGAAGACGCTGACGACGCCGTGAATAACGACGGCGCCCTGGTGCATCAGTTCTTCGGCGGCCGGTTCATCGTGTAGTTGATCGGCACATAGACATAGCCCTTCCCGTCGGCGCGGATATGGCCGAAGGCCGGGAACGGCAGGTGGGCGCCCGCGATCCAGTAGCCGTTCTTGGCGGCGTCGGCGAGGATCTTCTCGCGGGTCGCGACCGCCTGCTTCGGATCGGAGTCCCACTGAACGGCCACCTCGGGATCGGGGAACTGCACCGCCGCCGCATGCATCAGGTCGCCCCAGAGCAGAAGCTTCTGCCCCTCGCTCTCGATCTGATAGATCGTGTGGCCCGCCGTATGGCCGGGCGCCTCGATCGCCTTGATGCCGGGGAAGATCACCGTGTCGCCGCTGAAGGGCTTGACCTTGCCGGCGCCGAGCGCGGGGCTCAGGGCCAGCCGCGCCATCTTGAAACTGGGCTTGGCATCGTCGGGAGCGTTCGCTTCGTTGGATTCGTTGAGCCAGTAGCTCCGGTCCTTCTCGTTCACATAGACCGTCGCGTTCGGGAACACCAGCTTCCCTTCATGCTCCAGGCCGCCGATGTGATCGCCATGGAAATGCGTAATGAGGACCGCATCGACCTCTTCGGGCCGGTAGCCAGCGGCGCGAAGATTCTCGACCGTATGGCCCAGCGTCGGACCGAAGAGATCGCCGGCGCCCGCATCGACCAGCACCAGCTTGGTGCGGGTGTTGATGAGAAAGGTGTTGACCGAGGTCTCGACCGGCAGCTTGAGGAAGGCCTGGCCGAAGGCCGCCTCCACCTCGCCCGGCTTGGCGCCGATCAGGATCTTGTCCATCGGGAAGTCGGCGGTGCCGTCGCTGAGCGCGGTGATCTCGAAATCGCCCAGGATCAGGCGATAGAATCCCGGTGCCTGATTTCTCTGTTGCGGGGCTGCCGCCAGGGCGGCATCGGACATGAAGGCGCCGAATGCCAAGAGCGAAAGCACCGCCGTGGCCGCAACGCGGTTGAGATGAAACGAAAGGGTCATGGACGGCTCCTGTTCCCGACGACTTTCGGATATAGCAGCCCGGAGACCCGGGCGCCAACAGCGGAGCCGACGCCGATGGCGGGACCGATCGATGGCCGGGAGGCCGGCGCCTCCGGCGGGCCTACTGCCGCGCCGGGCGGCCGGTCAGGAAGGGCGCGAACTGGTCCGCCGGCATGGGGCGCGCGATGTGATAGCCCTGCGCCAGATCGCAGCTGAGCTTCACCAGGTGATCGAGCGTCGCGGCGTTCTCGACGCCTTCGGCCACGGTGCGCAGGCCCAGATTGTGGGCCATGTCGATGATGGTGCGGACGATGATCTCGCTGTCGCGCGAGGTCAGCATGGTGCTGACGAAGGAAAGATCGACCTTCATCTCCGAGAAGGGCAGCCGCCGCAGCTGGGCGAGCGACGAATAGCCCGTGCCGAAATCGTCGATGGCCAGGCGGAATCCCTTCAGCCGCAGCCGCGTCAGCACATCCAGGAGCGTGAGCGGGTCCTGCATGGCGGCGGTCTCGGTCAGCTCGAAGGTGATCTGCGCCGGGTCGATCGCATGCTGCTGGCAGATCGAGAACACCGTGTCCGGGAAATCCACGTCATGGATGCTCTTGGCCGACAGGTTGATCGAGATGTCGACCGGCATGTTCGATTGATTCCACCGCGCGAGCTGGGCGATCGCCTTGTTCAGCACGACCTGGGTTATGCGATCGATCAGCGCGCTCTTCTCGGCCAGCGGGATGAAGGCCGCCGACGAGACGATGCCGCGCTCGGGATGATTCCAGCGCGCCAGGGCCTCCGCCCCGACGATGCGGCGCGATTCGAGATCGAGATAGGGCTGATAGTGCAGATCGAGCTCGTCGCGCTCGACGGCCTTCTCGATCATCTCCTCCGAGAGCTCGCCGGCGCCGGCAACGGCCTTTTCCAGCTTCGCCCGCAGCTCTTCCACGCGGAAGGGCTTCTGGATGACGCCCGCCATCTTCAGCCCGCGGGCTTCGCCCAGCTGCCGCGCGGCGTCCAGCAGACGGTTGTCCATGCCGCTGGCGATGAGGATCGGGATATTGGCGAGATGGGCCGACAGCTTTCTCAGGATCTCGACGCCATCGACACCGGGCATGGCCAGATCCAGCACGACGACGTGCGGCGGATCCCTGCGGATCGCCGCTTCGAACTTGCCGGGATCGCCCGTGCCGAACGGCTCGTAGCCGCAGGAGCGCGCGACCTGACAGATGACCTCGCACACCATCGGCTCGTCATCCATCACCAGGATTTTTCGGTTCACCATCTGAACTCCTTCGCGGACCGGATGACGGTGCCTTCGCCACCCTCCGTCGCACGACCGTCCGACTGTCGACGGCCGGCCTCGGCCGTCCGCCGTCCTTCTCGTCACGCACAACCAATCGGCAATGGCCTTGGAGTGGCCGGGATGTTCAGAAGATATGGCCGCTTCAGGCCATCAACGTCCTTCAAGCGAGAAAGACGCTTAATGGTTCCCGTTAGGGTCGCAATGCTGTCTTAACGGACAGTTAACGATGTCTCAAGGCCACTCAAGAACATTTCCCCTTTTGAAATCACTTAATCACATGTGATTCCTGGAGAATCTTTCCTTCGCGGCTGCTGGAACGGGGCTCCCCTCGCCTTTTGATAGTACTATTACAATACATGGGGTCTGGAGGACCGGCTTTTGAGGGGGATAGCCCTGGATGGGCTGGCGTCCCCAGGGGGATTCGAACCCCCGTTACCGCCGTGAAAGGGCGGTGTCCTAGGCCTCTAGACGATGGGGACCTGGCAGGCCGCGAGGCCTGGTGACGGACCTCGCGCGCGTCCATGCCGAAGCGCCGCGATCCTGTAGCGGGTTAAGGCTCAAAAATCAACCTTTGCCGGCCGACATCGCCTGCCCTGGCCGACGACCGCGCGGGTGCTTCGCGGCTTGGCCCGGCCGGCGGGCCCCTCGAGCTTGCCGATCTCGCAATCCTTCCCGCGGCCGCCCGGCCCGACACTAATAATCATTCATTCATTATGACCGTCAACACGATATTGATGGCTCAAGCCTCACGGCAAACAGCACGTCATAAAGCCGCTCCATCCATGGCCATTGACCTGCAGCCTGATAAACGAATAGTTAGTAGCAGGTCTGATGTGATGCCCAGGACCGAACACCGCTTGGTTTCCCGCCTCCACGACGAGAAGAGCAGATCGCCCGGATGCCCCACCCCGCCCACAAGCCCAGGAAGCGAGCGCAGCCGCTGCAGAAACCCGCGGCGCGAAGGATGCGCACGCGCAAGGATCCGCGGGACCGCAAGCAGGAGCTGGTCGAAGCCTGCATCGACGTGCTGGGCGCCCATGGCCATTCCGGGCTGACGCTCGCCGCCGTGGCGAAGGCAGCCGGGGTCTCGACCGCGCTCATCATCGTTCATTTCAAGAGCAAGGAAGCGCTGCTCATCGAGGCCCTGAAATGGCTCGGGCAGAGCTATTTCGGAGCCCTTCACGGCAGCCAGTTCGGCGACAGCGACCGGCCGGCCGACAAGCTCTGGCGGCTGGTCGATGCCGAGTTTTCGGAAAGCTCGTTTCCGCCGCGCTATCTGGCGGCCTGGAAGACCTTCTGGACCGAGACCGATGCGCGGCGCATCTATGTCAAGCTCTTCGCGCCGCAGACCCGCTACTACCTCGAGCTGACGATCGAGCTTTGCCGTCGCATCAACGCCGAGGGCGGATATGCCGACCACGATCCCGACGTCGCGGCGCAGTTGATCGATTGCACCCTGGGCGGTCTCTGGATCGACATGACCGTCGCGGCAACGCCCTTGACGCTGACGCAGGCGAGACGGCTGGCCCGTGCCCAACTCGCCCTGTTCTTTCCGCGCCACTTCACGATCGACGGCCCCCGCTGACCCCTTCCGCCGCCAAGACCCGCAATCGCCATGCAGATCGTCAGCTACAACATCCAATATTCGCTGGGCCAGGACGGGTGCTACGACCTCGATCGCGTGATCGACGCCGTTCGCGATGCCGACGTCATCTGCCTGCAGGAAGTCGAGCGGAACTGGCGGCGCACGAGCATGACCGACCAGCCCGCCCTGATCCAGGCGCGCCTGCCGGACCGCTATGTCGCCTATGGCAGCCCGTTCGACGCCGATGCGAGCCACTGCGACGAGGCCGGCCGGCTGGTCAACCGGCGCCGGCAGTTTGGGCAGATGACGATCAGCCGCTGGCCGATCCGGGCGGCACGCGCCCATATTCTGCCAAAGCTCGACACCGGCGCGCGCTTGAATCTCGTCACCGGTGCGCTGGAAACCGTCATCGCGGGGCCGAACGGACCCCTGCGCTTGTTCAATCTCCATCTCAGCGACGCTTCGACCGAGGAGCGGCTGATGCAGATCGAGCATCTGATGAGCCTGCTGTGCCGGACGGCCCGCGAAGGCGGCATCTGGAACGGAAGCGAAGGCGATCCCGGGCATTGGCAGACGGACGACCCGCCGCCGATGCCGGCCGAGGCGATCCTGCTGGGCGACTTCAATGCCGAGCCCGGCTCGCTGGAATATCTCGCCGTCACTCTCGGCGCCTTAGCCAAGTACGAGGACGGCACGAAGAATGGTGCGGAGCGCTGCCCCTTCTATGACAGCTGGGTCGCCGCCGGCCATCACGGCAAGCCCGGCATCACCTACCGCCGCAACCCGTCCCAGTCGGCCTACTGGGACCAGCGCCTGGATTACTGCTTCCTGCCGCCCAGCCTGGTGCCGGCCCTCACCGCCGCGCGCATCGACGAAGCCGCGATCGGATCGGATCACCAGCCGGTCTGGGTAGAGCTCAAGGGCTGAGAGCGCATCTCCGATGGCGAGCATCGGCCGCAGTGACGGATCCCGGCCCGCTCGGACGATTCCCTCTGACGACCCGAAACCCGGTGATCCAGGGGCCGGAGAAAAGCCGATTTGACTCTATCGGCCCGGGAGCGGGTTCGGCATAATCGCGCGCCTTGCCGGCCGACATCCCGGGCATCGGATCAGGCGCCGATCGGGCGCCGCCTTTCTCCCAAGGATGCGCCGGCGGAGCGCCCCGTTCTCGCGGGCGCTGTTTCCAACCGTAGCTTCCCAAAAGGGGGATTTGAGAGACATGAGCAAGATCCAGCGGATCGGCGTGGGCGCACGCCTCAGCGACGCGGTCGTCCATGGCGACACCGTCTATCTGGCGGGCCAGGTCGCCGACAAGCCGGTGCCTTCGGTGACGAAGCAGACCCAGCAGGTGCTGAAGAACATCGACAAGCTCCTGAAGCAGGCGGGCTCGGACAAGTCGAAGATCCTGAAGGTCAATATCTGGCTGTCCGACATCCGCTATTTCGACGAGATGAACAAGGTGTGGGACGGCTGGGTCTCGAAGGGCAACCAGCCCGCCCGCGCCACCGTCGAATCCCGCCTCGCCGGCCCGGAATATCTGGTCGAGATGATGGTGGTCGCGGCGAAGTGACGTCTCTTTCCTCTCCCTCTCCGTCACGGAGAGGGAGAGGGCTACTGCCCCGCCGCCGCCACGTCCTCGATCACGAACTGCACATCCTCGCGCCCGTTCCAGCGGTCGGCACGCAGATGGCCGGCGATATGGAGCGCCGGGCTGCCGGTCTGGGCCAGCGCCCGGCCGATCTCGTTGTCGCGGGCGCGAAAGGCGATGGCCTTGAGCCGACCGCTGCCGCCGCCGGCGAGGATGCAGCGCAGATGGTTCTCGCCGACGGGATCGGCCTTGACCACCCGCACCGCCGGCAGCGCGAAGCGCGGCTCGGCATTGCCGCTGCCGAAGGGCGCCAGGCGCTCCAGCATGTTCATCAGATCGACCGTCGCCGCCCCCGGCTGCAGCGCGCCGTCGAGCCCGAGCTCGGGCACCAGCGCGCCGTCACCGACATGATCCGCGACGCGGCCCGCCAGGAAATCGCGTAGCGCGCCGAGCTTACCTTCCTCGACCGTCAGGCCCGCCGCCATGGCATGGCCGCCGCCATTGACCAGCAGCCCCGCCTGGCGCGCCGCCAGCACGGCCGAGCCCAGATCGAAGCCCGGCACGGAACGGCCCGAACCCTTGCCGATGCCGCCCTCGAGCGCCACGACGAAGGCCGGGCGGTTGTAGCGGTCCTTGAGCCGGCTGGCGACAATGCCGATCACGCCCGGATGCCAGCCGGCCGAGGCGCAGAAGACGAGATCGCCGCTGCGGCCGCCGCCCTGCTCCACCGCCGCGATCGCCTGCTCCAGCACGGCCATCTCGATCTGCTGGCGCTCGCGGTTGAAGCCGTCGAGCTCGGCGGCGAGCGTCTTCGCCTCGGTCGCATCCATGGTGGAGAGGAGGCGCGCACCCAGATCGGCCTTGGCCACGCGCCCGCCCGCATTGACGCGCGGGCCCAGCAGGAAGCCCAGATGATAGGCCGAGGGCGCACCCTCGAGCCGCGCCACGTCCGACAGCGCCGCCAAGCCCGCATTGGCGCGCTTGCCCAGCACCTTGATGCCTTGCGTCACCAGCGCGCGGTTGATGCCGGTCAAGGGCACCACGTCGGCGACCGTGCCGAGCGCCACGAGGTCGAGCCATTGCAGCAGGTCCGGTTCGGGTCGGTCGGCCCCGTACCAGCTCGCGGCCCGCAGCGCGCGGTTGAGGGCCACGACCAGCAGGAAAGCGACGCCCACCGCCGCGAGCTGGCCCAGCCCCGGCGGCTCGTCGAGGCGGTTGGGATCGACCACCGCCGCCACCGCCGGCAGGCGCGGCTCGGCCTTGTGATGGTCGATCACGATCACCTCGAGCCCGGCGGCCACGGCGCCTTCGAGCGGCTCATGCGCAGTGATGCCGCAATCGACCGTGATCACCAGATCGATGCCGCGCTCCCTGAGCTTCAGCAGCGCCGGCAGGTTGGGTCCGTAGCCTTCCGACAGGCGATCCGGGATGTAGCGCTCGATCGGATGGCCGATCGCGGCGAAGAAGCGCTGCAGCAACGCCGAAGAAGTGGCACCGTCGACATCGTAATCGCCGAAGACGGCGATCCGCTGCCCCTGCACCAGCGCCTGGACCAGCCGCGCCACGGCCCGGTCCATATCCTTGAGCCGCGACGGGTCCGGCAGCTGATCGCGCAGCCGAGGCTCGAGGAAACCCGGCACCTCGTCGGCCCCGATTCCGCGCGCCGCCAGCACGCGCCCCACGATCTCCGGCAGCCCATGGCGCTGCGCCAGCATCAGCCCCAGCCGCTCGTCGCTCAGCCGCACCCGCCAGCGCTTGCCCGAGACGGAACGCTCGACGCCGAGGAAGGCGGCCGAGGGGACGGCGGGGTCGGAAAGGGTTGCGGTCGCGGTCATGCTTGAACTCAGAAGTTAGCATCAACCGCGCTGAGTCGCGGCTGTGGATGTCGGGGACAAGCTGCGAAGCGAAGCCAAGCCTTACCGATGCAAGCTTGCATTCGCCGCCGCGACGGTCGCTTCGTTCACCAGCAAGAAAAGACGGTCGGACAGCTCGTCATAGGTCTTGCCGGTCTCGCCCTTGAAGGAGAGATCGTTCCAGGAGCCCATGGCGCCAAAGACCCAGGCGCCTCGGCGGCGCCCAGGAGCTGGCGGGCGGCAAGACCGAGGCTGCCCTCATGGGCCAGCGTCTCGAACCAGCTGCCTGTCAGGGGTGCCGCACTCTCGAGCCGTTCGCTCGCCTCGCGGAAGCTTGCCGCGAAATTCGTGAGCTGCTGGGCATCGGCGAATTGCGTGATGGCGGCGAGCGTCTCGGCGAGATCGGCGCGGATCGCGGGAGGCTCGCGTTCGGCCTCATCGGCCAGATCGAAATCGGTAGCCACGCGGCCATAGGTCACGATCCAGATCTTCTGCGCCGGGTCTTTCCGGTCGCCCACGGCCCAGCGCGCCTCCCAGAGATCGGCCTTGTCGCCCGCGACCGCGGCGATGAAGCGCCGCCCGCCGCCGCCGGCGAAGCCCGCCAGCTCGCGATCGCGCTGCGTGCCCTGGCTCGGTGCATAGAGGAGCCGCAGGCCCGACCGGCCCTCGCCCTGAAGCTTTTGGAGCCAGGCAAGCGGATGATCGGCATAGGGTGTCGCGACCGGCGCCGCGTCGGGCCCGCTCAGCGTGACGAAAGCCACACGAGCGCAATGGCGGAAGACCGAGGCGTCGGGCCAGAAGCCGGCCAGATCGCCGCCCTGCAGGAAGCGGTTGCCGGCGATGGTCAGCGCGACGGCCTGGGCGATGGGGGCTTGCATGACGCCTCTATCGGGTCAGGCCTGCCCTGGATCGCCGGGTCAAGCCCGGCGACGACATGATGGACCTACCGCTTCGCCGGATCGCCGCCGGGCTTGCTGGCGAAATGGTGGCTGGCCTCGATCAGGCGCACGGTCGCGGTCTTGGAGCGCATCACCATCGAATGCGTGGTGGCGCCGCCATGGAAGCGGCGCACGCCGCGCAGCATGGTGCCGTCGGTGACGCCCGTCGCCGCGAACATCACGTCGCCGCTGGCGAGGTCAAGCAGGTCGTATTTGCGGTCGAGATCGTTGACCCCGAGCTTGTGAGCGCGGCCGCGCTCGTCATCGTTGCGGAACAGCAGGCGACCCTGCATCTGACCGCCGATGCAGCGCAGCGCCGCCGCCGCGAGCACGCCCTCGGGCGCGCCGCCCGAGCCCAGATAGATGTCGATGCCGCTGTCGGGCCGCGAGGTCGCGATCACGCCCGAGACGTCGCCGTCCGAGATCAGCAGGATGCGGGCACCGGCGCCGCGCACCTTGGCGATCAGGTCGGCATGGCGCGGCCGGTCGAGGATGCAGGCGACGATGTCCGAGACCTCGACCTTCTTGGCCTTGGCGAGATTCTTCAGGTTCTCGCTCGGGCTGGCATCGAGATCAACCACGCCCGTCGGCAGCCCGCCGCCGACCGCGATCTTGTCCATATAGACGTCGGGCGCGTTGAGGAAGCCGCCCGCCTCCGCCATCGCGATGACGGCCAGTGCGTTCGGGCCCCCCTTGGCGGTGATGGTGGTGCCCTCGAGCGGGTCGAGCGCGATGTCGATCTTGGGTCCGCCGGCGCCGACCTTCTCGCCGATATAAAGCATCGGCGCCTCGTCGCGCTCGCCTTCGCCGATCACCACGGTGCCGTCGATATTGAGCCCGTTCAGCGCCTGGCGCATCGCGTCAACCGCGGCCTGGTCGGCGGCCTTCTCGTCGCCCCGTCCCATCAGGCGGGAGGCCGCCAGCGCCGCCGCCTCGGTGACGCGCACCGCTTCCAGCGCCAGATTGCGGTCCATCTCATGCTTGGCCATCGTCTTGTCCCTCGTTGCTATCCTGGTCTGGGCCCGGCCTCTGTCGCGGGCCGGTTGCCCCCGTCGATCGAAAGCCGGTCAGGCCGACAGCGATTCAATGCGGATCATGCGCGGCGGTTCCGCCACCGTGTCGAGCTTGGCGATGCGCGCCAGGGCCCGGCGCATCGAGGATTCCTCGGTCTCATGGGTGGTGAGCACCACCGGCACGACCTCGTCGGGCGCGCGGCCCCGCTGCAGCATCGCCTCCATCGAGACGCGCTCGTCTCGCAAGGCCGCCGCTACGTCGGCGATCACGCCCGGCCGGTCCTTGACCATGAGCCGGATATAATAGGCGCCGTAATGACGCTCCATCGGCGCCACCGGCAGCTTGGCCAGCTTCGAGGCCGGGATGGCGAAGGTCGGCAGCGCCCGGCGCCGCGCCAGGTCGAGCAGATCGGCCACCACCGCCGAGGCCGTCGGCCCGGCACCGGCGCCGCGGCCTTCGGCGACGTTCTGGCCGACATAGTCGCCGATCGTCACCACCGCGTTGAACACGCCCTCGACATGGGCGATCGCCGTGTCGAGCGAGACCATGGTGGCATGGACACGCTGCTCGATGCCGTGTTCCGACAGGCTGGCGATGCCGAGCAGCTTGATGCGATAGCCCAGCTCCTGCGCGAAGGCGATGTCGGTCGCGGAGACATGGCGGATGCCCTCGACATGGACGCCCGCGAAATTGATCTCGCAGCCGAAGGCGACCGAGGCGAGGATCGAGAGCTTGTGGGCCGCATCGACGCCGTCGACATCGAAGCTCGGATCGGCCTCGGCATAGCCCAGGCGCTGCGCATCGGCCAGCACGTCGGCGAACTCGCGGCCCGTGCGGCGCATCTCGGTCAGGATGTAGTTGCAGGTGCCGTTGAGGATGCCGTAGACGCGCTTGATGCGGTTGGCGGCGAGGCCCTCGCGCATCAGCTTGATGACCGGAATGCCGCCCGCCACCGCGGCCTCGTAGCAGATCGAGACGCCGGTGCTCTCGGCGAGCCGCGCCAGCGCCGTGCCGTGATGGGCGATCAACGCCTTGTTGGCGGTGACGACATGCTTGCCGTCATGAAGCGATTTCTCGACCAGCGCCTTGGCGACGCCGTCCGAGCCGCCGATCAGCTCGACCACCACGTCTACCTCGGGATCGACCGCCAGCGCCAGCGGATCCTCGACCCAATGGATCCGCGACAGGTCGATGCCGCGGTCGCGCTTGCGGTCGCGCGCGGAAACGGACTTCACGCGGATCGGGCGCCCGGCCCGTTCGGCCAGCAGGCCCGCATGCTCCTGCAGCAGTTTGACGGTCCCCGCGCCGACCGTGCCGAGGCCGGCGATCGCCACCGTGAGCGGTTTCGTCGTCAAGATGCGCAGCCCTTCATGAATGTCCGGAGCCTGAGGATCGTGGGAATCAACTTCGTTCCCCTCCTCCCTTCCTTCTCCTGGGAGAGGATGGGAGCCGGGACGGTAGCCGGTCAGGGTGTCAGAAAGATATCAGCCCGGCGGTTGCCGGCCGATCCGGTGCGGGCGGTCTCGTAATAGACCGGCTGGGTGACGCCGACGCCGCGCATCTCGATGTCGCCGCCCTTGACGCCATAGGACATGAGGAGCTTCGCCACGGCCTGGGCGCGCGCATAGGAAAGTCTGGAATTGACGCTGCCATTGGCGCCGGGAACCCAGGACGCATGCCCGACGATGCGGATATCGCCGCCCTTGGCGCCATAGATCCGCGCGAGGTCATGCAGCACCTCGCGCGCCTTGGCGTTGAGCTGCGCCGAGCCGTTGGCGAAGAAGATCAGGCCGAGCGGCTGCCCCGAGGGCGGCAGCGTAACCGCGCCGGCATCGACGATCACCGGCTGCGACGCGGTGGGAACCTGATAGACCGCGAGCTGATCGAGGCCGGGCTGATAGCTGGGCGGCTGAGAGAGGACGCCCTCGCCCGCTGGGACCTGGTAGAGGGGGGCCTGATAGACCGCCGGCTGCAATGGCGTGGAAGGCGCAGGCGAGCCGTCGAGCACGCCCAGATCGACGAACAGCGGCGGGCGGGCCACCGCCGGCTGTGCCGCCAACGGAAGTTGCGCCGGCAATTGCCGCCTCGCCGTGCCGTCGTCGCCACCGATGACGCTGAGATCGACGGTGACCGAACGATTGCTCGAGGGCTTGGTCGTGCCCTCGGGCTTGGCGGTGGCGACGGGCTTGGCCTGCGGGTAGCTGAAGGGGCCTTTCGGCACGAGACCGCGCGGCGCCGTGGCGGGAACGGTCGGCGGCAGCGCCGCCTCGGCGATCTGGATCGCGGCCGGCGCGGCGATGGCGAGAGGATCGGCGTCATCGGCCAGTCCCGTTTCGCCGCTCAGGTCGGCGTACTGCCGGTCGCCCGGCGCCAACGGCGCCGCGTTCGATTGCGGCGTGATGCTCTGCGGCTGGGTCGTGGGCCCGGGCGCCGGCGCCGGCTGCGACGGCTCCGGCAGAGGCTGCGAGCTCACGGGCGCCGGCGGCGTCGCCGGCATGGGCGGCG
Source organism: Hypericibacter adhaerens (assembly GCF_008728835.1). GTDB lineage: Bacteria > Pseudomonadota > Alphaproteobacteria > Dongiales > Dongiaceae > Hypericibacter > Hypericibacter adhaerens. The sequence goes on from NZ_CP042582.1 coordinate 2,940,046, forward strand.
CCGAACTGCTGGCGGGCGCGCCCGTGCCGGTGCCCGTATCCGCCCCGGAAGGCGGCGTGATGGTGGCCGGGCCCAGCGTGGTCCCGCCGCCCTGCGGCGTGATCGGCTGCGGCGGGGCCGGCGGCGGCACCGAGACGTTCGGCTGGCCGCTCAGCGGCTGGTCGCTATAGACCGCGTTCTGCCGGTCCGAGATCAGGCCGTCGACGATGGCCCGGCGCTGCTCCGGCGGCGTGGCCGGCGGGGGCTCCGACGGGACCGTGCCGAGATTGGGGAAGGATTCGTTACCGGTTGCGGCCGGAGCCGTGGAAGAAGCGGCCGGAGCCGTGGAAGAAGAAGTCGTGGTGCTGGGCGGCGGCTCGTCGCTCGACGAACAGGCCGAGGCCAGGATCGAGACAGCCAGAAGCGCCGCGGCGGATCCCGCGCGGAGCCCCGCGCCCGGCTCCGCCCATCGCCATGCCCATCGCCGCCATCCGGCGGCTCGCTTCACCTTGATCATCGCTGCTGCTTTGCTCGTTCCTGTTGCCTCGGCGCCCCTGCCCGGTCGGGCTTCGTGAATCGGGGCTGGCGCCGCTTTCCCTGTCGCCTGCCGGTATGCCCGTTTCCCGGGCTCGATGCACCGGCGATTTTGTCCCTTTTTGTCGCCCTTTATGCCCCGGAATCGCGGTAAAGGGTATGTAGCGATATCATTGGCATAGTCTGCGGCGTTGAGGGCCGTTATGGGCCCTTCGGGCACCCCGCGGCAAGCCGGGCCGGCATGATAAGGAAGGCAATATGGGCGATCAACAGGGCGAGGAAAGAAAATTACCTGACCCGATGGAATTATCGCGGACCATGACCGAGATTGCCGAGCAATCCCAGCGTCTGGTCGCCGATTTCCTGCAGCGCCAGAGCCATGCCAATGGCGATGCCTTCGGCATGTCCGACCCGCTCAATATCGGCCAGGCCTTCCTCGAGATGACGGCGCGACTGATGGCCCAGCCCGAGAAGCTGGTCCAGGCGCAGATGTCGCTTTGGCACGACTACATGAATCTCTGGCAGACCACGGCCCGGCGGTTGATGGGCGAGCCGGCCGAGCCGGTGATCGCGCCCGCGCCCGACGACCGGCGCTTCAAGGACTCCGCCTGGCAGGACAACGAGCTGTTCGACTTCGTCAAGCAGTCCTATCTGCTGACCGCACGCTGGCTGCAATCGACCGTGCACCATGTCGAAGGCCTCGACGGCAAGACGCAGCAGAAGGTCGAGTTCTACACGCGCCAGTTCGTCGATGCGATCGCGCCCACCAATTTCCTCCTCACCAACCCCGAGGTGCTGCGCGCGACGGTCGAGACGCACGGCGAGAACCTGGTGAACGGGCTGAAGAACCTGCTGGGCGATCTCGAGCGCGGCAAGGGCGAGCTCAAGATCAGCATGACCGATCAGGACGCCTTCGAGATCGGGCGGAACGTCGCGATCACGCCGGGTAAGGTGGTGTTCCAGAACGACCTGATGCAGCTCCTGCAGTACAACCCGACCACCGAGCAGGTCTATCGCCGGCCGCTGCTGATCATCGCGCCCTGGATCAACAAGTACTACATCCTCGATCTGCGCGAGAAGAACTCCTTCATCCGCTTCGCCGTCTCTCAGGGCCACACGGTCTTCGTCGTCTCCTGGGTCAATCCCGACGAGAAGCTCGCGCAGAAGACCTTCGAGGATTACATGATGGAGGCCCCGCTGGCGGCACTCGACGCCATCCGGGAGGCGACCGGCGAGCCCGACGCGAACGTGATCGGCTACTGCCTGGGCGGCACGCTGGTGGCCTCGACCCTCGCCTGGCTCTGGGCCAAGAAGAAGGCCGACCGCATCGCCAGCACGACCTTCCTCACGACCCTCACCGACTTCAAGGAGCCGGGCGATCTCGGCGTCTTCATCGACGAGGAGCAGCTCCAGTCGCTCGAGGCGCGCATGAACGAGAAGGGCTATCTCGAAGGCAGCGCCATGGCGAACACCTTCAACATGCTGCGCGCCAACGACCTGATCTGGTCCTTCGTCATCAACAACTATCTCCTGGGCAAGGAGCCCTTCCCGTTCGACCTGCTCTACTGGAACTCGGATTCCACGCGCATGCCGGCGGCGATGCACAGCTTCTATCTGCGCAAGATGTATCAGGAGAACCGGCTGGTGCAGCCGGGCGGCATCACGCTCGCCGGCGTGCCGATCGACCTGCGCAAGATCAAGACGCCGATCTTCATGCTCTCCACCCGCGAGGACCATATCGCGCCCTGGAAGACGACCTATGCCTTGACCCAGCTCGTCAGCGGCCCGATCCGCTTCGTGCTGGCGGCCTCCGGCCATATTGCGGGCGTGGTCAACCCGCCCGAGGCCGCCAAGTATCATCACTGGGTCAACGACAAGAACCCGCCCGATCCCGAGCAGTGGCTCGCCACCGCCACCCAGCGTCCCGGCTCCTGGTGGCCGGAATGGGCCCGATGGATCGCGGATTTCGGCGGCGAGAAGATCCCCGCCCGCAAGCCCGGCGACGGCAAGCTCAAGGTGATCGAGGACGCGCCAGGCTCCTACGTGAAGGTGCGGGCGGGAAGCTAGAGGCCGCGCCGCTGAGGACACGCCGTCCTTTTTTCTTCTGTCATCGCCGGACTTGATCCGGCGATCCAGGGCCAGGAAGACTGGATCCCCGGGTCCGGCCTTCGGCCGGCCCGAGGATGACAGCAAGAATGGGCCCGGGGAGGACAACAGCGACAAGGCCGCCGCAATCTCGCCGGATTCATGAATTATGAGTCACGCATGATCCGAAAACTCGTGATGGCGGGAACCGGCGCGCTGGCGCTCCTTCTCGCGAATTCCTTTGCGCCTCCGGCCGTTGCCGCCTCGGAGGGCTGGTCCGTGGTGCCGGCTCCCTCCGACGACGAGCCCTTCGATGCCGCCTCGGTCACCAACGAGGCCGGCGACAATCTCATCGTCTGGTCGCGCAACGTGGATGGGCATGTGCAGGTTTTCGCCGAGCTTCATCCCGCCGAGGGTATCAAGCTCGCCAAGGCCATGCCGGTCTACCGCATCGATGACGGCAACCCGGTCGATACCGACGAGATCCGTATCCGCGGCGATTCCCAGAACGCCATGTGGGGCCTGACCACGGAGCGCACGAGCTTCTGGCTGCTGCTGGATTCGACCAAGCCTGTGGTGATGCCGGCCGACCCGCTCCATGCCTGGTTCGTCGGGCAGGAGCTGCATCTCTCCGTCATGACCCATGACGGCAGCATGCGGGAGATGACGTTCCCGCTGGCGGGCTCGGCCGCCGCCATCCGCAAGGCGACCGGCGTCAGAACCGAATAGAAAGCCCCTTCAGACCGCCGCCGCCTGCTGCGCCAGCCGCTCCGCGAGCTGCAGACCGCGCACCGAGTTGCCGAGAAAGACATGCTCGGCGCGGGCGAGATCCTCGAGCGTCAGCACCGCTTCCTGGGCACGGCCCGTGGCCAGCAGCTCGCGGCGCAGCGTGCCGTCGAGCAGGCCGCTGCTCAGGGGCGGGGTGAGCAGCCGCCCGCCGCGCTCGATGAAGAGATTGGTGCGGCTGCCCTCGGTCAGCTCGCCGCGCTCATTGAGGAAGATCACCTCGTCGCAGCCGGTCTCGCGCGCCCAGCGCTCATGCTCGCCGTCATAGAGCGCACGGCGCGTGGTCTTGTGATAGAGGAACGGGTCGCGGCTGTCGGTGACGCGGTCCGACAGCACATAGCGCAGGACGCCGGCGGCCGAGGGCGCCGGGATTACGGTCGCCGTGATCCTGATCGCGCCCTCGCGGTCGAGCAGCAGCCGCACGCGGCAGCAGGCGCCGCTGAATCCCAACGACGCCGCTTCGAGCTGCGCGCGCACCGTCTCCGGATCGCAAGGGAAACCGAAATAACCGGCCGAGCGCTCCAGCCGCTCGAGATGGCGCTCCATCAGCGTCCAGCCCTGCCCACGCTGCCAGAGCAGCGTCTCGATCAGCTCGAAGGGCTGGTGCGGCTCGGTCAGGAAGCGCGCCTTCAGGAGGCATTCCTCATATTCCGCCGCCTCGTCGGAATCATAGACGAGGCCGCTGCCGATCCCCATCTCGGCGCGGCCCTGGGCGTCGATCCGCAAGGTGCGGATCGCCACGTTGAGGCAGAGATCGCCGTCGGGCGCCATCCAGCCGACGGCGCCGGTATAGACCTCCCGCGGAGCGGCTTCCAGCTCGCGGATGATCTCCATGGCGCGGACCTTGGGCGCGCCGGTGATCGAGCCGCAGGGGAAAAGCCGGCGGATCACCTCGTCGGGGCCGATACCGGGCAAAAGCCGCGCCGCGACGGTCGAGATCATCTGATGCACGGTCTCGTAGGTCTCGACCTCGAACAGGCCGGCGACCTTGACCGAGCCGATGCGGGCGATGCGGCCTAGATCGTTGCGGATCAGGTCGACGATCATCAGGTTCTCGGCGCGCGACTTCTCGTCTGAGCGCAGGAAGGCGCGGGCCGCCTCGTCCTCTTCCGGCGTCCGGCCGCGCGCGGCCGTGCCCTTCATCGGCTTGCCGATGGCGCGATCGTCCTCGATGCGAACGAAGAGCTCGGGCGAAAGCGAGAGGATCCAGTCCGCTTCGGTGCGGATCACGGCGCCATAGGCGACATGCTGCTTGGCGCGCAGCTCGCGATAGAGCGACAGCGGATCGCCCGCGACCTCGAAGCCCAGCTTGAAGGTCAGGTTGATCTGATAGACATCGCCGGCCGCGATATACTCGCGCACTTGGCGGAAGGCCCGGCCATAGGCGGCCCGGTCCCAGCTCGGGGCGATCTCGCCCAGCCGGTGCGGGCCTTCGATCTCGCGATCGATGAAGGCCGCCGTCTGCGCGCGGCTCAACAGGACCGGCTCGCGGAACAGCCCCATCCAGATCAACGGCCCGGCGCGCCCAGCCGGCATCAGGGGCGCCAGCTTCGGCTCCAGCACATAGCCCAGCTCGTAGCTGAGAAATCCCGCCGCGTGGAGCCCGCGCGACGGCGCCCCGGCCAGCCGTGCCAGCACCGCCTCGACATCGGCCGGATCGTCGCAACGCAGGATCTCGACCGGATCGGCATAAAGCCGGCTCCCCGCCTCCGGCGAGCGGTTGTCGTCGAGGAGCACATAGGGGCCACGGGGGCGCAGCGGAAGCGACAGTTGAGTCATGCCGGCGAGTCAAGCATAGCCGGCGATGAATGCAACATGCTGCTTACGACTTATGCTGCGTCACCGGCGGCATGGGGAGAAGCGAGGTAAGTATCGTCCCCTCTCCCGCTCCGCGGGAGAGGGCAAGGGAGAGGGCTGCACAGACCGAGCAGCCCCCCTCCTTCATCCTCCCCCGCAAGACGGGGGAGGAGACACTGTTTTCACGACCTCGCCACGGCTTTCACCACCCGTGCCTTATAGCCCCTGCGCCCGATAGCGGGCCGCGCGGTCGGCGTAGTACGGCGCGGTCGAGGCGAAATCCGCCATCTCCTGAGGCGTGAGCTGGCGCAGCAGCTTGGCGGGGCTGCCGGCCCAGAGCTCGCCCTTGCGCACGCGCTTGTTGGGCGTGACCAGCGCGCCGGCGGCGACCATGCCGCCGCCCTCGACCACGGCGCCGTCCATGACGCAGGCCTTCATGCCGACGAAGGCGCCGTCCTCGAGCGTGCAGGCATGGATCAGCGCCATATGGCCGATGGTGACGTCGTCGCCGATCAACGTGCTGTAGCCCCGACCGCCGCGGCCGCCGTCATCCTGGTGATTGAGATGGATGACGGTGCCGTCCTGGATGTTGGTGCGGGCGCCGATGCGCATCAGGTTGCCGTCGCCGCGCAGCACGCAGCCGTACCAGACGCTGGAATCCGGCCCGATCACCACATCGCCGATGATGACGGCCGTGGGCGCGATGAAGGCGGTCGGATCGATCCTGGGCGTGAAGCCGTCGACCGGATAGATCATGCCGCCGGCGCGGCCGGGTCCCGGATGCTGATCGCGCGGGCTCATGGGATCTCCTCCTGAATGGGCCTCAAGCGCCCAGCATGAGCTGGATGTTCTGGACCGCGGCGCCCGAGGCGCCCTTGCCCAGATTGTCCAGCCGCGCCACCAGCACCGCCTGGCGGCGCTTCTCGTTGGCGAAGACACGCAGCTCCAGCCGGTCGGTATCGTTGAGCGCCTCGGGCTCGAGCTTGGATGCCTCGGGGCCCTCGCCCACCGGCACCAGCTCCACCAGCTTCCGGCCAGCGAACCGCCTGGCCAGCACCGCCTCCAGGTCCTTGCCCTTGGGCTTGCCCGTCAGGGTGTCGAGATGCAGCGGCACGCTCACCAGCATGCCCTGGCGGAAATTGCCGACCGAGGGCACGAAGATCGGACGTACGGAAAGGCCCGAATAATGCTGGATCTCGGGCAGATGCTTATGCTCCAGCGCCAGCCCGTAAAGCTCGAAGGCCGGGGCCCGGTGTGCCTCATAGGCCTCGATCATGCTGCGCCCGCCGCCGGAATAGCCGCTGACGGCGTTGATCGCGACCGGGTAGTCGGCCGGCATGATCCCCGCCTCCACCAGCGGCTTGAGGAGGGCAATGGCGCCGGTCGGATAGCAGCCGGGATTGGCGACGCGACGCGCCTCGCGGATCGCGGCCTCCTGCCCTTCGGCCATCTCGGGGAAACCGTAGACCCAGCCCGGCGCCACGCGGTGCGCCGTGCTGGCATCGACGATCTTCGGGCCCTTGGCGCCCAGCGCGTCGACCATCGCCACGGTCTCGCGCGCGGCATCGTCCGGCAGGCAGAGCACCACCAGGTCGGCCGTCTCCAGCATCTCGCGCTTGGCGGCCGGGTCCTTGCGGCGTTCCGGCGCGATCGAGCTCAGCGAGAGACCCGTCAGCCCGGTCAGGCGCTGGCGGATGCCGAGGCCCGTGGTGCCGGCTTCGCCGTCGATGAAAACCGTCTTGGTCCGAGCGATGTTGCCCATGAGATCGACTCCTTAAGCCGATGAGAGCTTACCCGATATGGAAACGAGACCCGAAAAGCAAAAGGGGCGCTCCGACCGGGAGCGCCCCTTTGTTCGATGGCATGCCCCAGCCGGGGCCGACCGCGGATGATCCGCGATCAGCGCTTCGAGAACTGGAAGCTGCGTCGGGCCTTGGCCTTGCCGTACTTCTTGCGCTCGACCACGCGGCTGTCGCGGGTGAGGAAGCCGCCGGACTTGAGCGCACCGCGCAGGCCTGGCTCGAAGAAGGTGAGCGCCCGGCTGATGCCGTGGCGCACCGCGCCGGCCTGGCCGGAGAGACCGCCGCCGACGACCGTGCAGACCACGTCATACTGGCCGACGCGCTGGGTCACGCCGAAGGGCTGCGCAATCATCATGCGCAGCACCGGGCGGGCGAAATAGGTCTCGCTCGGACGGCCGTTGATCTGGATGCGGCCGGAACCCGGCTTGAGCCAGACGCGGGCGATCGCGTTCTTGCGCTTGCCGGTCGCGTAGGCGCGGCCCTGGGCGTCGATGCGGGGCTCGGCCGTGGCGGACGCCGCCGGGGCCATCGGGGTCCCGCGCAGATCCTTGAGATCGGTGAGCTTCTGCGTCTCGGTCGTCATGGCTTAGGCGGTCCTCTTGTTCTTCGGATTCATCGCCGCCACGTCGAGCGGCACCGGGTTCTGCGCGGCATGCGGATGCTCGACACCCGGATAGACCTTCAGGTTGCCCATCTGCCGGCGGCCCAGGGGCCCGCGCGGCACCATGCGCTCGACCGCCTTCACGATCGCGCGCTCGGGGAAGCGGCCGCCCAGGATCTGACCCATGGTCCGGTCCTTCACGCCGCCGGGATGGCCGGTGTGCCAGTAGAACTTCCGGTTCTCGAGCTTGCGGCCGGTGAGGCGCACCTTGGCGGCGTTGATGACGATGATGTTGTCGCCGCAATCCATATGCGGGGTGAAGCTGGTCTTGTGCTTCCCGCGCAGGCGGTTGGCGACGATCGAAGCGAGCCGACCCAGCACCACGCCGTCGGCATCGACGACGAACCATTTCTTGCTGATGTCGGACGGCTTGGCGGTATAGGTCTTCATGGCGGTCCGTTCTTGTCTCGGAATGCCGGCGGCAAAGGCGAGGCCCCCTCCGTCCGGCAGGTCGGGCGCGGAGTATCGCGATTTCCGCAGCGGGGTCAAGCTTTAAAGGCGCAGAAAACTGCGGCTTTTTGGACAGGTATTATAATACCACAAACCTGGCCGAATGGCACGGGCTTGTCAGCCGGACGCCCCGCTCGCCCCTCATCGGGCCTTGGCCAGGGCAGCGGCCAACCGGTCGAACGTCCCGCCATAGCCCTCGTTCAAGGACGCGAACATCCCCGCAAAGACCCGGGTCTCGTCCTCGGCCGCCCCGTGCGGGCTGGCGGTCAGCGTCACGGACGTCTTCCCGCCATTTTCCGCGAATGTCGCGTCGTTCAGGATCTCGAGCGGGATCAGCGGATCGAACGGCGCGCGGGTGATGCCGCAGCCCTCGTTGGAGAAGGAATTCAGCCACAGGATACGGTCCTGCGCGGCGATGTCGCGGTAGAGGAAGCGGCCCCAGATCCGTGGGCCGCCCGGAAACTGCATCGCATAATGGAAGAAGCCGCCGGGGCGGAACTCGAACCTCGCGACCTCGATGACACAGCCCTTCGGCCCCCACCAGCTCTCCATCTCTTCGGCCAGGCTCCAGGCCTTCCAGACCTGCGCGCGCGGCGCATCGAACAGGCGCGAGATGACGAAGCTGCCCTTTGGCGGCGCGGTGCGGTCATTTGCGGACATTGGTCTTCCCTTTCGCCTTCGATCGAGCCGCCTTCAGATGGGCGTCGAGGCGGTCGAAGCTGTCTTCCCAGAGATGGCGGTAGGCCTCGACCCAATGCGCCACCTTCTGCAGCGCGGCCGTGTCCAACCGACAGGGCCGCGTCTGGCCCTCGCGGCCGCGCCGGATCAGGCCGGCGCCCTCCAGCACCTTCAGATGCTTGGAGATCGAAGGCTGGGCCAGGTCGAAGGGAGCCGCCAGCTCGCTGACGGTCGCCTCCCCCCGGGCCAGACGGGCCAGGATGGCCCGTCGCGTCGGATCGGCCAGGGCCGCGAATGTCCTGTCGAGCGGATCGGAGCTCATACATAGCCCAATAGTTATATTTCCAATTGGCTATATATTGCCCACGCCGGAACCTGTCAAGCCGACGCCCCTGCTCGCTCACGAAACGCGACCGGTGCGGCTTCTCAGATGAACCCGCCATTGACGTGGATGCACTGGCCGGTGACGTAGCTGGCATCCTTCGAGGCCAGGAACGCGATCACCGCCGCCACCTCGTCCGGCTCGCCGACCCGGCCCATCGGCACCTTCTTCGGGTAATCCTGCCACTGCGCCGGCGACAGGAAGGGCACGCCATGTTCCTTGCGGATCAGGCCGGGCACGACGGCATTGACCGTGGTGCCGGTGGGCGCCAGCTCGACGGCAAGCGCCCGCACCATGGCTTCGAGCGCCGCCTTGGCCGCGCCCGAGACCGGGTAGACCGGATAATCGTTGCGGAAGACGTGGCTGTTATGGGTGCCGACCGCGACGACCCGCCCGTCCCTCGCCTGCTTCAGGTCGGTCATGGCGCGCGTGACCAGCCGGTAGAAGGACAAGGGAATGGCGTCGAAGCAGGCCTCGGCCGCCTTCAGGTCGGCCTCGAAGCCGCCCATCACCGGAAAGCCCGCCACATGGATCAGGGAGTCGATCCGCCCGAACGCGCTCAAGGCCCGATCGACGATCTGATCGGCGGCGTGCGGTTCCGCGAGATCGGCGCAGAGCCCTTCGGTGAGGACGCCCCTCCCCTCGAGCTCGCGCCGCAGGGTTGCGACGCCCGCCTCGTTCCCCTTGGCATGGATGAGAATCCCGACGCCGCGTTTCGCCAGCCGGCGCGCCGTCGCGGCGCCGATCCCGCTGGCAGAGCCGGTGATGACGATCGATCGCTCGACGGGCACGGCCATGATCGATCGATCTCGCGCTAGCGCAGCTGGATCCAGATGGTCTTGGTCTCGGTATATTGGTCGTGGGCCAGCAGCGACTTGTCCTTGCCGCCGAAGCCCGATTCCTTGTAGCCGCCGAAGGGCACGGTGAAATCGCCCTCGGAATAGCAATTGACCGAGACGGTGCCGGCGCGGATTGCGCGCGCCATCTTGTGGGCGGTGTTCAGGTTCTCGGTATAGAGCGAGGCCGCCAGGCCGTAGCTCGTGTCGTTGGCGATCCTGATCGCCTCCTCGGGCTCCGAGAAGGTGATGACCGACAGGACGGGCCCGAAGATCTCCTCGCGCGCGATCCGCATCGAGTTCTTCACATTGTCGAAGATGGTCGGCTCGAAGAACCAGCCGCCGCTTTCGGGATAGAGGCGCTTGCCGCCGAGCGCCACCTTGGCGCCCTCCTGCCGCCCGAGATCGATATAGGACATGACCTTCTCGAGATGGCGCGCCTCGATGAGCGCGCCGATCCGGGTGTCGCTGCGCAAGGGATCGCCCACGGTCCAGGACCGGAACGAGGGCTCGAGCGCCTCCAGCAGCCGGTCCTTGACCGAGCGATGCACCACCAGCCGCGAGCCGGCGCTGCAGTTCTCGCCCTGGCAGAAGAGGATTCCGGCCGTGATCTGGTCGATCACGGGCTGAAGATCGCCGACATCGGGCATCACCACGGCCGGACTCTTGCCGCCGCACTCGAGCACGATGCGCTTCATGTTGGAGTCGGCGGCATATTTGAGGAACAGCCGGCCGATCTCGCCCGAGCCGGTGAAGCTCACGCAATCGACATCCCCATGGCGGCCGATCGCCTGCCCCGCCGTCTCGCCGAAACCCGGCACGACGTTGAAGACGCCCTCGGGGATGCCGGCCTCGGCCGCCAGCGCCGCGAGGCGCAGGGCGGTGAGCGGCGTCTGCTCGGCGGGCTTGATCACCATGGAATTGCCGCCGGCCAGCGCCGGCGCGATCTTCCACATGGCGGTGAAGACCGGGAAGTTCCAGGGCAGCACGGCGCCCACCACGCCCACCGGCTCGCGCACGATCATCGAGACGACGTCGGCGGGCGTCGGCGCCACCTGGTCGTAGATCTTGTCGATCGCCTCGGCATGCCAGCGCAGCGTCTCGGCCGTGTCGGGAACGTCGACATTGAGCGAGTCATTGACCGGCTTGCCGCAATCGAGCGTCTCGGTGATCGCGAGCTCGGTCAGGTTCTTCTCGATCAGATCGGCGAACTTGAGCAGGATCTTCTTGCGCTCGCGCGGCGCCCGGCGCGACCAGGAGCCGGCCTCGAAGGCGCGGCGCGCGGCGGCCACCGCGAGATCGACATCGGCCTTGTCGCATTCCGCCACCTGGGTCAGGACCTTGCCCGTCGCCGGGTTCAGCGTCTCGAAGCGCTTGCCGGACCGGGCTTCGACGAACTTGCCGTCGATGAAGGCGCGCGTTTCGAACCGCAGCTTGGCGGCCTGGTCATGGAAGCTGGCAACACGCTGAACGTTCATGACTCTGCTCCTGAGACGCGAATGAGGGGAAAGCGGCCGCGACGTCAGCTGTTGGGCCAGGTATCGCTGAGGCGGTAGCCGGTCGGCAGCGGATCGGAGGGATCCAGTACATATTGATGAAAGGCCGTGATCCAGGCCCGACCGGTGATCGAGCAGGTGACCGCGGGCTTGCCGCCAAGCTGGGTCGTGCTCAGCACCGCGCCGATGAAGGTCGTGTCGATGATCGATTTATGGATGAAGCGCTCGCCGGCCTTGATCTGCCCGCGCGCATGCATGATGGCCAGCCGCGCGCAGGTGCCGGTGCCGCAGGGCGAGCGGTCAATCCGGCCGGGCGAGACGATGACGGCGTTCCGCGCGGTCTTCTGGCCCCCGATTTCCTGCAGCGGGCTGGCCCAGAGCGTCTGGTTGATGGTGTGGATCTCGGGGTTCTCGGGATGCACGGCCGGGACCTGCTTCGCCGCCGCGCGCTTGATCTTCTCGCCGGTATCGACCAGGTCGCGCGCCTCGGAAGGATCGAGCCGGAAGCCCAGCTTCCCCGCATCCGTCATCGCATAGATCATCCCGCCATAGGCGACATCGACCATCACCGTGCCGAGCCCCTCGACCTCGACCGGGCAATCGAGCGCGAAGACGAAAGACGGCAGGTTGGTGAAGGTCACGCTCTCGCATTTGCCGTTCCGGCAGGCGGCCTCGACCCGCACCAGCCCACCCGGCGCCTCCAGCGTGATCCGGGTCACGGGCTCCGTCATCGGCAGGATGCCGGTCTCCAGCAGCGCCGTGACGGTGCAGATCGTGTTCGAGCCGGACATCGGCACGTAATAGTCCGATTCCATGATCACGAAGCCGGCATCCGCCTCGGGGACCGTCGGCGGCAGGACCAGGTTCACGCATTGCGTGACCTTGCCGCGCGGCTCATGGAGCAGGAACTTGCGGAGGTCGTCGCCCTCCGTCTGCAGCCAGCGCATCTTGTCGAACATGGTCCTGCCGGGGACATCGAGGACGCCCCCGGTGATGACCTCGTTCAGCTCGCCCTCGGTATGGACGCCGACGACGTTGATCATCCGGCTGAAGCGCATGGGAGTCCTTTCTCCCGTTCAGGCGATCAGGCGGCGAGCGCCCCGATCTTGGCGGCCTTGAGCTGGTCGTAGAGGCGGCGGAAATCCGCCTTCTCGGCATCGCTCAAGGGCAGCAGCGGCCGGCGCGGGCTGCCGACGGGGATGCCCGCCAACTCGCAGCCATATTTCACATACTGGATATATTTGCCGCCGTTCTCGAGCAGATAGAACATCGGCAGCATGGCGTGCATCAGCTTCTGGCCGCGCACGAAGTCCTTCTTGAGGACGCAGGTCTCGTAGAGCGCCACATGCTCGGCCGGCAGGAAGTTCGAGGCGCCCGCGATCCAGCTCCGCGCACCCCAGAGGAAGCTGTCGACCGCCTGGTCGTCGGCGCCGCAGACCCGCTGATAGCGCCCGTCGAAATGCACTATATGTTCGAGCATGCGGGCGAAGGAACCGCTCGATTCCTTGATGGCGCAGATCGACTTGATATCGGCGATCGCCTCGAGGAACTCGCGGTTCATGTCGACGCCGGTGCGGGCCGGGAAGTTGTAGAGGATGATCGGCATGCCGGTGGCACCGGCGATATGGCGGAAATGCTGCGCCAGCTCCTGGGTGCCCGGCAGCGAGTAGAACGGTGCCGCCAGCATCAGCGCCTCGTAGCCCAGGCCCTTGGCATGGCTCGAGAGCTCGATGATGTCGTCCGGGCGCTGCGAGTTGGTGCCGGCGACGAGCCTGGCCTTCTTGCCGACATGCTCGGCGACGAAGCTCAGGACCCGCTTCCGCTCCTCGACCGTCTGCGCGTAGTACTCGCCGGTGGTGCCGCCGGGCACGATGGTGCCGACGCGGTTGGCGAGCAGGAAATCGATATGCTTGCCGAGCACATCGAACGCGATGGCACCGCCCTGATCGAACGGCGTCGCGACCACGGTCAGGATGCCTTCGAAGCTGGGAATATTCATGCCGGTCTCCTCGTCTGAAGGGCGTGAAGGGTCTGGAAGGGGTTGCTTTCTTGTAATCGATTTCATAATTCCGGGCAAGCCGGAAGAGTCGAAGGCTCCGGAATCAGCGCCGTTCGTCGGCCCGCACGCCCGCGGCGGAGGCCCGCACGATGAGATTGGTCTCGAGCCGGACCGATCCGATCTTGCGGCGCGTGTTGATCACGTTGAGGAGCGCCTCGCCCGACCGCCGCCCCATCTCGAGCGCCGGCACGTCGACCGTGGTCAGCGGCGGATCGAGCAGCGCCGTGAAGTCCTGGTTGTCGAAACCGGTGACGGTCAGATCCTTCGGCACGTTGAGGCGGAGATTCTTGCATTCCGAGAGCACGCCGAAGGCCAGCACGTCGCTGGCGCACATCACGGCGGTCGTGGCCGGGTGCTCGACATAGATCGTGCGCATCGCGGCGGCGCCTTCGAGCAGCGAATAGGGTCGCTCGATCACATGGGTCGTCTTGGCGATGCCGGCCTCGGCCGCCGCCTCGCGGAAGGCGCGCACGCGGGCCTGCTGCCGGTCGTTGCCGCGGGTGCGGCCGGAGATCATGACCATGTGCTTGTGGCCGAGCCGCACCAGGAAGTCGGCCAGCTGCCGCGTGGCCGCGTAATTGTCGAAGCCGATCGAGGGAAAGGGCCCGTCCGGCAGATAGGAGTAGGTCAGCACCGTGGGAATGCGCCCATCTTCGAGGAACTTCAGGAGCCGCGGATCCTCGATCTTGCCGACGATCAGCAGGCCTTCGGCGCCGCGATCGACCAGCTGGCGCACCGGTTCGTAGAGACTGGTGTTGTCGAAGCCCGCCGCCAGCATGAACACCATGTAGCCCGAGGCCTGCATGGCGGCCTGGAAGCTGTTCAGCATCTGCGCATAGATCGCGTAGTCGAGCGTCGGCACGACGGCGCCGACGATATGGGTGCGCTGCATGCGCAGCGCCTTGGCTGCGGGGTTCGGGCTGTAGCCCAGCGCCTGCGCCGCCTCCATCACCCGCCGGCGCACATCCTCGCGCACCGCGTCGGGATTGTTGAAGCTGCGCGACACGGTCGCGACCGACACGCCGGCGCGGCTGGCGACGTCGGAAACCTTGGTCCTGGCCTTGGCCTTCATGAGCCGCTCTCGTTGCCGGATCGCCGCTTCGCACGCGATCGATCCGACGTTCCCCTCCTCATCCCTTGACAGGGCGTTTCGGTGTCGCCAACATGTAATCGATTTCAAGAAAAAAGCAACTCATGCGGCTCCTGGCCGGCCATGCAGGGTTCCGGCGTCTGACGCCCCACCGGCGTCCCAGAGCTTCATCGAGCCATCCAATCATCCCTGCGCGAAACAGAGGGGAGACGTCAATGAGCAAAGGCTATCTGAATCAAGGCGTAGCGCGGCGCACCTTCTTGCGGGCGAGCGCCGCCATCGCGGCCGCGACGGCCGCATCGCGGGCCCTTCCGGCCCGCGCCGCCGGTGTCACCTTGAACATCTTGAACAGCAACGTCGCCTGGTCGAGCGCGCTGACCGGCAGCGTCGCGGAGGCCTACAAGGCCAAGACCGGCGTCACGGTCACCGGCGAATCCAACCCTTACGAATCCCACTACGACAAGATGCTGATCGAGCTGAGTCAGGGCTCGGACACCTTCGACCTGGTGACCTCGGACAGCATCTGGGTGCAGCAGCCGATCCGCAACGGCTGGGCCGCCAATCTCGACGACATGAAGGCGAAGAACCCGTCCCTGCCGGCGCTCCAAGTGCAGAATCTCGAGCCTGGCGCGCTCATCTATACCGAATATAACGGCAAGCGCTGCGGCCTGCCGGTCGCCATGACCACGCCCGTCTTCGTCTATCGCAAGGATCTCTTCGAGAAGGCCGGCATCACCAAGGTCCCGACCAATTGGGACGAGTATCTGGCGGCGGCCAAGAAGCTCCATACGAGCGAGGTCGCGGGCAATACCCTCCTCCTCGGCGGCGTGGACTCGCTTTCGACCGGCGATTGGGGCTCGCGCATCCAGGGCATGGTCAAGCTCGGGCCGGAGGACGATTATGTGCTGAACGAGGCCAAGGAGCCGATCTTCAACTCCGAGGGCCAGGGCGCGCATGCGATCGAGCGGCTGAAGGAGCTGGTCCAGTACTCGCCGCAGGGCGTCCAGGGCTTCGACTATCCCGAAGGCTCCTCGCTGCTGCAGCAGGGGAAAGTCGCCATGCTGGTGACCTGGTCGGACGTGATCGTCGGCATCGAGGACGGCCCGAACAAGGGCAAGTTCGGCTATACGGTCGCGCCGACGGAGAAATACGAGCAGGAGCAGATCGGCGGCTGGTCGATCATCGCCAATGCGCACTCGCAGAATCCCGAGGAAGCCTACAAGTTCCTCGCCTGGATGACCGAAGGCCGGGCCTACGAGCTGTTCCGTGAGGGCGGCGAATCCTCGCTCTGCCTGAAGAAGGATGTCGAGAACCCCGACATCACGAAGACCGTGCCGATGATGCAGGCCTTCAAGGACTTCGCCGTGCGCGGCACCCAGCCGGTCGCCCTGCCGGCCTACCGCCTGACCAACGCCGTGGCCGTCCAGCGCGTCCTCTATGAGGAGATCTTCGCCGGCGTCACCGGCGGCAAGACCCCGAAACAGGCGATGGCCGACGCCGCCGACCGCGTGGCCAAGACCGTCAAGGGCTGAGCCTTGAACGACGTTGGGGCGCTCGCGGCCGCGGGCGCCCCGATCTCCACCGAGCCACGGGGCCAGAGATGGGAATGGCGGAACTCCCGGCGACGGCAGGTCTGGAAAAGGCGGACCGCAGGGCTTCGGCCGTGCGCGCCGGCGAGAAATATGTGCCCTGGGTCCTGCTCGCGCCGACCATGCTGATCATGACCATCGTCGGCATTTTCCCATTGCTGCATTCGCTCTATATCAGCTTCACCTCGCTGCGCCCGACCGAGGTCGACAAGCCGCAGGGCTGGGTCGGGCTCGACAACTACATCCAGGCTTTCGGCGACGCGCAGTTCGGCCATTCGCTGCTGCTGACCGGCATCTTCACGATCCTCAGCGTCGCGATCGCGCTGACCTTCGCCGTGCTGCTGGCGGTGCTGTTCAACCTGCGCCTGCCGGGCTTCCTCGCGATGCGGACGATCGTGCTGGTGCCGATGCTGATCACCCCCATCGCCGTCGGCATCACCTGGCGCATCATGATGATGCCCGACCTCGGCGTGCTGAACTTCCTCCTCAGCCTCGTCGGCATCGATGCCCAGCCCTGGGCCAACTCGAAGACGAGCGCGCTCGCGGCCATGCTGCTGGTCGATGTCTGGCAATGGACGCCCTTCATGTTCATCGTCATCTTCGCCGGCCTGCGCGCGCTGCCCCGCAGCCCGTTCGAGGCCGCCGCCATCGACGGCGCCGGGCCCTTGCGCACCTTCTTCTGGGTCACGCTGCCGATGCTGAAGCCGGTGATCGTCGTGGCCTCGCTGCTGCGGATCATCGATGCCATGCGGACCTACGACACGGTCTATATCATCACGCGCGGCGGCCCCGACTTCTCGACCGACCTCGTCAGCGTCTATCTGCAGCGGGTCAATTTCAAGTTCTTCGACCTCGGCTACGGGGCCGCGCTCTCCTGGCTGACGCTGGTCGCCATCCTCGCCATCGTCCTGATCTTCGTGAAGCTCACCGGCTTCATGAAGACGATCGCCGACAAGGGGGCCCGCCGATGACCGCCCGCCCCCGCCGGCCCGCGCGGACCCTGCGCAGCGTCGCCTGCTGGCTGCTGGCGCTCGCGGCCACCGCCTTCTTCCTCTTCCCGATCTACTGGATGGCGGCCTCCTCGCTCAAGACCGAGAACGATGTCGCCACCTATCCCCCGCTCTGGAGCTTCACCCCGTCCCTCCACAGCTATCGCCAGCTGTTCGAGGAGATGAGCGCGCTCGACGCGCTCGTCAACAGCTGCCTGATCGTCGGCATGGCGACCGGCCTCGCCATGATCGCCGGCACGCTGGCGGCCTACGCCATGGCGCGGTTCGACATCAAGGGCAAGAACTTCCTGGCCTTCGAGGTGCTGTCGATCCGCATGCTGCCGCCGATCGTGAGTGTCATCCCGCTCTTCATCATCGCCAAGCAGCTCGGCATCTTCGACACGCCCTGGCTCCTGATCGCGGCCTACACGCTGAGCGGCCTGCCCTTCGTCGTCTGGGTCATGCGCGTCTTCATCCAGGAGATTCCGCAATCGATCGAGGAGGCCGCCCTCATCGACGGCTGCAGCCGCTACCAGGCCTTCTGGCGCGTGACCCTGCCGCTGCTGCTGCCGGGCCTCGCCGCCACCATGGTGATCGTCTTCATGTTCGCCTGGAACGAGTTCCTCCTGGCCAGCATCCTCACCTCGCGCGAGGCCAAGACCCTGCCCGTCATCGCCGCCAACGCCATCAAGCCGAAGGCGATCTCCTTCGGCCTCGCCTCGGCCGCCGGCGTGCTGATGTCGCTGCCGGTCGTGGTTCTCGTCCTCATGATGCAGCGTTACCTCGTCCGCGGCCTCACCCTGGGCGCGGTCAAGGGCTAGACGGAGAAGGACCCCATGAGCGTCGACCTCAACAGCGTCTTCAAGCGCTTCGGCAACGTCACGGCCGTCAACGGCGTCTCGGTCAAGATCGAGGATGGCGAGTTCTTCTGCATGCTGGGCCCGTCCGGCTGCGGCAAGACCACGACCCTGCGCATGGTGGCCGGGCTCGAGCTGCCGAGCGAAGGCCAGATCCTGATCCATGGCCGCGACGTGACATACGAGGAACCGCGCCACCGCGACATCGCCATGGCGTTCCAGGATTACGGCCTCTACCCGCATATGTCGGTGTTCCACAATATCGAGTTCCCGCTCAAGGTGCGCGGGCTCGAGGCGCACGAGCGGCGCAAGAAGGTGCATGACACGGCCGAGCGGCTCGGCATCGCCGAGCTCCTGGAACGCAAGCCGGGCCAGCTCAGCGGCGGCCAGCGTCAGCGCGTCTCGCTCGCCCGCGCGCTGGTCCGCAACCCGCGCGTCTTCCTCATGGACGAGCCGCTCTCGAACCTCGATGCCAAGCTCCGGGCTTCGATGCGCACCGAGATAAAAAAGCTCGTCAGCACGCTCGGCATCACCACCATCTATGTCACCCACGACCAGGTCGAGGCCATGGCGATGGCCGACCGGATCGCCGTCATGAGCCGGGGCGACATGGTGCAGGTCGCCTCGCCCTTCGAGATCTATGACCGGCCCCGCACCCATTTCGTGGCCGACTTCATCGGCTCGCCCGCCATGAACATGTTCGCGGCCTCGGTCGAGCGGAACGGCGGGGTCCGCTGCTCGCCCCAGGCCTTCGCCGATGCGCTGCCGGCCGAGGAACGCGAGCGGGCGCGGCGGATCGCCGACAGCGAGGGACGGCTCTTCATCGGCGTGCGGCCGGAGAAGATGTCGATCGGTGCCGCCGGCGGCCCCCATGCCGTCGACGCCCAGGTCGAGTTCGTCGAGCCTCTCGGCCAGACCACCAACGTCTATGTCGATGCCGGCGGGCAGCGCTTCGTGGTCGTGGCCGACAAGGTGTCGGTCAAGATCGGCGACGCGGTGGGCGTCTCTGCCGCGCCGGACCAGCTCCGCGCGGTGGCGCTCAACAACCAGTAACCCTTCGTTTTCCAGGGACGGAGCCGACCTTGAGCGCCTTCAAACGCAGCTACGACTACATCGTGATCGGCTCCGGCTCCGCCGGCGCCGTGATCGCGGCGCGTCTCGCGGAAGGCTCGTCCCACTCGGTGCTGCTGCTGGAGGCAGGCCCGGTCGATCGCCACTACACGCTACAGATGCCGGCGGCGCTGGCCCTGCCGCTCGGGAACGATCGCTTCAACTGGTTCTATCATGGCGAGCCCGAGCCCCAGCTCGAGGGCCGCCGGATCCTGGAAGCGCGCGGGCGCGTGCTGGGCGGGTCCTCGACCATCAACGGCCTCAATTGGGTGCGCGGCAATCCGCTCGATTTCGACAATTGGGCGGCGTCGGGCCTCCCCGGCTGGTCCTATGCCGACTGCCTGCCCTATTTCAAGAAGGCGGAAACCTTCGAGACGGGCGCCAACGCCTATCGCGGCGGGACCGGGCCCATGCGGATCGAGACCTGCAAGGCGCAGAACCCGCTGTACGAAGCTTTTCTCGCCGCCGGGCCGCAATATGGCCTGCCGCTGGTCGAGGACCATAACGGGTTCCGCCAGGAGGGCACTCATCGCACGCAACGCAATGTCCATGGCGGCATTCGCTGGAGCACGGCCGAGGGCTATCTCCGCGGCCTGGGCCCGCGCCCGAATCTCGAGATCCGGACCGGCGTGCGCGTCCGGCGCATCGATTTCGACGGAACGCGGGCTGTCGGGGTCGAGATCGCTGCCGCAGAAGGCGCCCGAACGATCCAGGCCGAACGCGAGGTCATCCTCTCCGCCGGCGCCCTCAATTCGCCCCAGCTCCTGACCTTGTCGGGCCTCGGCGCGGCCGACGAGCTGCGGCGCCTCGGCATCAAGACGGTGGCCGACCTGCCGGGTGTCGGCCAGGGGCTCAAGGATCACGTCTCCGCGCCGGTCCAGTATCGCGCGCTCAAGAACGTGTCGGTGGCGAAGGATCTCACGCCGCTCGGCCGCGCCAGGCTCGGCCTGCAATGGTTCCTGTTCAAATCGGGCCTGGGCGCCTCGAACTTCTTCGAGGTGGGCGGCTTCGTCCGCACGAAGGGCAGCGACCGCATCCCCACCTTCCAGATCGAGTTCGTGCCGATGCTGGGCGAGATCCAGCATGGCAACGTGAAGCTCGAGGATGGCTTCCAGTATTATCTCAGCCTGATGCGGCCGACCAGCACCGGCCGTGTCTGGCTCGAATCCGCCGACCCGATGGCGCCGCCTCGCTTCGTCTTCAATTTCCTCGAGACCGCCGACGACCGCGCGCTGGCGATCGAGGCGGTCAGGACCATCCGCGAGATCGTGCGGCAGAAGGCCTGGGACGAATATCGCAGTGTCGAGGTCACGCCGGGCCCGGAGATCCGGACCGACGACGAGATCGTGGCCTGGCTGCGCCGCTATGCCGGGACCAACTACCACCCGAGCTGCACCTGCCGCATGGGGGCCGACGCCCAGTCGGTGGTCGATGCCAAGGCCCGCGTCCATGGCATCGACAATCTCCGCGTCATCGATGCCTCGATCATGCCGGCGATCGTCACCGGCAACCTGAACGCCCCGACCATCATGATGGCGGAGAAGCTCGCCGACGACATCCTGGGCAAGCCGCCCTTGCCGCCGGAACGCCAGCCCTACTACCTGCCGGCGGCCTGAGGCCGTTCGCCATGCCTGACCCTGTCCAGTTTTCGCTCAATCAGCTTACGGGAGACTCCACTGATGTCTGATCTCAAGGGGATTTGCGTTCCGATCTGCACGCCGTTCGACAAGTCGGGCGACCGGATCGACGAAGGGGCGCTCGCCGCCCATGTCGACAGCCTGCTCGATGCGGGCGTGCATATCATCCTCTCCTGCGGCGGCACCGGCGAGTTCGCCTACCTGACCGAGGAGGAGCGCCGCCGGATCCATACGCTGGTGGGCAAGCAGGTCCGCGGCAAGGCGCGCTTCGTGGTGCAGTCCTCGGCGATCAGCACGCGCGACACGATCGAGAACGCGAAATTCGCCGAGAGCGTCGGCGCCGAGGCGATCATGGTGCTGCCGCCCTATTTCGAGGGGCCGACCATGGACGGCGTGATGTGGCATTACGAGCATGTCGCGCGCGCCATCAAGACGCCGATCATCATCTACAACATCCCCCAGCATACCAACCGCGACGTCACGCCCGAGCTGTTCGCCCGGCTTCTGAAGATCGAGAACATCCAATACATCAAGGACAGCAAAGGCGACCTCACCCGCATCCAGCAATTGGTGGCGACCGGCGGCAAGGTCTTCAACGGCGGCGACACCCTGATGTTCCCGGCGCTCATGGGCGGCTGCGAGCGCGTCATCTGGGGCGGCGCCAACGCCGTGCCGCGCGAAGCGGTGCAGCTCTACGAGCTTTTCGCGGCCGGCAAGCTGGCCGAGGCGGCGGCGCTCTGGAAGCGCCTGCTGCCGGCGCAGATCTTCTTCTGGACCCACGACTACAACTCGGCCGTCAAGGCGGCGACGAACCTCCTCGGCGGCAAGGTCGGGATCTGCCGCAAGCCGGCCCTGCCTCTGACCGACGCCGAACTGGCCGAGCTGCGCCAGGCGCTCTCGGCCCTGGGCCGGCCGCTGGCCTCGGCCGCCTGACGAGACCAGGCCCGCCTTTCCGCCCTGAAGGGCGGATCGGCGGCATCAGCAGCGGAGGATTTCGATGCGCTGGTCGCAGACCTTCACCGTCGTCGACTGCCATGCCGAAGGCGAGATCGGCAAGGTCGTGACCGGCGGCGTCTTCGACGTGCCGGGCCGGACCATGTTCGACAAGATGCGCCATCTGGCCGAGCATCGCGACGGCCTGCGCAAATTCGTGCTGTTCGAGCCGCGCGGCACGGTCAACCACAACGCCAACATCATCCTGCCGACGAACAATCCCGAGGCGGCGATGGGGTTCGTGATCCTGGAATCGACCGAGTATCCGGCCATGAGTGGGTCGAACACGATCTGCGTGGCGACCGCCCTGCTCGAGACCGGCATCCTGCCGATGAAGGAGCCGGTGACCGAACTGGTGCTGGAGGCGCCGGGCGGGCTCATCAAGGTTACCTGCGACTGCAAGGACGGCAAGGTCCGGCAGGTGAAGTTCACCAACCAGCCGGCCTTCGCCTATCACCTCGACAAGGTCGTCGAGGTCGAAGGGCTGGGCAGCCTCAAGGTCGATGTCGCCTATGGCGGCATGACCTATGTGCATGTCGATGCAACGGCGTTGGGGCTCGGCCTCACCCGCGACGAGGCCCGCGACCTTTGCGGGCTGGGTCAGCGGATCAAGACCGCGGCCGCCGCCCAGCTCGAGGTCTCGCATCCCGAAAACCCGCTCATTCCCGGCATCACCCAGACCCAGTTCATGGGCCCGTTCCGCCGCGAGGGCGGCCGGCTCACGGCCAAGAACACGGTGATCGTGTCGCCCGGCCGCAACGACCGCTCGCCCTGCGGCACCGGCACCTGCGCGCGGCTCGCCGTCATGCATGCGAAGGGACAAATAAAGCCGGGCGAGGTGTTCGACCATGAATCGCTGATCGGAACCCATTTCATCAGCGAGATCGTCGGCACGACCAAGGTCGGCCGTTATCCCGCCGTGATCCCGACGGTCGCCGGGCAGGCCTGGATCACGGCCATTTCGCAGTTCGGCTACGACCCGACCGACCCCTTCCCCGAGGGCTTCACCCTGTCGGATGTCTGGCTGAAGGCGCTCTGAGCGCAGGGAGCGACCTCATGGAGATCTCGCTGCGGAACAAATCCGCGCTCGTGACCGGCGGCACGACCGGCATCGGTTTCGCCGCCGCGCAGACGCTGGTCGAGGCGGGAGCCCGCGTCATGATCACGGGTCAGAACGCGGAGCGGGTGCAGGCCGCGGCGACCCGGCTCGGCTCCCCGGCGATCGGTATCGTCGCCGACAACCGGTCGGTCGAGGCGATCGCGGCGGTGGCCCGCCAGGCCCGGGAGCGCTTCGGCAGGCTCGACATCCTCGTCGCCAATGCCGGCGTCACCTGGTCGGCGCGGATCGAGGAGGTGTCGGAGGCCGACTTCGACGCGCAGATGGCGATCAACTTCAAGGGCAGCTTCTTCGCCATCCAGAAATGCCTGCCGCTGATGGACCGGGGCGGCAGCGTCGTGCTCACCTCGAGCTGCCTCGACGCCAAGGGCGTGCCGGCCATGGCGGTCTATTCGGCCAGCAAGGCCGCCGTCCGCTCGCTGGTGCGCACGCTGGCCGCCGAGCTCGCCCCGCGCGGCATCCGCGTCAACAGCGTGGCGCCGGGCCCGATCGACACGCCGATCTACGACAAGATCGGGCTTTCGTCCGCGGATGCCGACAGGCTCAGGGACGAGGAAGCCCGGGCCACCGTCATGAAGCGCATGGGCCAACCCGAGGAGGTCGGCCGCGCGATCCTGTTCCTCGCCAGCGATGCCGCCGCCTACGTCACCGGCGCCGATCTGCGCGTCGATGGCGGCTGGACCGATATCTGAGAAGGCCGGCCGCCATGTTCGAGACATGCCGCTGGATCAACGAGCCGGCCCATTGGCGCCTGGAGGGCGGCCGTCTGCGGGTGACCACCGACGACCATACCGATTTCTGGCGCGAGACCCATTACGGCTTCACGCGCGACAATGGCCATTTCTTCGGATGCCCGACCGGGCCCGGCTTCACCGCCGATCTGCGGGTGCGCGCCCAGTACCGCGAGCTTTACGACCAGGCCGGAATCATGGTGCGGCTCGACGCGACGCACTGGGTCAAGGCCGGAATCGAGCTGACCGACGGCCGGCCGCATCTCGGCAGTGTTTTGACGCTCGGGCAGTCGGATTGGGCCACCGGCCCGTTCGAGGGCGACGCCTCCGACTTCTGGATCCGCGCCAGCGTGAGCGAGGGCGTACTGAAGCTCCAGGCGTCGGCCGACGGCAAACAATGGCCGACCCTGCGGCTTTGCCCCTTCCCCGTCACGCCCTCCTATCAGGTCGGGCCTTTCTGCTGCACGCCGGAACGGCAGGGGCTCGATGTCGAGTTCTCGGCATTCCGGGTCGGGCCGCCCCTGAACAAGGACCTGCATGATCTCTCCTGAACCGCCTTCCGGGCGCCCGGCCGCGGACTGGAATCCAGACCGCCTGCCTCCCGATGTGCGGGGCGGGCGGCCGACCCTGTGGTCCAATCCGCGGCATCGGACGGCGAAGACGGCGCTGGACCGCCTCACCCTCGGCCACCGGGAGGTTCGCGACGCCGGGAGCCGCTGGGCGCGTTTCGGGCCTTTGCTGAGCCGCCTGTTTCCCGAGACGGCCCCGGCTGGCGGACGCATCGATTCCCGGCTGATCCATCTCCCCGCCGCTTTCCAGCGAAAGCTGCTGGGTTCCGGCCGCAATCCTGTTCTCGTCAAGGCCGATCACGACCTGCCGGTCACGGGCTGCATCAAGGCGCGCGGCGGCGTCTACGAGGTGTTGTCGCACGCCGAAGAACTGGCGCTGGCGGCAGGCCTCGTCGAACCTGACGGCGACTATGCGCGGCTGGCGAACGACGAGGCGCGCCGGCTGTTCGGCGGGCACAGCATCGTCGTCGGATCGACCGGCAATCTCGGCTTCAGCGTCGGCGTGATCGCCCGCGCCCTCGGCTTCAAGGCCGAGGTCCATATGTCGAGCGACGCCAAGAGCTGGAAAAAGGATCGGCTGCGCGCCTTGGCGGTCAAGGTCGTCGAGCATGAGGGCGACTACACCACCGCCGTCGCAGCGGCGCGCGCCGCGGCCGCTCGCGACGCCAAGGCCTATTTCATCGATGACGAGAATTCGTTGCGGCTCTTCCTGGGCTATGCGGTGGCCGCCGCCGATCTCGCCCGGCAGCTCGCGGCCGACGACATCCCGGTCGATGCGGACCACCCGCTCATCCTCTACCTGCCTTGCGGCGTCGGCGGCGCGCCCGGCGGGATCACGCTCGGCCTCAAGCTGATCTTCGGGGATGCCGCGGTCTGCCTGATGGTGGAGCCGGTACGATCGCCCTGCATGCTCGTCCAGCTCGCCGCCGGGCCCGCCCGCAGCGTCTCGGTCTACGACGCCGGGCTCGACAACCGGACGGACGCCGATGGCCTGGCCGTGGCCGCGGCCTCGATGCTCGTCGCGCGCATGATCGGCGAGCTCGTCGATGGCTGCATCACGGTCGAGGACCGGAGCCTCTATGAGTGGGCGTCTCACGCGTGGCACGAAGCCGGCCTCAGGCTCGAACCCTCGGCCGCGGCCGGCTTCGCGGCGGCGGCAGTTCTGGCCGACGCCGCGAAAGCGGGCGCGCGCTCGCCCGTCATCGAGGCGGCCAGCAAGCCCGGCGCCACGCACCTGATCTGGACCACCGGCGGCCAGCTTCTTCCCCAGCAGGAGTTCGATCGCGTTCTCGCGCAGGCCCGCGCACCGGTCGACGCAACCCCTTAGCCAGCAGAAAAACCATCATGAGAACCTACCGGAACTGGATCGACGGCGCCTGGGCATCGGACAGCGGTGCCATGATCGAACGCCACTCCCCGGCGCACGGCGCGCTGCTCGCGCGTTTCCAAGCCTCCGGCCCGGATCACGTCGCCGCGGCGGTTACCGCCGCCCGCCGCGCGTTCGACAGGCGTGGCGGCTGGCCCTCGTTTCCCGCGAGCCAGCGCGCGGGCCTGCTGCAGAAGCTGGCCGATCTGATGGAACGGGATGCGGAGCGGCTTGCGGTCATCGAGGCGGAAGAGGTCGGCAAGCCGATCCGCTTCGCGCGCGGCGAGGTCGCGGGCTCGATCGAGCTCACCCGCTATGCGGGGGCGCTCGCCTGGCAGATATCGGGCGATGTCTTCAGCCATCTGGGCGACGACAAGCTCGGCCTCGTCACGCGCGAGCCCCGGGGCGTCGTCGGCATGATCATTCCCTGGAACTTCCCCCTGGTGACGCTGTTCCAGAAGCTTCCGTTCGCGCTGGCCGCCGGCTGCAGCGTGGTGGTGAAACCGTCGGAGCTGACCTCGGGCACGGCTCTCGAGGTCGCCGCCCTGTCCGCGGAGGCGGGATTCCCCGCCGGCGTCATCAACATCGTGACCGGAACGGGCAGCGACGTCGGCGAGGCGCTGACGGACCATCCCGGCATCGACATGATGTCCTTCACCGGTTCGACCGCGGTCGGCAAGCGCATCGCCGGCAAGGCGGGCGCGGCGCTCAAGCGCGTGGCCCTGGAGCTGGGCGGCAAGGCCGCCAACACCGTCTTCGCCGATGCCGACCTGGAAGCAGCGCTCGACGGCGTGCTGTTCGGCATGATCCTCAACCAGGGCGAGGAATGCTGCGCGGGTTCCCGGCTGCTGGTCGAGCAGAGCATCGCCCGCGATTTCGTCGAGCGGCTCGTCGAACGGGCCCGGAAGATCGTCGTCGGCATGCCGCTCGACGAGCGCACCGATATCGGCGCCCTCATCCATGAGCAGCATCTGGAGAAAGTCCTGGGCTATATCGCCAAGGGCCAGGCGGAGGGCGCCCAGCTCGCCATCGGCGGCGATCGCCTGCGGCGGGATGGGCTCGAGAAAGGCTTCTTCGTCGGCCCGACGGTCCTCACCCGGGTGACGCCGGCCATGACGGTCTTCCGCGAGGAGATCTTCGGGCCGGTCCTGACCGTGACGCCCTTCGACGGCGTCGAACAGGCCGTCGCCCTCGCCAACGATACCGCCTTCGGTCTCGCCAACGGGCTCTGGACCAAGGATGTCGACAAGGCGCTCCAGGTCTCCAAGCGCCTCAAGAGCGGCACCGTCTACGTGAACACCTATCTGGAGACGGCCCCGCAGCTGCCGTTCGGCGGGTTCAAGCAGAGCGGCATCGGACGGGAGAACGGGCTCGACGGGCTGCTCGAATTCACCGAGGTCAAGTCGACCTTCGTGAAGCTGGGAGCCCGGCCTCCGGCCCTGCCGCATGTCCACGCTGGACCCAGGTAGACACGAGGAAGCCTATGGCACAGCTCCCGTCCGGCAGGTCGGGGACAGGCGCTGAAGGCGCGGATGGCTAGGGGGCCAATGGATTGATCGGCGGGGAGTCCGGAATCCGCCGCCCCTTCAAGCCGCGCCGCCAGCCCTCGAGGACCGCCGCGTCCGGCGCGAGATAGGCCGCGCCCGGCGCGAAGCTCTCCCAGGCGGCGCGATGCTTTTCCGAGACGGAGGTCAGGACAGGAACCCCGGCCTCGGCTGCAGCCTCGAACGCGCCGATGAGGCCGGCCCGCATCGTCTCCAGCTTGCCGAACTTGCTGAGGATCACGAGATCGCTCGTCGCGATCTGGTCGAGCAGTTGTGTCGAGGCGGCTTCCAGGCCCGCGGGATCGAGATGGCAGGAGCCGCCCTTGGGCGGCGTGTCGAAATACATCGCAAACGGCCGGCCGGAAACGATGTCCCGCACCACCCCGGCGCCGCATTTGCGATCGGGGATGCCATGGGATTCCCCGAGCAGCCCCACGACCTTCATCCCCGAGGCGCGCCACCGGCCGGTCATGGTCGTGAACAGCGACTGAACGGGCTCGCTGTCGTCGCTGAGGACGGCGGCAATGCTGGCCATGTCGAAGCTCATCCCGGTTCCGCCCGCCTCCCTCCCCGTTCTAGCTGGAGAACGGGTAGATCTTCCGCCAGTCCCACTTCATATCGGCCACGGCCCATCGGGCGCCGGTCGCGGCGTCGAGGGCCTTGTCCAGCTTACCGACGGACGACTGCTTGTCATAGGCCCATTCCCGCTTCTCGTCGGTGTGATGGACGATCATGCCGAAGCGGGCCCCCTTCCCGCCCGTGACCCATTGCAGCATCTGGAGATCGCCGTCGGAATTGCCCGCGGCAAAGATCGGCCGGCGGCCGATGAACTTGTAGATACCGACCGGCTTGCCGAGGCCGTCATCGATGAAGTCGATCTCGGGCAGCCGCTGCAGCACGGGCTTGCCGTCCTTCATCTCGAACCGGGTCTTGATCGAGCTGCCGATCACCTGCTCGGGCGGGATGCCATAGATCTTCTCGGTCCAGGGCCGCATGAACTCGATGCCGCCGCCGGATACGATATAGGTCTTGAAGCCGTTGGCGCGCAGCAGGTTCAACACCTCGAGCATGGGCTGGTAGACGAGCTCGGTGAAGAGGCGGTTGAAGCGCGGATGCCTGGCGGTCGTGATCCAATCCACCACGATCTGCGCGAACTCCTCGGTCGTCATGCCGGCATGGCTCGCCATCACCAGCTTCAGAACCCCCTTCTCGCCCGTGGCCGCGAGGGACTTCAGGTCACCCGAGATCGCCGACTTGAAGGGTTCCAGATTCTCCCATTCCGGATGCTCCGGATAGAGCTGCTTGACCCGCGCGAGCGCGAAGAAAACCTGAAAATAAACGGGCTGCTCCGACCAGAGCGTGCCGTCATTGTCGAAGACGGCGATCCGGTCGTCGAGCGGGACGAAATCCGGCCCGCCCTCCTTCGTCACGCGGCCGACGAAATCGAGGATCGCCGTCCGCGAGCGGCTGTCGTTCCAGGAGGGCAGCGGATCGTCCGCCGCACGGGCGATCGCCGGCGCGATCAGCGCCGCAGCGGCAGCAGCGAGAGGCAGAGCGAGAACATCCCGTCGGGTGGCATCCCAGGTCATTCTTTTCTCCTGCAAGACATATCCCCAAAAGAAACGAGGCGCCGCACCAACGGATACTCGATCCGCCGGCACGGCGCCTCAACCGAAAATCATCCCGATCGGAGCGTCAGCCACCACCGGAACTCTGCAGCCTCTCCATGACCTGGTCGACCGTGAAGCTCGCCGCCTTCTGGCGCGGCGGGAAGGCCTTGAAGGTCTCCAGGAACTTTCCGACATAGGCCTGGGCCGGCACGATCAGGAAGACATGATCCATCAGCCAATCGTAATAGGTGTTCGAGGTGACGTCGGCCCGCTCGTAGGGATCGCGTCGCAGGTTGAAGATCTTTGGCACGCGCAAGCTGGTGAACGGCTCGGCCCAGATCCGGAGCGTGCCTTCGGCGCGCTGCTCCAAGAACACCATCTTCCAGTCCCTGAAGCGGAGCGCCATCAGATCTCCGTCATCCGAGAAGTAGAAGATTTCCTCGCGCGCGCTCTTGTCGGTCTTGCCGGTCAGGTAGTCGAGCTGGTTGTAGCCGTCGAGATGGACCTTGTAGGTCATGCTGCCGGCCTGATGCCCTTGCAGCAGCTTCTCCTTGATATCCGGCACGCCGGCCGCTGCCAGGAGGGTGGGCAGCCAGTCCATGCCGCTGATGATCTCGTTCGAGACCGAGCCTGCGGGAATCCTACCAGGCCAGCGGAGGAAACAGGGCACGCGGAAGGCGCCCTCCCAGTTCGTGTTCTTCTCCGAGCGGAAGGGCGTGGTACCGCCATCGGGCCAGGTGTTCGCGTGCGGGCCGTTGTCGGTGGTGTAGAGCAGGATCGTGTTCTCGACGATCTTGAGATCGTCGAGCTTCTGCAGCAGCTTGCCCACATCGTCGTCATGCTCGAGCATGCCGTCGAGATACTCGTCCTGCCCGGATCGCCCGCGCATGGATTCGCGCACATGGGTGCGCAGGTGCATCCGGGTCGCGTTCCACCAGCAGAAGAACGGCTTGTTCGCCTTCACCTGCCGGTCGATGAAATCCATCGCCGCATCGACGGTCTCGTCGTCGATGGTCTCCATCCGCTTCTTGGTCAGCGGGCCCGTGTCCTCGATCCGGCCGTCGGCATAGGAATGGATCACGCCGCGCGGCCCGAACTTCTTGCGGAAATCGGGGTCCTTCGGATAGTCCGGCAGCTCCGGCTCCTCCTCGGCATTGAGGTGATAGAGATTGCCGAAGAACTCGTCGAAGCCGTGATTGGTCGGCAGGAATTCGTCCCGGTCGCCCAGATGGTTCTTGCCGAACTGCCCGGTCGCATAGCCGAGCGGCTTCAGCAGCGCGGCGATGGTCGGGTCCTCCTTGCGCAGGCCAAGGTCGGCGCCGGGCAAGCCGACCTTGCTCAGGCCCGTGCGATAGACGCTCTGGCCGGTGATGAAGGAGGAACGCCCCGCCGTGCAGCTCTGCTCGGCGTAATAGTCGGTGAACATCATTCCTTCCTTGGCGATCCGGTCGATGTTGTTGGTCCGGATTCCCATCAACCCGAAGGAATAGGCGCTGACATTGGTCTGGCCGATATCGTCGCCGAAGATGACGAGGATATTGGGCAGCGCGTCGCCCGCGGCGGCGAGCTGCGTGGCTTGCGCACCGCTGGCGGTGTCGGCCCCGGCCGGCTGGGCGGCCGCCGTCACCGCCACCGCCGCGACCAGCGATCCGCCGGCCATCAGCAGCTGGCGCCGGTTCATCGCTCGGGGTGTGGTATCGGATTCAGACGCCACGGCCGCCCTTTTTTCACTCACGTCGCTCATAGACCCCTCCCGTTCCTGTCGATACAGCGAAAGCCGATGTGAGACATGGCACTGTCGATCATCTGCGGCTGGCGCGCGGCCGGCCGGTAGCGGAGGCAATAGCTGGGCGCGCAAAGAAAGGAGCCGCCCTTGACCACCTTGCGGGGAATGCGGATCTCGGGCTGGCGCGGATCGTAGCTGGCCTCGACAGCGCCGCCGCGCGGATTGGCCGGAACGCAGCAAGGCTTGGCCGCATCGGCGGCGTGGCGGGCCGAGTACCAGTCGCTGGTCCATTCCCAGACATTGCCGGCCATGTCGAAGAGGCCATGGCCGTTGGCGGGAAAGGAGCCGACCGGCGCCGTGCGCTCGTAGCCGTCCGTCGCCAGGTTCTGCCAGGGAAACTCGCCCTGCCAGGTATTGGCCATCGGCTTGCCGCCCGGCTCGAATTCGTCGCCCCAGCAATAGGCGGCGCCTTCGAGACCGCCACGCGCCGCGAACTCCCATTCCGCCTCGGTCGGCAGCGACTTGCCGGCCCAGCGCGCATAGGCTTCCGCGTCCTCATAGGCGACATGAACGACGGGATGATCCTCGAGCCCGTCGATGCCGCTTCCCGGCCCTTCCGGATGGCACCAGTCGGCGCCCGGCACATAGCGCCACCAGTTCGCCAGATCGCGCTTGTCGACCGGCCCCGCCGCCTTCTGAAAGACCAGCGCGCCCGGCTTCAGCAGCTCGGGCTTGGCGCCGGGATAGTCCTTCGGGTCGAGCGGGCGCTCGGCCACCGTCACATAGCCGGTCGCCGCGACGAAGGCCGCATAATCCGCATTGGTGACGGCATGGCGATCCATCCAGAAGCCGTCGACCTTCGCCCGATGCGCCGGCGCCTCTTCCGGGTAATGCCGGTCGGATCCCATAAGAAAGGCGCCCCCCGGAATCCAGGACATTCGCGCAGCGCGCGCGTCCTCCTCATCGGTTTGCCGATGCAAATCGAGCCCCATGCTTGAAGAACTATTGCTATCGCCGGCGAGGACAAGGTCCCGCTCCACCGCGAGGCGCCAACCGCGTAAATGAAGCTGCCCTGTCGGACTTGGCTCGCCCCGCCCGCGACCACATTATCATCGCTGCGCCATCGAATTGTCGTTGATCGGTGGGCCAAAGGGGGAAGCGGTGAAAAGCTCGACGTGGCGTCGGCCTCTGCGGCACTGCAGCATGGTTTTGCTGCTATCTGTATTTCTACTGATGCCCGGAAGACACGCCGACGCTGGCGGCACGGGCCATTACTTCGCCGGCCTGCCCAACGCGCGCGACACGGTGATGCCGGCGCCCGGCTATTACGCCTTGCTCTACAGCATCTATTACAGCGCCGACCGGTATTATAACGACAACGGCCAGAGCGTCGATTCCGTCAAGCTGCCCGACGGCACCAAGGCCAATGTGAATGCGGACGTGAATCTGTTCGTCCTGGCCCCGGCTTTCATCTGGGTCGCGGACTGGGACGTGCTGGGTGGACATTACGGCGCCTACATCGTTCCCACCTTCAGCAACACCAGCATCGATGCCGAGGTCTCGACGCTCACCGGCCTCGGCCGGAACGCCAAGGGCTCGACCTTCGGCATGGGCGACCTCTTCGTCCAGCCGATCTGGCTCGGTTGGAACAAGAAACATTGGGACTTCACGGTGGGCTACGGCTTCTACGCGCCCACGGGCCGCTTCGATGCCGGCAGCCGCGACAATATCGGTCTCGGCTTCTGGACCCATCAGTTCCAGGGATCCGTCGCCTGGTATCCCTTCACCAACCGCGGCACGGCCGTGATCGGCACCGGGACCTACGAGATCAACCAGAATGCCGAAGGCGAGGACCTGACCCCCGGCCAGCGCGCGAGCCTGAACCTCGCCATCGATCAGTATCTGCCGCTCGACGAGCAATTCCTGCTCGACGTCGCCGTGACGGGCTACGGCCAGTGGCAGACCACGGACGACACGGGCTCCGACGCGGCCAACAACAACCGCGACAGCGTCTATGGCGTCGGACCGCAGATCGGCATCGTCTATCTGCCGAGCAAGATATCGGCGACCTTCCGCTGGAACCACGAGGTCTGGGCGCAGGACCGTATCGCCGGCGACGTGTTCGCCCTCACGCTGGGCGTCGGGTTCTGAAGAGGACCACCGGTGGCGACCCCTTCCCGGATCAGGACGGCCCGAATTCGCCCGACAGCGGCGCCACGGTCATCACCGGCGGAGGCTTCACGCCCATGATCGAAAGCAGGGTCGGGGCCACAGCAAGCTGGGACACCGTCTCGGTCGCCACGCCCCCTTGCGGATGCCCCACATCGTAGAACGGTACCAGGCGCTCGGCGTCGGTGGTGCCGCCATGGCGGCCGTCCTCGGTCTGGCCGTGATCGGAGGTGACGAGCACGCGATAACCTTCATCGCGCCAGAGATGCAGGACCTCCGCCAGCGCGTTGTCGAGTGCCCAGACCGCATGGTGATACTCAACCGAGGCCGTACCGTAGAGGTGCCCGAGCGCGTCCGGCGCGAAGCCGTGGATCAGCAGGTAGTCCGGACAATGGCGGCGGATGAGCAGGGTCGCGCGCGTGAACAGATCCGTCTCGGAGGGAAGGTTCAGGTTCCATTTGGTGTAGCCCAGCTCGGAATAGAAGCGACCATGCTGGATGGCCAGTGACGGATCATCCACCTCCATATCGCGCAGCGCATCATAGGGCGCGACGTTGTAAAGCTCCGAGAAGAAGTAATGGGCCACGGCACCGGTGGTCCGGCCGGCTTCCCGCGCCAGCCCGAAAACATGCGGCCCCTTGGAGAGCACCACGCGATCGTTGCTCCGGATGCCATGAACATAGGGGGGCGTGCCGGTATGCAAGGTCTCGTAGACGGGCGCGGACAGCGAGGGCAGCACGGATCGCATGCACCAGCGCCGGGCAAGGCCGGCCTCGACTAGGCCCTCAAGGGTGCCACAATCGCGCAACGCCGCGTCATACCCCACGGCATCGAACAACACGAGAACGACTTTTTCGGCCAAGGTCGAGAACTCCGTCAGGGTCAGGTAACGCCCAGCGCGGATCCGCGCTTCGAAAGAATGTCGTCAAGCCACCCCAGGCGCATCTCGGGCACCGAGGCGAGAAGCCTGCCGGTATAGTCGTCGAAGGGCGGCGACAGGACCGCTCGTTTCGTGCCGTGGCGGACCACCCCGCCGCGATACATCACCGCCACGGAATCGGCGATGGCGCGCACGGTGGCGATATCGTGGGTGATGACGAGGTAGGACAGGCCCTTCTCCTGCTGCAGGCGGAGCATCAGCTTCAGGATCTCGTCGGCCACCAACGGATCGAGCGCCGAGGTGACCTCGTCGCAGATGACCAGCTCGGGATCCGCCGCCAGCGCGCGGGCGATACAGACGCGCTGCTTCTGCCCGCCGGAGAGCTCGGCCGGATAACGGTCCATGAAACGCCCGCCCATTTCGATCTGGTCGAGCAGCTCCGCCACCCGGCGGCGGCGCGATGCGGCATCGAGACCGAAATAGAACTCCAGGGGGCGGCCGATGATCTGCCCAACCGTGTGGCGCGGATTCATCGCCGTGTCCGGCATCTGATAGATCATCTGGATGCGCCGCAGCTGCTCGCGGGTGCGCTCGGCAAGACGCGGCGCCAAGGTGGCGCCGGCGAACTGCAGCCGCCCGGAAAGCGGCGGGAGCAGGCCGGTGATGACACGCGCCAGGGTGGATTTGCCCGATCCGGATTCGCCGACGATCGCCAGCGTCTCGCCCCGGTCGACCCGCACCGAGACGTTCTCCAGAACCGGCACGAGATTGGCATAGGTCGCGGTGACGCCCTCCGCCACCAGCAGAGGATCGTTCTTCGGCGCCGCTTCCGGTTTCTGCACCGAGCGGACCGCCACCAGACGCCGGGTGTAGTCTTCGCGCGGCGCGGTGATGATCTGGCCGGCCGAGCCGTATTCGACCATCTTGCCGTGCCGCAGCACCATGATGTCGTCGGCGATCTGCGCAACGACCGCGAGATCGTGGCTGATATAGAGGGCCGCGGTATGACTGTCCCGGATCGCGTCCTTGATGGCGGCAAGGACCTCCACCTGGGTCGTCACGTCGAGCGCCGTCGTCGGCTCGTCGAAGACGACGAGGTCCGGTCCGGGACAGAGCGCCAGCGCCGTCATCGCGCGCTGAAGCTGGCCGCCCGAAACCTGGTGCGGGAACCGCCGGCCGAACTGCGCCGGCTCGGGGAGCCGCAGCCGCTCGAACAACCGGACGGCGCGCTGCTCCGCGTCCGCGCGCGAATAGACCCCGTGCTTGATCGCCGCTTCGACCACCTGGGGGCCGATGCGCTGCGCCGGATTGAAGGCGGCAGCCGCCGACTGCGCCACATAAGTGACGACCCGGCCGCGCAACCGGCGAACGCGGGGGAGATCGAGCCTCAGGAGGTCCACGCCGTCCAGCCGCGCCGCGCCGCCGACGAGGCGGCAACCGCCGCGGCCGTAGCCGAGGGCAGCCAGACCGACCGTCGATTTACCCGCCCCGGATTCGCCGATGAGCCCCAGCACCCGCCCCTTGGGCAGCAGGAAGGAGACGCCATCGACGATGGTCGCATCGTAAGGTTCCCCGTCCGGCGGATAGATTCGCGCTTCGACCCGCAGATCGCGGACCTCGAGTACGGGAGACGCCGCGCCCCTCTCAGCCATGGCGCCCTCCCCGCAGCGAGGTCGTGCGCCGCAGGATCCAGTCCACGACCAGATTCACGCAGATGGCAAGGCAGGTGATGGCCGCTCCCGGGAACAGGGCCGCGGGAATGCCGTAGACGATGCCGTCCTTGTTTTCCTTGACCATGCCGCCCCAGTCGGCTGCGGGCGGCTGCACGCCCAGCCCGAGGAAGGAGAGCGTGCTGAGGAAGAGAACGGCGAAGGCGAAGCGCAACCCCATCTCGGCAATCAGGGGCGACAGCGCATTGGGCAGGATCTCGCGGAAGATGATCCAGCCGACCTTCTCCCCGCGCAGCCGCGCCACCTCGACGAAATCGGTCACCGCGATGTCAACGGCGACGGCGCGCGCCAGTCGATAGACACGCGTCGCATCCAGCACCGCCATCACCAGGACCAGGGTCACGAGGTTGGAGGGCAGGACCGAGAGCACCACCAGCGCGAAGATCAGGGTCGGGATTGCCATCAACAGATCGTTGCCACGGCTGAGGCCCTGATCGACCCACTTCCCGGCGACGCTGGCGAGAAAGCCAAGCAGAATCCCGCCGGCGAAGGACAAGATCGTGGCTGCGCCGGCGATCGATATCGTCTTGCCGCCGCCATACATGAGCCGGCTCAGAAGATCGCGGCCCAGATTGTCCGTGCCGAGCCAGGCGTGCGGCGAGGGATCCTCCCACACGTCGCCGACGATCTCACCCTCGGGATGAGGCGCCAGCACAGGTGCCAGAAGGCCCGCGCCGGCGAACAGCACGACGCCCAGGAGGCCGACGCGGGCGGCCCAGGACATGCGGCGCAGAATGCCCAGGAGCTTCATTTGGGATGCCGCAGCCGGGGATTCGCCACGATCGAGACGATGTCGGCAAAGGTGTTGAGCCCGATATAGGTGGCGGCGAAGATCAGGCCGCAGATCTGCACCACGGGCACATCGCGCTTGGCGACATGGTCCACCATGAGCTGGCCCAGCCCCGGATAGACGAAAATGACCTCGACCACCACCACGCCGACCACCAGATAAGCCAGGTTGAGCATGACGACATTGACGATCGGGGCGATGGCGTTGGGCAGCGCGTGCCGGACGATGATCTCGAACGGCGCCAGCCCTTTGAGCTCGGCCGTCTCGACATAGGAGCTGGAAAGCACGTTCAGGATCGCGGCTCGTGTCATGCGCATCATGTGCGCGAGCACGGCGAGGATCAGCGTCGCACAGGGCAGCACCACGGCGGAAAGCCGCTGCCCCAGGCTCATGCCGGCATGGACGTTGGAAATGCTCGAAAACCAGTCGAGCTTGACGGCGAAGGCCATCATCAGCAGATAACCGACGAAGAACTCCGGCAGCGAGATCGCGCCCAGCGAGAGGATCGAGATCACCCGGTCGACGAGGCCGTTGGGGTGGCGGGCGGCGATCAACCCCAGGAACACCGAGAGCGGGACCGCGATGACGGCCGCCACCGCGGCCAGGAACAGCGTATTGGCGAGGCGTCCGCCGACGAGCTGGGCGATGTCCTGGCGGTTTGCAAGGGACCGGCCGAGATCGCCGTGAAGAATCCCGCCCAGCCATTGCAGGTAACGATAAATAGCGGGCTGATCGAGCCCGAGATCGTGGCGCAGATTGGCGACCGCCTCGGGCGTGGCCGACTGACCGAGGATGGTTTGCGCGACGTCGCCGGGCAGAATCTGGGTACCGGCGAAGATGATCGCCGAGATCGCCAGCAGCAGGACGAGCCCCAGAGCGAGGCGCTGGGCTACCAGCTTCCAAAGCACGACCGGGAATCCCTTCTGCCCGAAACCCCGGTCGCGAACGCTCCCGACGCCTTGTTCGGCACCCGGAACCGATACGGCCTCTTCCCTCTTGCCATCTCTCCTCCTGGCAAGGCGGTCATCCACCGCCAGCTATCGCTCTTTCTTGCAACAATGAAACCGCAGGAGCGGGGAAAGAGGAGCCGGTGACCGCGAAGACGGTCCCCGGCTCCTCCCGCGATCTCAGCAGCCGCTAGGCCGACAGCCAGCAGCGCAACGCCGCGTAACCATTGCAGAACTCGCCGGCCTTGTCCTGCACGTAGCCCTGCACCTTGTCGCTCTTGCCATCGATATAGTCGTTGAACATCGGGACGATGATGCCGCCCTCGTCATGCACCATGAGGGCCATCTCTCGATAGGTGGCCTTTCGCTTCGTGTCATCGAGCTCGGCGCGCGCCTGCATCAGGAGCTTGTCGAAATCGGGCCGGAACCATTTCGTCTCGTTCCAGTCGGCGGTCGAAAGATAGGCCGTGGCATACATCGTATCCTGCGTCGGCCGTCCGCCCCAGTAGGAGGTGCAGAACGGCTGGACGTTCCAGACATTGGACCAGTAGCCGTCGCCCGGCTCGCGCTTCACCTCGACCGTGATGCCGGCCTTGGCCGCCGACTGCTGGAACAAGGTGGCAGCGTCGACGGCACCGGGGAAGGCAACGTCCGACGTCCGCAGCAGGACAGAGCCGGAATGGCCGGATTTCTTGTAGTGGAACGCCGCCTTGTCCGGATCGTAGGGACGCTGCGGAATGTCGTCCGGAAAGAGAGCGTAGGCCGAATTGATCGGGAAGTCGTTCCCCACGGTCCCGAAACCCTGCAGGACCTGCTTGAGCATCTCCTCGCGATTCATCGCGAACTTGAGAGCGAGGCGCAGGTCGAGATTGTCGAAGGGCGGCTTGTCGCATTGCATGATGAAGACATAATGCCCCTTGCCCGCTGTCGGCACGATCTCGACGCCCGGCGCCTTGGCGAGAAGCTTCGCCGCCTTCGGATCGACGCGATTGACCATATGCACCTGGCCCGACTGCAGGGCCGACATCCGTGCCGTCTGGTCGTTGATCACCAGGATCTCGATCGAGTCGACGTGGCCGAGGTCGGGATTCCAGTAGTTCGGATTCTTCTTGCCGGTGTAGCGCACGCCATGCTCGACCGAATCGACCATGTAGGCGCCGGTGCCGATCCCGGCATTGGGGTCCCCGCCCTCCGGCTGGATGATGAGATGATAGTCGCTGATGAGGTAGGGCAGATCGGCATTGGGCGCTTTCAGCTTGAGCGTCACCGCATATTGGCCGTCGGCTTCGATGGCCGCGATGTCCCGCATGATGCCGAGCGCGCCGGACTTCGATTTCTCGTCGGAATGGCGCAGCAGCGTCGCGACCACGTCGGCCGAGGTCATGTCCTTGCCGTTGTGGAAGGTGACGCCCTTGCGCAGCTTGATCGACCATGTCTGCGCGTCGGCGGTGCTGTCGAAGCTTTCCGCGAGCCAAGGCACGGCCGTGCCGTCGGTCGGAGAAGTCTCGATCAGCACGTCACCCCAGCAGCGGCCAAAGTGATAGGGCACCTGGGAGCTGTCCAGCGCCGGATCGAGGCTGTCGGTCGACGCACCGCCGACCAGTCCGTACACGAGGTGGCCGCCCTTCTGGGGCGTTGCCGCCCGCGCGGCCTGCGCGAACAACAAGCTCGCCGACGCGGCCGAAAGGCCGAGCGCGGTGGCTCGGCCGAGAAAGGCGCGGCGGCTCAGGCGTCCGCGCATAATCTGTCGTTGCAGATAGGCGATCTCCGACATGGGCGTTCCTCCCTCTCTTCTCTTCATTGGAGCGGCGATGCCGCTCGAGGGGCAGGATTACGCGGAGCTCGGAGGCAGACAATGTTCGTAATTCGAACACGTCGGGTCCGGCACGACGCGATGCGGAAACTTCGCCGCGCTCCGCCATGTCAGCGTCCGATGAGAACCGGTGGCGCGAAGACGCGGCCGGCGCCGGCGATCTGACACAAAACCGCAAACACACGGTCAGGTGCAGCGAAATCGGTGACGACGAAGGCACCGTCCCGCTCCGCGCCCGCCGCTTCCGCGATCCGGTCGATCGCCTGCGGGTCGACTTCGATCATGCTGACGCCGCTCAACCCCATGTCGGCCAGAGCCAGCCTCGCGATCGCGGCGACGTCACCCGTCCCGACGAGAACGACGCGGCGAAATCCGCGATCGATGCAGACCCGGCACAGGCGCTCATACTGATCGCGAAGCTCGCGAAAGAACGTCAGGTTCCGCTCGACATGCCAGGAGACGAGCAGATCCTTCTGCGCCCGCCCTTTCTCCGTGAGGATGTAGGCGGGGCGCGAATGCCGGCTGGGCCGTGCGTTGGATTTGCCAACCAACCCGTGCCGCACGCAGTTGCCGATATAATGGTTGGCGACGCCGATGGAGATGCCGAGTTGGCGGGCCAGCTCTCGCTGAGAGAGGGCCGGATCCCGATCGAATGCCTCGAGGATGCGCAGAGCGAGCTCGCGCTCGACACTGCGCTTGGCATTGCGGATGGTGGGGGCGAAATCCGCGGCGATGAAGGCCGGCATGGCGGCCGAACGATCAATCACCGCTTTGCGGGCCGGCATCAGCATCGCCAGGGTGCGCTCCGCCCAAGCCGTCGCCTGGGCCAAATCCGGCACCCGGCTGCTTTTGACGACAGGTCGCTTCCGGCCGGGGATATTGAAGGCGGCCTGCCAATATCGGGAAGGACGGTCGACGCGCTTGAAAAGCCGCACGCGCCCTTCGCAGATCATGATCCCCTTCATCCAGACCGTCCGCCCGAACCCGGGTGCCCTTTCCCTTCACGCCGGTGCCGCTTCGCCGGCGCGTCCCGGGCCGCGCCATGGTTGTCCACCGCTTCGGCCCGCCACGAAGCCTAGCCACACACACTGCCGGGTGCAATGCACACACCGCGCTGTCGACCTTCCACCTGACCGCCAAGAAAAGCAACGGACCGATACATGCCCGGGCCGTCGGCCCCCGGGAGGCGAGCGGCCCTGGACCCCTTCTCCGCCTTCGGCCAAGATCGCTGCCTCCTTGAACAGAAAGCCGTTCCATGGCCTACGACCAGCTCGACGACGTCACCATCAACACGCAGTTCAGCCCGCGCATCGCCGTGCCGGATTGCGAAGAATGGCTGGCCCGCGACGCCAAGCTCTCCGCCGACACCCGTGCCGCCCTCCGGCATACCGCCGACATCGCCTATGGCGAAAGCCCGGGCGAGCGCCTCGATGTCTTTCCGGCCACCGATCCCGGCGCCCCCATCCATGTCTATATCCATGGCGGCTATTGGCGGGCGCTCGACAAGAGCGATTTCAGCTATGTCGCGCGGCCGCTGGTCGCCGCCGGCGCCACGACGGTCCTCCTCAATTACGACCTCTGCCCCAAGGTCACGCTCGACATCATCGTCCAGCAGATCCGCAACGCGGTGATCTGGGTCTACCGCCATGCAGGTCTGCTCGGCGGCAGCGCCGACCGGATCTATCTCTCCGGCAGCTCGGCCGGCGCCCATCTGGCGGCGATGATGCTGGCCCAGGACTGGAGCCGGAGCCCCGTCCCCGACGATGTGATCAAGGGGGCCGTCTGCATCACCGGCATCTATGACGTGGAGCCCGTGCTGCGCATCCAGGCCAACGAGCAGATCCGGCTCAAGCCGGAGATGGTGGCGCGCAACAGCCCGCTGCGTTTCGCGCCGCGCCGGCGATGCCCGGCGCTGGTGGCCGTGGGAGCCAAGGAGACGCCGGAATGGATCAAGCAGTCCGAAGCCTATGAGGCGCATCTGAAGCGTCACGGTCTTCCCACGAGCCTTCTCAAGCTGCCGGACACGCACCATTTCTCCATCACGCAGAGCCTGAGCTGGCCCGACAGCGTGCTGGCCAGGGCGATGCTGCAGCAGATGGGCCTCTAGCCGCCGGCTTCTGCGCGGGAGAATGCATGACGAGCCTCGCGAACGAGCCCGAGCTGCTCTCCCGGACCGAGGATGGCATCGCCATCCTGACGCTGAACCGTCCGGAGGCGCGCAACGCCCTCTCCGTCTCGCTCCTGGGCGCATTGCGGGGCGAGATCGAGCGATGGAGCGCCGACCCCGCCATCCAGGTGCTGATCATCGCCGGCAACGGCCCCGCCTTCTGCGCCGGCCATGACCTGCGGGAGATTCGTGCCCTCAAAAGCCGCGAGCGCTACGAGGAGGTGTTCGCGCGCTGCAGCGACCTCATGCGGGCGATCCGGCGCAGCCCGAAGCCGGTGATCGCCCAGGTCCACGGGATCGCCACGGCCGCGGGCTGCCAGCTCGTCGCGGGCTGCGATCTCGCCGTGGCGGAAAGCGGCGCGCGGTTCGCCACGCCCGGCGTCAATATCGGCCTCTTCTGCTCGACGCCGGCGGTGTCTTTGAGCCGCGCGATCGCGCGCAAGCCGGCGATGGAGATGCTGCTGACGGGCGATCTCATCGACGCCGCGGAGGCGCGGCGGCTCGGACTGATCAATCGCGTGGTGCCGGCGGCATCGCTGGCGGCCGAGACCCTGGCGCTCGCCCGGCAGATCGCGAGCAAATCCTCAGCCGTCCTTGCGCTGGGCAAGGAGGCCTTCTATCGCCAGGCCGAGCTCGGGTTCGACGAGGCCCTGCGCTACGCCTCCGCCGTCATGGTCGAGAACCTGATGCAGGCCGATGCGGAGGAAGGCATCGACGCCTTCCTCGAGAAACGGAAACCCCATTGGCACGATTGACGCCGCGGCGCCATCCCGGCTGCCGACCTTCCGGAGGGACCCCATGACCGATTACCCCGACGCCCTGCTCGAGCGCATCTTCGCCGAGACCAGGACCATCGCCGTGGTGGGCGCCAGCCCCAAGCCCGAGCGGCCCAGCCACGGCGTGATGCGCTTCCTGCAATCCAAGGGCTATCGCTGCATCCCGGTCAATCCGGGGCAGGCCGGCGGCAAGATCAATGGCGAGACGGTCTATGCGCGGCTCGCCGACATCCCGGAGAAGATCGACATGGTCGACGTGTTCCGCCGGTCTTCCGAGGCGGGCGCCGTGGTCGACCAGGCCGTCGCCATCGGCGCCAAGACCGTCTGGATGCAGCTCGACGTGCGCGACGAGGCGGCCGCCGCGCGGGGACAGAAGGCCGGCCTCACCGTGATCATGGATCGCTGCCCCGCGATCGAGCTGCCCCGGCTCGAGGCGAAACGCGCCCGGGCGGGGCGCTGAGACGAAGGGAATACGAAGCGCATTTATCCCCTCCGTCGCGGAGCGGAGGAGATAAGCAACAGCTATCAAAAGTTGTGCCCCTTGTGGTCGAATGCCGCAGCAGGCCTCGCGAGGCCTGCAGGTTCGGCGGAATTCCGCGCTGAACGGCGGGATCGATCGCAACCGCATCAATTCTCCGGAAACCTTGCCTCGAATTGCGTGGAACTCGCGATTGTTCGCGAGCGCGGATTTCGCCTATACCGGGTGCCGCATGCGAATGCGTTCCAGGAAGGGGCGAAACATGGCGATCACGGAAATCTGCGACAAGGACCTCAGCAGCCAGTCGCTGCAGGGCCTCAACCTCGCCGGCAAGACGGTCCGGCGCATCAAGTTCGACGGCGCCAACCTGTCCCGCGCCGACTTCAGCCACGGCCAATTCTTCGACTGCTCGTTCGACGCGGTGGATTTCAGCGGCGCCCACCTCGCCCGCGCGCTGTTCGAGAATTGCAGCTTCCGCGGCACTCAATTCGTCCGGACCAACGCCAGCGAGGCGGTGTTCCGCACCACCACCGTGCTCTCCTACAAGAAGCGGTCGCCGGTCGAGGTGTCCGCGCTGCAGGTCTCCTTCGACGGTGCCACGATCGAGGGGTCCGATTTCACCAACGCCAACCTCAACAAGGCCTCGCTGTCCAAGGTGAAGGCCAACGACGCGAACTTCAGCGGTGCCGATCTGCGCGGCGCGGTGTTCGAGCAATGCAGCATCGCCGGGGCGCAGTTCGCGCAAGCCAAGCTGGACGGCGCCGACTTCTCCCAGACCGAGGACGCGGCCAAGGCCCTGCCCTCCTGGGCGGCCGGCATGGTGAAGATGACGCGCAAGATCGAAGCCCCGGCCCTGCTGGCGCAGATCCGGCGCCACCAGCAATGGGTCGCCAGCAACGGACAGGCGGGAGCCAGGCTCTCGCTGCTGGGCCACGACCTGACCGGCGCCGAGATCGCCCGCCAGGACCTGTCGGGCGCCGATCTGCGCAATTGCCGGCTCGACTTCGCCGATCTCTCGGGCGCGCGGCTGGTGGCGAGCGACCTGCGCGGCGCCAGCTTGATCAAGACCGACCTGCGCAACGCCGACCTGCGCGCGGCCTTGATCAGCGAGGCCGCGCTGAGCAAGGCGCATACGGAGGGAACGCGAAGATAGGGTCTCGCATCCCCTCCCCTCAAAGGGGGAGGGGATGCGTCTTTGTCGCCTGTTCGCTCAAATTTATCTCGAATTTCTAATCTCTTGCGCCCGCCCCGCCCGACAAGATTCGCGTAAGTTTTTGCCGGTACGATGGCGGGTTCCAGAGGCGCGGTTCCAGGGAGGAACCTGTCATGGTCATGGAGATCAGCGACAAGGACTTCAGCGGCCGGTGGCTGCAAGGGGTCAGCTTTGCCGGCAAGACCGTGAAGCGCGTCAAGTTCGACGGCGCCGACCTCCGCCGGGCCGATTTCAGCCATGGCCGCTTCTTCGACTGCTCCTTCGACAAGGTCGATTTCGAGAACGCTCATCTGGTGCGGGCGCTGTTCGAGAACTGCAATTTCCGCCATGCCAAATTCGTTCGCACCAACGCGAGCGAGGCGGTCTTCCGTGGCGCCGCGGCGCCCGCCGCTGCCCCGAAAGCGGCCGCGCTCGACGACGGCGAGCCGCAGGTTTCCTTCGACGGCGCCACGATCGAGGGCTCCGACTTCACCAACGCCAATCTCCACAAGGTCTCGCTGACCCACGTAAAGGCCAATGACGTCAATTTCTCCGGCGCCGATCTCCGCGGCGCGCTGTTCGAGGAATGCAGCATCGCCGGTTCGGAATTCGAGCAGGCGAAGCTCGACGGCGCCGATTTCTCGCAGACTCAGGACGCGGCGGTGACCCTGCCGGGCTGGGCGGCGGGCATGGTCAAGCTGCCGGCCCGGATCGAGCCGGAGGAGCTTCTGGACCTGATCCAGGAGCACCGACAATGGATCGACAGCTACGGGCTCGAAGGGTCCCGGCTCAGCCTGTCCGGCCAGGATCTCAGCGGCATGGAGATCGCAGGCCGGGATCTCTCCGGCGCCGACCTTCGCAACTGCCGCCTCGATTTCGCCGATCTCTCCGGCACCCGCCTGGTGGCGACCGACCTGCGCGGCGCCAGCCTGATCAAGACCGACCTCCGCAACGCCGATCTGCGCGCCGCGCTCGCGACCGAGGCCGCGCTCGCCAAGGCCCGTACCGAGGGCGCGCGGCGCTCCTGATACCGGCCTTCGGCGCGTCCGCCCGCGGCCGGCGCCTCTTTACGATCACCCTCCACCGCCTC
This sequence comes from Hypericibacter adhaerens, assembly GCF_008728835.1. Taxonomy (GTDB): domain Bacteria; phylum Pseudomonadota; class Alphaproteobacteria; order Dongiales; family Dongiaceae; genus Hypericibacter; species Hypericibacter adhaerens. The sequence continues at coordinate 2,984,551 of NZ_CP042582.1, forward strand.
CACCCCGCACCGGTTCATGTGGTCAGGCCGGAACCCAGCAGCCGAGCGGCCGGGGCTCCCTCGCCTTCCCGCATTGCACTTTCATGACCGATACAGCGCCTCGCGCCCTTCAACCCGCCGGCCGGCTCATGGCTGGCAAGGCTTTCAATCCTATCGACGGGCAGGCCATGGTTGTTTTGTTCAAATGTCGGTTTTTTGCCACAGGAGAAGGGTCGCCGCTTCGACAACACTGAAGGTCGGGTGCGACGGCGCGGATTGCGGATCATGGGACCGCCGGAGCGGCACCGGCACGACGCCACCGGATCGCAAATGAGGCTCGGCTGCCTGCGGAGTGCCAATTCCGCGAGAGACATCGGCATTTGACCAAACCACAACCGGCGGAGGTATGGGGATGGGGACGGCAACGGATGACGGCGGCCTCGACGCATCAGGGAAAGTCTCCATCGCATTGACGATCAACGGCGTTCGAACGGAGGCCGCGTTGCCGCCTTGGGTGACGCTGCTGGACCTGCTCCGCGATCGCCTCGCCCTGACCGGCACCAAGAAGGGCTGCGACCACGGCCAATGCGGCGCCTGCACCGTCCTGGTCGATGGCCGGCGCGTCAATGCCTGCCTCACGCTCGCCGTCACGCGCGACGGCGCCAGCGTGACGACGATCGAGGGCCTTGCGCGCGACGGGGAGCTTCATCCCCTGCAGGCCGCCTTCATCGAGCATGACGCCTTCCAATGCGGCTACTGTACGCCGGGCCAGATCTGCTCGGCCGCGGGTCTCATCGCGGAGGGCAAGGCGAAGACGGAAGACGAGATCCGCGAGCTCATGAGCGGCAATCTCTGCCGCTGCGGCGCCTATCCCAATATCGTCGCCGCGATTCAGCAAGTGATCGAAAAATCAAGCGCCTGAGGAGGCCGGCATGGTTCCCTTCACGTATGCCCGCCCCGCCACGCTTTCCGAAGCGCTCCGGCTGGGCACCGGCAATCCGGCTGCCCGATACATCGCCGGTGGCACCAATCTCGTCGACCTGATGAAGGTCGATGTCGAGCGCCCCGCACAGCTGATCGACATCTCGCGGCTGCCTCTGCGCTCGGTCGAGCCTTCGGCCGGCGGCGGCTTGCGGATCGGCGCGCTGGTCGCGAACAGTGATCTTGCCTATCACCCGGAGATCGAGCGGCGCTATCCGCTGGTCGCGAGCGCGATCCTTGCCGGCGCCTCGCAACAGCTGCGCAACATGGCTTCGACCGGCGGCAACCTCCTGCAGCGCACGCGCTGCGCCTATTTCTATGACACCGCCACCCCTTGCAATAAGCGCGAACCCGGGACCGGATGCTCGGCCATAGGCGGGCTCAATCGCGGGCATGCCGTGCTGGGAACCAGCGAATCCTGCATCGCCACGCACCCTTCCGATCTCTGCGTCGCGCTGGCGGCGCTCGCCGCCACGGTGCAGGTGGTGGGGCCGACGGGCGAGCGCAGCATCGCGTTCGCCGATTTCCACCGGCTTCCCGGCGAAACACCGGAGCGCGACACCAACCTCTCGGCGGGAGAGATCGTGACGGCCGTGACCCTGCCCGCCGAGGGCTTCGCCGCGCATCACACCTACATCAAGATCCGCGACCGGCTGTCCTACGCCTTCGCCCTGGTCTCCGTTGCCGCGGCGCTCCGGATGGAGGGCGATACCATCGCCGAGGCGCGCTTGGCACTGGGCGGCGTCGCGCACAGGCCGTGGCGCGTGCCGGAGGCGGAACAGGCCCTGAAGGGCAAGACCGCAACGCCGCAGCTTTTCGCCCAGGCGGCCGACATCACGCTGCAGGGCGCCCGGGGCCACGGCCATAACGATTTCAAGATCGCGCTCGCCCGCCTCGCGGTCGTGCGCGCGCTTACCCAGGCCGAACGAGGAACGCCGCAGCCTCAATCCTTGAAGAAGATCCTGTGACCGTCGCCACCGAGGGGAAGACCATGACCGGTGAACTCAGCCGTCGCACCGTCCTCAAGGGCGCTGCCGCCGCCAGCCTGATCGGAGGTACCGTCGGCTTCGGGACCTCGGCCCATGCCGCGACCACGTCGCCGGCTGCGGACGGGCTGGCACGCAAGTTGTCGGTGATCGGAACGCCCGTCTCCCGGATCGACGGTCGCGCCAAGGTGACCGGCGAGGCCAAATACGCCGCCGAGTTCCAGGCGCCGGACCTGGCTTATGGCAGCATGGTGACGTCGACCATCGCGCGCGGCCGTATCGCCGCGATCGACGCCGCGGAGGCCTTGCGGGTCCCGGGCGTGCTCGACGTGCTGACCCACGCCAACCGCCCGGCGATGGCGGATCGCGACGAGGCCTACCACGACGATGCCGCGCCGGACGGCTCGCCCTTCCGGCCGCTGTTCGACGATCGCGTGCTCTTCAATGGCCAGCCGGTCGCCGTGGTGCTTGCCGAAGATATCGAGACCGCCCGCTTCGCGGCGTCGCTCGTGAAGATCGAATATGCGGCCGAGACGCCCGCGACCGATCTCGAGGCCGAGCGTTCGCATGCGGTCGTCGTCGAGAAACCCTGGAAAGGGCGCGGCGACGCCGCTTCGGCTTTCGCCAGCGCGCCGGTCAAGCTCGAGGCAGAGTATTTCATTCCGATGGAGCACCACAATCCGATGGAGCTCTACGCCGCCACCGCAGTCTGGGAAAGTGACGGCAACCTCACCGTCTACGACAAGACCCAGGGCGTGCAGAACGTGCAGCGTTATCTCTGCGGGGTCTTCGCTCTCGAACCCGAGCAGGTTCGGGTCGTCGCGCCCTATGTCGGCGGCGCCTTCGGTTCAGGGCTGAGACCGCAGTTCGAGGTCGTGCTGGCCGCCCAGGGCGCCCTCAAGCTGAAGCGCTCGGTGCGCGTGGTCCTGACCCGGGCGCAGATGTATGGCCTGGGCTATCGGCCCGCCACGATCGAGCGGCTGAGCCTCGGCGCCAAGCACGACGGAACGCTCGACGCGGTGACCCACGAGGCGATCGCCATGACCTCGCGCTTCGAGCAGTTCTCGCGCCATGACACCTCCTGGTCGGGGCTGCTCTACAAGAGCGCGACCGCCCGGTACGTGCATAGGCTCGCTGCCCTCGACCTCCCGACCTCGTGCGACATGCGCGCGCCGGGCGCGGCGACCGGCGTCTACGCGCTGGAATGCGCCATGGACGAGCTCGCGGTCGCGCTGAAGATGGACCCGCTCGAGCTCCGGCTCCGCTGCTATTCGGAGCGAGACCAGAATGACGACATCCCTTACACCAGCAAGCGGCTGCGCGAGTGCTACCATCAGGCGGCGCAGCGCTTCGGCTGGGAGCGGCGCAGCGCCGCGCCCCGCTCGATGCGCGACGGCCATGAGCTGATCGGCTGGGGCATGGCGAGCGGCATCTGGGAGGCGCTGCAGATCAAGCATACCGCACGGATCACGCTCGCGGCCGACGGCGGTGCGGAGGTCGCCTGCGCCACCATGGATATCGGTACCGGCACCTATACGGTGATGGCCCAGGTCGCGGCCGAGATGCTCGGCCTTCCGGTCGAGCGCATCACGGTCAAGCTCGGCGATTCGAGCCTGCCCCAGGCGCAGATCGAGGGCGGCTCCTGGGGCGCGGCCTCGGTGTCACACGCGATCCTCCGGGCGGCGACGGAGCTGCGCGGCGCCCTGCTGACGCTGGCGCAGGCGACGCCGAACTCCCCGCTGGCCGGATTGCGGGCCGAGGAGACGATCCTGGCGGATGGACGGCTGGTTGCGCTGCAGGACCCGGCGCGGGCGGTAGCGACCGCCGATCTCCTGCACCAAGCCGGCCTCCCGACGATCAGCAAGGAGGCGGAAAGCGGCTTCGAGCCCGACGACCGCCATGCGCACAACACCCATGCCGCGATCTTCGCCGAGGTGCGGGTCGACGAGGAGCTCGCCATCGTGCGCGTCACCCGCGTCGTCAGTGCCGTGGCGGCCGGCCGCATCATCAACCCGAAGACCGCGCACAGCCAGATCATGGGCGGCATCGTCTGGGGCATCGGCATGGCGCTGCACGAGGAGACCCTCATCGACCATCGCTTCGGCCGCGTGATGAATGCCAACATCGCCGAGTATCACATCCCGGCCCACGCGGACGTCAGGAACATCGATGCCTTCTTCGTCGACGAGCTCGATACGGTGATCAATCCTCTCGGCGTCAAGGGTGTCGGTGAGATCGGCCTGGTCGGCGTCGCCGCGGCGATCGCCAACGCGGTCTATCACGCCACCGGCAAGCGGATCCGCGATCTGCCGATCACGCTGGACAAGGTCCTGCTCCGCGACAGGGCGTAGGGGCCCGGCGGCTCTCCGACCCCGCCGAGACGATCGGGACTTGCCGTTCGGCTTTCGCCCGGACGGCTTCCGGCCGCGGTCCGCCATTGGAGACCGGCCGGCAGACCTCTATGATCCTGTCGCCTTTGGGCAGTGTCGGGATGGAGGCTCTGGCATGGAATCCCCCGCGATTTCCGAGACCGATCGGGAACGGCCGCCGGCGGCCCCAGCGGAAGGCTTGCCCTTCGACCCCCTGCTTCGCGCGGGCGCGCAAGGCCGGGCCACGGGATTCAATGCGATCCCCGAGATCATCGACCTCGATCGCTATCCCCTGCACCAGCCAGGGAGCCCCAGGATCGATGCCCTGCTCCGCGAGGGCCGCGCCACGCTCGAGCAAGATGCGCTGTTCTCCCTGCCCGGTTTCGTGCGGCCCGAAGCGGCCGCCTTCATGGCCGCCGAGATCGAGGCCCGCCTGCCGATGGCCTGCCGGGTCCAGGCGGAGAGGATCGCCTATTACAGCGACGGCAAGGACTGGCCTGCCGGCCATGCGCGCAGCGTGACCCACCTTTCCCGCTACCACCAGGTGCTGAACCACCAGATCTCCAACAACTCGCCGCTGCGCCGGCTCTATTGCTGGGAGCCCTTGCGCGAGTTCCTGCGCCGGCTCATGGGCTACGAGACCTTCTACCGGAGCGAATGCCCGCATCTGGCGCTGACGGCGAAGGTCGCCGGGGACGGCGACACCGACGGCTGGCATTTCGACGGCAACGACGTGGTCTTCTCCGTCGTCCTGAAGGAGCCCGAGCAGGGCGGCCGGTTCGAGTATTTTCCCAATATCCGTACTGACAAGGACGAGAACTACGAGGCCGTCGCGGCGGCCTTCGCCGGCCGGCGGAGCGGCCTGCGCAGCGCCAGGCTCGCGGCTGGCGACCTGAACGTCTTCCAAGGCGACCACACGCTTCACCGCGTCAGTCCGGTCGAGGGCAACCGCAAGCGCGTGGTGGGACTGTTCTGCTACGACCGGGCGCCCGGCACGAACTTCGGCGAACCCTATGTCGAGGAGCTCCGCCGGCAGATGCCGGGGGCGTCGCGCCCGGGCTGACGCCAAGCCTCGAGCGGAGGCGGCGGCGAAGCTTGCGGCGCGCATGCCTCATGACGAGAAATTTTTGTGACCGCTGGGTCTAATTCGGTGAGTTGCGGGGATAAGGCTCGCGGCGCGCGTTAACATTTTAGGTCAAGTCTCTGGTGTTTCAGCAAGTTCGAGGATTTCCCCCACGTCACTTTTCCGGCGTGCCCCGATCGCTTAAGATGGCACTTCAAGTTCGGGGAGGGTCGTCATGAAAACCAATATGTTAGAGACCAATCATCACGCGACGACTCTAAGACCCACGCCAGCTCAGCTTCGCTGGCTCAGCAAAGGGCTGAAGCAGCCCGGCGGCAAGCTGCCCCTGTTCGACGAATGGGGACAGCGCATCAATGACCGCACCATCCGGCATTGCATCGACATGGGCTGGGCCGAGCCCTGGTTCAGCAATCCGCTGAAGCCGGACTGGCTGGTCTGCAAGCTGACCGACACCGGTCGCGCCCTCCTCGCCCATAACCGCTGAACCCCGTCCGGCCCGCGGGGCCCTCCCGCGGGCCGGCTCCCCTCCATGCGACGGCAGCCCTTCGAGATCAGCCTCGGGAACGACGATCCCGGCCTGTCGACGGCGTTGCGCGGCTGGCGGTTCAAGACCGGCGCCCGCGGCCCCCGCCTGCTGGTCACCGGCGCCGTCCATGGCGACGAGGTCACGGCCAGCGCCGCGATCTGGCACGCGGCCGAGCAGCTGGCGGACTGGATCACGACCGGATCGATCACGCTCATCCCTTGCGTCAATGTGCTGGCCGCGCGCGCGAGCCAGCGCCAGGTGCCGATCGAGAACATCGATCTCAACCGCCGCTTTCCCGGTCGGCCGGACGGCCTGCTGGCGGACCGGATCGCCCATGCCCTGACGCGTCTGCTCGAGACGCACGATGCGCTCATCGACGTCCATACGGCCGGCTGGAGCGTGCCTTTCGTCCTGCTCGATCATTTCGCCGATCCCCGGCTGGAGCGCCGCGTCCTGCGCTGGGCCGCCTGCTCCGCGCTGCCGGTGGTGGGCGAGATGCCGGCGGCGATCTCCAACCTTCAGGGCATCGATCGGAGCTGGTCGGCCTGGGCGGTGCGGCAGGGCAAGCCCGCCGTCACCATGGAGCTTTCGGGATTCCACGGCATCGACCATATCGGTGCGCATCGCGGCGCCACGGCGATCATCAACATGCTGAGCGCCGCCCCGGCCCTGCGCGAGCGATTGCCGCGCGGCGGCCCGGCCGCGGCCCCCTGGGTGCGGCGCGCCGTCTGCAGCGACTGGGGTGGGCTGTTCGAGGCCGAGCGCCGTCCCGGCGACCAGGTGCGCAAGGGCGAACGGATCGGCTGGGTGCGCAGCCTGGCCGGAGAGATCCTGGGCGAAATCAAGTCGCCTGAAGCGGGCCTGCTGCTGGAAATCCAGCCACTTTCGGCCTTGCATGTCGGCATGCGCGCGGCGACGGTGGCGGTCGAGCGTAAGGGACGGAAGGGCTAGGGCGCCCATCGTTCAAATCGGCGCAGGAAGCGTTCTGGATTTTCCGGCCGGTTCGCGCGATGAACCGGTTTCCAGGTTTCAGTCGGACAGGTGCCGTCCCGAGATGGCTTCGGAGTCCCCGCTCCGGAAGCGGCACCAACAGAGAGAGACAGCATGTTCCTTGCCGACGCCCATGCCGGATCGGCCTTCCTTGCCGCCTTCCTGGCCTCGCTGGTGGAGTTTGTCGAAGCGCTGACGATCGTGCTGGCGGTGGGCACCGTGCGCGGCTGGCGGTCGGCGCTCATCGGCACCGGGCTCGCCGCCCTCCTGCTGGTGGCGCTCATCCTGCTTCTAGGGCCGACCTTGGGGCTGATCCCGATCGCCTGGCTGCAGACGGCCATCGGCATCCTGCTGCTCCTGTTCGGCATACGCTGGCTGCGCAAGGCGATCCTGCGGGCGGGCGGCGTGATCGCGCTCCATGACGAAGGCCTGGCCTATGAGCAGGAGACCGCCGCGATGAAGCAGGCGGGCGGCGTTCGCGCCGGCGGCGTCGACGCGGTTGCGCTGGCGACGGCCTTCAAGGCCGTGACGCTCGAGGGCATCGAGGTCGTCTTCATCGTGATCGCCGTGGGTGCCACCGGCCAGACGATGATGCCGGCGGGCCTGGGGGCGGGCGCCGCGCTCGCGGCCGTGCTGCTGCTGGGCCTGATCGTCCACAAGCCCCTCACCCGGGTCCCGGAGAATGCGCTGAAGCTGGTGGTGGGCGTGATGATCTCGGCCTTCGGCGTCTTCTGGATCGGCGAAGGGCTGGGCGATCCCTGGCCGGGCCAGGACTGGGCGATCCCGCTGCTCGGGCTTTGCTTCCTGGCAGCCGCGCTGATCACCATCGGGCTCGTGCGGGCCGCCACCGCAACAAGCGGGGCGGCACGATGAACCGGCTCGGCACGATCCTGCGGGAGCTGCTGGCGCTTTTCGTGGATGATGGCAGTCTGGCCCTTGCGATCCTGGCCTGGATCGCCGTCGTGGCGTTCGTTCTGCCCGCCCTCGATCTGGCCCCGGGCTGGCGCGCGGTGGTCTTGTTCCTGGGCTGTATCGTGATCCTCTTCGAGAATGCGATCCGTTCGGCAAGACGAGCCGGACGCTAGGCTCAAATCCGTTGCCGATCCGCACGGGAGATCGCCCATGCCACCCTTGCCATCGATCATGAAGGCCGTCCTGCTCAAGGGCAATGGCGGCTTCGATCAGCTCGAATATCGCGAGGATGTCCCGGTGCCGAAGCCGGGGGCCGGCGAGGTGCTGATCCGCGTCGGCGCCGCCGGCGTCAACAACACCGACATCAACACCCGGACCGGCTGGTATTCGAAATCGGTCACCGAGGGGACGACCGCCTCCGGCGGCTCGGGCGGCTTCGCCGCAGCGAAGGCCGCGGATGCCGCCTGGACCGGCGAAGCGCTGTCATTCCCGCGGATCCAGGGCATAGACGCCTGTGGGCGCATCGTCGCCGTCGGCCCCGGCGTCGACGCGTCGCGCATCGGCGAACGGGTGCTGATCGAGCCGGCGTTCCGTTCCCCCTTCGGCTGGGCGCCCTATCGCGCCCTCTTCTTCGGCTCCGAATGCGACGGCGCCTTCGCCGAGTATGCCAGGGCGCCCTCGGCCCACGCGCACCGGATCGAGAGCCGGCTCTCCGATGCGGAGCTGGCCTCCTTCCCTTGCGCCTACGCCACGGCGGAGAACATGCTGACCCGCGCCGGTCTCGGCCAGGACGAGACCGTGCTCGTCACGGGCGCATCGGGCGGCGTCGGCTCGGCAGCGCTGCAACTGGCACGGCGGCGGGGCGCTCGCATCATCGCGGTCGCTAACCCGTCCAAGACCGCGGCCCTCGAGGCGCTGGGCGCCTCCCGGGTGCTGGCGCGCGATGCCGATCTCGTGGCGGCTGTCGGCCCGGAAAGCGTCGATGTCGTGATCGACGTCGCCGGCGGCCCGCAATTTCCGCAGCTCCTCGAGCTGCTCCGGCGCGGCGGCCGCTATGCCGCCGCCGGCGCCATCGCCGGCCCGGTGGTGGCGCTCGATCTGCGCACTCTCTATCTCAAGGATCTGCGCCTGCTCGGCTGCACGGTCCTGGAGCCCGGGGTGTTCGAGAACCTGGTTCGCTATATCGAGCGCGGCGAGATCAGGCCCGTCATCGCCGGCATCCATCCCTTGCGCGAGATCGTCGCCGCCCAGAAGGAGTTCCTCGCCAAGCAGCATACCGGCAAGATCGTGCTGGTCCCCTCGCCCTGAGACCCCGCCCCATGTCCTCGCCCATTCACTTCGCCTATCTCAACGGCCTCGACATGGAGGCGCTGGCGCTGACCGACGAGGAAATCCTCGGCGCCATCGAGACCAGCCTCGCCATGCAGGGCCGCGGCGAAACCGTGATCGAGCCGCGCATGCATCTGCGGCCCCGCGAGGCGCGCGGCCATTTCAACGTGCTGCGCGGCGTGCTGCCCACCGGCGATGGCCGCGCTTTCGCCGGCGTCAAGATCGTCGGCGATTTCATCGATAACTGGCAGCAGGGCCTGCCCTCCGAGATGGCGATGCTGCTGCTGTTCGATCCCGCAACCGGCATGCCGCAGGCGCTGATCGACGCCACCGCCATCACCGAGATGCGCACCGGCGCCGTCACCGCGATCGGGGCCAAGTATCTCGCGCGGAAGGATGCGCGCGTGCTGGGCCATATCGGGGCCCGCGGCACCGCCTACTGGAATGTGCGGCTGCTGAACCGCCTGTTCGATCTCAAGGAGATCCGCATCCACTCCCGGCGCAAGGAAAGCCGCGACGCCTTCGCGGCGACGCTCGAGCGCGATCTTCGGCGCGAGATCGCCGTCGCCGAGGATTGGGAGAGCTGTCTCGACGGCGCCGATATCCTGGTCGAGGCGTCGCGCCTCGAGAAGCCGGAGCCGCTGTTCAAGACCGCCTGGGTGAAGCCGGGCGCCCTCGCGATCCCCTACGGCACCATGAGCGCGGTGGAGCTCGACCTGACCGATGTGATGGACAAGGTGGTGATGGACGATTGGGGACAGGCCAAGGCGGGGCCTTTCGGCGCGCTTCGCCGCCATGTCGATGAAGGCAGGCTGACGGCGGAGACCCTTCATGCCGAGCTGGGGCAGATCGTCGCCGGCCTGAAGCCGGGCCGCGAGCGGCCGGAGGAGCGCATCCTCTTCTGGCACCGGGGATTGTCGCTTTCCGACATCGCGCTGGGGGCGTTGGCGCTCGACAAGGCGCGCCGACTCGGGATCGGCAGCCGGCTGCGCTATGCGTGATGCCGATGCGCGATTCCGAGGCTGCCGCATCCGGTGATAGGCTGGGCGCTCCGGACAAGGAGGCGCGCAGGATGAGCGGACGCGCGGCCATGACCCTGACGCCCGAGCTGGTGGCGCGGGTCCATCGCGAGCTGCCGGACCCGGGGCCGGCCGTGATGAAGAAGGAGCCGATGACCGACGACGACTATCGCGTCCTGACCGGGGCGCTGATGGCGGCGCGGCAAGCGCACGAGGATGTCTGGCTCTTCGCCTATGGCTCGCTGATCTGGAAGCCGGCCTGCGAGGTCGATGGGCAGCGCGTCGCCCATCTCCATGGCTGGCATCGCAAGTTCTGCCTGCGCATGGTGCGTTTCCGCGGCACGCCTGACTGTCCGGGGCTGATGATGGGGCTCGATCGGGGCGGCTCCTGCCGTGGCGTGGTGCAGCGCCTGCCCCATGGCGCCGGCTCCGTCGAGCGGCTCCTCCGCCGCGAGATCAGCGTCAAGCCGCCGGCGAACGTGCCGCGCTGGGTCCCGGTCGAAAGCGAAGGCAAGCGTCTCTCCGCCCTCGCCTTCACGGTCGACCACAAATCCATCAACTACGCGGGCGACCACACGCTGGAGGAGACGGCCGCCATCCTCGCCCGGGCCTGCGGCCATTGGGGCTCCTGCGCCGAGTATCTGATGCAGACCGTGGCCCATCTCGAGGATCTCGGCATCCACGACCGGTATCTCTGGAAGCTGCAGGCGCGGGTCGCGGCCCTGATCGCGGGCGAGATCGAACCGGTGCTGCCGGTGGTGACGGACGCGGTGTGAGGTTGCTGTCTTTGTTCCCTCCCCCGTTTTCACGGGGGAGGGTTAGGGAGGGGGCTGCTCGCTATCGATATCGCGCAGCCCCCTTCCTAACCTTCCCCCTGAAGGGGGAAGGGACAAAAAGATAAGCCCGCTCAATCCTCCTGCCGGTGCACGTCGTGCACCACGCAGCCGGAGCCTTCCGGGGGCATCTCGATCCAATTTTTCTTCTTCAGCGTGGCCTTGGTGTCCTCGTAGCCGCTCTGCCAGTGCTCGCGCATCGAGGTGCCGGAGAATTCGTAATCCTTGGCGTGGCCCTCATAGGCCTTCTGCTGATAGATGAGCTGGAGGATGACGATCTCGGGCAGGTCCGAGAGTTCCACACGCAGCTTCCTCTCTTCTTCGGAGAGCAGCTCGTCGGGCATCTTCTGCAGCGCCTGCCCATAGAGCGTCTTCCATTTGTGGAGACGGCGATAGACGTCGGTGTTGTAGCGGGTGCGCGAGGAGTAGACGATGTCCTTCTGCCGCGCCATCACGTCCTGGATGTCGCGCGGCATGGTCCCGCGGGCGCTGAAGAGGTCGACCTGGAAGGCCAGGGTGTTGAGCCGGTCCTCCTGGTCCAGCAGGTATTGCAGCGGCGTGTTCGAGACGATGCCGCCGTCCCAGTAATAGTCGGTGCCGAGCTTGATCATCGGCAGGGCCGGCGGCAAGGCGCCGCTCGCCATGATATGCTCCGGCTCGAGGACTTCCTTCTCATTGTCGAAATACATGAAATTGCCGGTCAGCACATTGACGGCGCCGACCGAGAGCCGCGCCCCGTGGTCGTTGATGAGGTCGAAATCGACCAGCTCCAGCAGGGTCTCCCGCAAGGGCGCGCTGTCGTAATAGCTGGTGGCGTCCTTGGCGCCGGCCGCGGTGAACCAGGGCCCCGGGAACCGCGGCTCGAAGAAGCCGGGCTGCCCCTGCGCGACGGTCAGGGCCGAGCTGATGCCGTTGCGGATCTTTCGGTAGATGTCGCCATCGGGCGTGTAATGCCAGATCTTGCGCTCGGTGATGCGCTGCCAGAACATCTTGAGCCGGTCCAGCCGGCGGTCGGGCAGGTTGCCGGCGATGATGGCGGCGTTGATGGCGCCGATGGAGACGCCGGAGAGCCAGTCCGGCTCGATCCCGGCCTCGTGCAGCGCCTGATAGACGCCCGCCTGGTAGGCACCGAGCGCGCCGCCGCCCTGCAGCACCAGCGCGATCCGGTCGCACCGTTCCGGGCGCCATCCGCCCGCAATCCTCGCCTTGTGTCTGACCGGCGTCTGGGCGTCCATATCGCGTATCTCCGTGCTGGGAGGTGGAACATGCCTGCGGGAGCTTGAATGCAATCGCACAGTAATGCAGCGTGATGACGGGCCGGTGACGTGACAGGTGGCGATCAAAATACCATCTTTGATTCACCCGGCTGTCAAACATTCGTCGTACTGACGCGACAGTTGATCCTATATGAGAAGGGCCGGTCGGACCGGCATCGGCTCTTGCTCTCCTCCTCCCGCGGCCCGTCGCCGCAGACCGGCTCGTTTCTGACAGGAATGTAACATCATGAAGCCTGGAAAGACCGCTCTCGTTACCGGCTCGACCAGCGGCATCGGCCTCGAGATCGCGCGCGAATTCGCCAAGCAGGGCGCGAACCTGGTCCTCAACGGTTTCGGCAACGCGCAGGAGATCGAGAGCCTGCGCGCGGGCCTCGCCAAGGAACACGGGATCGAGGTGATCTACAGCCCCGCCGACCTCAGCAAGCCCGCGGAGATCGCGCAGATGATCACGCAGGCCGAGAGCAAGTTCGGCGGCGTCGACGTGCTGGTGAACAATGCCGGCATCCAGTTCGTCTCGCCGATCGAGGAATTCCCGGTCGAGAAATGGGACGCCATCCTCGCCATCAACCTCACGGGCGCGTTCCACACCACGCGCCTGGTCGTGCCCCACATGAAGAAGCAGAAGTGGGGCCGCATCATCAACATGTCCTCGGCGCACGGGCTGGTGGCTTCGCCCTTCAAGGCGGCCTATGTCTCGGCCAAGCACGCCCTCCTCGGCCTGACCAAGACCGTCGCCCTCGAGACCGCCGAGTTCGGCATCACGGTCAACGCCATCTGCCCCGGCTATGTGATGACCCCGCTGGTCAAGAAGCAGATCCCCGACACGGCCAAGGCCCGCGGCATCTCGGAAGACGCGGTCATCCGCGACGTGATGCTCGAGCCGCAGCCGACCAAGCGGTTCGTCGAGACCTCCGAGGTGGCCGGCCTCGCCCTCTTCCTCACCACCGATGCCGCCGCCTCGATCACTGGTGCCGCCCTGCCGATCGACGGCGGCTGGACCGCCCACTGAACCCGGAACGGACCACCCGATGCGCCCCGACGAAGTCCTCAAGCTCGCCTCGATGCCCGCCGCCGGGCCCAGCTATCCGGCCGGGCCTTATCGCTTCGTCGACCGCGAATATATGGTGATCGAGTACGAGACCGACCCCGACATCGTCCGTGAGCAGCTGCCGGAGCCGCTCGAGCCGCTGGACCGGCCGCGCGTTCTCTATGAATGGATCCGCATGCCGGACAGCTCCGGCTTCGGCAGCTACACGGAATCCGGCCTGGTGATCCCCTGCCGGCTCGACGGCGAGGACGTGAATTTCGTCACGCAGATGTATCTGGACGACGATCCGCCGATCGTGGCGGGCCGCGAGATCTGGGGCTTCCCGAAGAAATACGCCCATCCCAAGCTCGAGATCGTCAAGGACACGCTGACCGGCACGCTCGCCTATGCCGGCCAGCTCGTGGCGATGGGCACCATGGGCTACAAGCATGAGAGCATGGCCGGTAACGGCGTGAGGACCACAGCCGCGCTCTCCAAGACCCAGGTCAACCTCAAGATCATCCCCGGCGTCGACGGCCGGCCGGAGATCTGCCAGCTCGTGGCATACAATCTCACCGAGATCACGGTGAAGGGTTCCTGGATCGGGCCCGCGCGGCTTCACCTGGTGCCGCATGTCAATGCGCCGGTCGCGGATTTCCCGGTGCGGCGCGTGATCGGCGCCCATCATTTCATCGCCGATCTCACCCTGCCCTACGGCCGCGTGGTGCACGACTACACGGCGTGACGCGTGAGGTCAGCGAACGGGCTGGTCCTTCAGCGCTCCATCGTCATCCCCGCGAACGCGGGGATCCATCTTGATCCAGGTCGCCAAGCTTCGAAGTGGATCCCCGCTTTCGCGGGGATGACGTCGAAGTTGTTGTCGCCCGTTTCCCTTCCATTGCCTAATCACTTAGCAATCCGCATTCCATCCACAGAGTTCAGGAAATCCATCACAACGGCGTAACAGTCGGCTGCTGAAATCCGACGGCGACACTCCGGCATCATCAGGAGCCACGCCATGACCCAAATCGCCGCTCCCCATTCGACATCCGGCGCCCACAGCTTCGACAAGCCGAAGCTCGACGCTGCCGTCAATCCCGCAACGCTGATCATCTTCGTGGGGCTGCTCGCCGTCGGCCTCGTCTTCACCGCCTACAGCATCTATTCCGACATGGACGACGCGCAGGTCCATGTCCGGACCTTCCTTCCCTTCTTCCTTCTCGGCATCGCCCTTCTGGTGGCGCTGGGCTTCGAGTTCGTTAATGGATTTCACGACACGGCCAATGCCGTGGCGACGGTTATCTATACCCATTCCCTGCCGCCGCATTTCGCGGTCGTCTGGTCGGGCGTCTTCAATTTTCTCGGCGTCATGTTCTCAACGGGCGCCGTCGCCTTCGGCATCATCTCGCTGCTGCCGGTCGAGCTGATCCTGCAGGTCGGCTCCGATGCGGGCTTCGCCATGGTGTTCGCCCTGCTGATCGCGGCCATCCTCTGGAATGTCGGCACCTGGTATCTGGGCCTGCCGGCCTCGAGCTCGCACACGCTGATCGGCTCGATCATCGGCGTCGGCCTCGCCAACCAGCTGATGGCGCCCACCGGCCACTCGACCAGCGGCGTCGATTGGAGCCAGGCGGTCAAAATCGGCTATTCGCTGCTGCTCTCGCCGCTCGTGGGCTTCCTCTGCGCGGCCTTGCTGCTGGTCCTGGTCAAGGCGCTGGTGAAGAAGCCGGAGCTCTACAAGGCGCCCAAGGGCAAGCAGCCCCCGCCCTGGTGGATCCGCGGCCTGCTGGTCCTCACCTGCACCGGCGTGAGCTTCGCCCATGGCTCGAACGACGGGCAGAAGGGCATGGGCCTCATCATGCTGATCCTGATCGGCACGGTGCCGACCGCCTACGCCCTCAACCGGGCCATCCCCAACGACCAGGTGACCCAGTTCGAGGCCCTGGCGCAGGTGACCCAGGGCTCATTGACCAGCTACGCCAACGGCGTGCCCGCCCCGGCCGATATCCGGGAAGGCGTCGCCGCCTATGTGCGCTCGCACACGCTGGCGCCGGAGACGGTGTCGTCGCTGCAGCAGCTCATGGGAGAGATCTCCACCCAGATCAGCCATTACGGCAGCCTGCGCGCGGTTCCCTCCGAAGCGGTGCAGAACGTCCGCAACGACATGTATCTGGCATCGGAGGCCATCCGGCTGCTGCTCAAGGCCGACGATCCGAAGTTCGACGAGACCACCGCCAAGAACCTGACGGCCTTCCGCAAGTCGCTCGACAACTCGACCAAGTTCATCCCGCTCTGGGTCAAGATCGCGGTCGCGATCGCGCTCGGCCTCGGGACCATGATCGGCTGGCGGCGCATCGTCGTGACGGTCGGCGAGAAGATCGGCAAGACCCACCTGACCTACGCGCAGGGCGGCGCCGCCGAACTGGTGGCGATGGGCACCATCGCCGCGGCCGACATGTACGGCCTGCCGGTCTCGACCACCCATGTGCTGTCCTCCGGCGTGGCCGGCACCATGGCGGCCAACAAGTCCGGGCTGCAATGGTCGACCGTCCGCAACCTCGCCATGGCCTGGGTGTTCACGCTGCCCGCCGCCATGATGCTGTCGGGCGGCCTCTACTTCGTCTTCCGCCTGCTGTTCTGATCCGGCGGGAGCGACCCCGCATGCCACCCGTGCAGGCCCTCTTCTGGCTGCAAGCCGAGAAGAGGGCCTTGCCGGGTCTGGTCTGGGCCTGGCGCTTCGGGCCGACCGGAGCGCCGGCCCCTCTCGCCCCCGACCAGCCGATCGATCTCGACGCCGCGCCGAGCGACTGGTTCTGGCTCCATTTCGATCTGCTCGACATGCGGGCGCATGGCTGGCTGACGCACGCGCCCTATCTGCCGGATTCCGCCCGTCTCATGCTGCTCTCCGCCCAGGAGCACCCGGCCCTTCAGGCCAAGGACGGCGTGCTGGCCGGCGCCCTTCCCGACATCGTCCGCGAGATGGACGACCGGTCCGAGCAATCGAGCCATCTGCGCTTCGTCCTGACCCACAACGCGCTCGTCACGGGCGGGCGGCATGTGCTGCAGGCGACGCTCGAGCTGCAGAAAGCCATCGAGCAGGGCCAGGCGATGGCGGCGCCCGGCGCGCTGCTGCAGTCGATCGTCGATCAGATCGCGGCCGACATCGGTGGGCGCCTGCATATCCTGTCGGACGGTTTCGACAAGATCGAGGATCGCCTTCTCGTCGAGAACACCGCCATCGACAATCTGGGACTGGCGCGACAGCGCCGCCACCTGGTGCGCGTGCATCGCCGCCTCGCCGGCCTCTGCGCGCTCCTCGAGCGTACCGATCCGGCCTCCGGCCTGGAACAGGCGGTCGCGCGGCAACGCATCGACATACAGCACTGCCTGCACCGCTTCTCGTCGCTGGATCACGAAGCGATGGCGATGCTCGAGCGGGGACGGCTGCTGCAGGACGAGATCGCGACCCGGCTCGCGACCGAGACCAACCGCCATCTGCATGCGTTGTCGATCCTGACCGCGCTGCTTCTGCCGCCTTCGCTCGTCTTCGGCATTTTCGGCATGAATGTCGGCGGTCTGCCGCTGGGCCAGACCCATTTCGGGATCGTGATCACCCTCGCCCTGGCCGCGATCTCGGCGGGTCTCGCGTTCGGCTCGCTGCGCCGGCTCACGCGATTTCTCAAGCGCCGCGGCGTCGTGAAATGAAGGAAGGAAGGAAAGGCCGGCCCCTTCCACCGGCCAGGGACGCCGATGGGAGGGTACCGGCACTCGAGTGATCGCCGTCTGGCGGGTTCCGCGATGTGGGGGGAACGCCACGAAACCTGAGCTTCGCTGAACGCCGCTCGGCCGGGCTCGAAAGCCCGGCCTCGCCTGGACGGCGCTGCGTGGCGTTGCCGCATGACGTTACCTCGGGCGGGGCCGAAGGCTTTGTCGCGTGGCGTTGCCGCGCACAGGCCGTCCTAGCCCGACGGCACCGTGTGAGGGGGTCTATGAAGCAGCGGGGGGCTGGAATCCAGGCCGCAAACGGACAGCTAAACCTAAGAAGCGGGTCTTATCCGACCGTATAGGGGCGGCGCCGTGCCTGCGAAAATGCCGGCGGTTCGCGGGCCCGCGGCCGTGTCAGCGCGAAGTCTTCAACGCGCTCAAGGTCTTCGCACCCAGGCTCTGCCGGATGTCGAAGAACCCTTCCCACGGATCGCGCGGCAACGCCGCCAACCGGTCCCGGATGTTGCCCAGCCGATAACGATCGGACCGGAGCCGGGCGTTCAGTTCCCGCCAGTCGAGCGGCGCCGAGATCGGCGCGCCCGCCCGCGCCCGGGTTGAGTACGGCGCCACCGCCGTGGAGCCGCGATCGTTGCGCAGATAGTCGATGAAGATCTTGCCGCCGCGCGCGGCCTTGGACGATTTGGCCAGATAGAGCGCGGGCTTGTCCGCGGCCATGCTGAAGGCGATCGCCTGGGTCAGGCGCTTGACCGGCTCCCAGGCGACGGCCGGCCGCAGCGGCGCCACCACATGGAGGCCTTTGCCGCCCGTGGTCTTGACGAAGCTCTCGAGTTTCAGCTCCTGCAGACGGTCGCGGACTTCCTTCGCCGCCGCGATCACGTCGGGCCACTCGACCTTCGGATCCGGATCGAGGTCGAAGATGATGCGGTCGGCCTTGTCGACATCGTCGGCCGAAGCGCCCCAGGGATGGATCTCCAGCACGCCGAACTGCACCAGCGCGATCAGCCCGCGCTCATCCTCGATCGAGACATAGCTTTCGCGCGCCCCCTCCTTGCTCTTGACCGAGAAGGGCTTGATCGCGTCCGGCATGCCCGCGGAGAGATGCTTCTGGAAGAAGCAGGTCCCGCTGGCCCCGTCCGGGCAGCGGACGATCGCCAGCGGCCGGTGCTTGACGTGCGGCATGATCCGGTCGGCGACATCGACATAGTATTGGGCGAGATCGAGCTTGCTGATCGCCGGCTCTTCGTAGAGAAGACGCCCGGGATGAGTGAGCCGCACGCCATGGAAATCCTGCTCGCCCTTCGCACCCGATTCCGCTTTGCCGGCGGCTGTCGCCTTGCGTTTGCGGCTGGCCGCGACGGTGGGCTTTTCCGGTTCCGCCGGCCCCGGGCTCCTGCTTGCGCGTCGCATCACCTTCTCCCGCGTAATCTCGCTGGCCGGCTTGTCTTCCCGCAAGCCCAGGAAGGAGGCCTGACGGACGAGCCCGTCCCGGGTCCAGGTGGCGAACTCGGTTTCGCACACCAGGCTCGGCTCGACATAAGTCACGCCGCGTCGGGCTGCGGCGGGGATCGCCGCGAAGGGCGGCTCGTCTTGGCGGATCGGTTCGAGCCTGCGCCGCAGCGCGAGCGATTGCGCCCGGCCGAAGCCGGTGCCGACCCGGCCAGCATAGCGGAGACGGCCGCCGTCGCCATAGCCCAGGAGCAGCGCGCCGACGCCGGGCCGTCCCTTGGCCGGGCGGGTGAAGCCGCCGATGACGAACTCCTGGCGCTCGCGGCATTTGGACTTGAGCCAGCCCGTGCCGCGGCCGGAGCGGTACGGATCCTGGGCGCGCTTCGAGACCACGCCTTCCAGCGCCAGCTCGCAGGCATGGCGATAGATCTCGCCGCCATCGCGATCGAAATGCTGGCTGAACCGCAGGACGCCGCGTTCGGTGGCGCCGAGCAGCCCGAGAAGCCTGGCTTTGCGTTCGAGAAGCGGCAACGCGCGCAGATCCTGGCCGTCGAGATAGAGCAGATCGAACAGAACGAAGGCGAGCTCGCCTTGCTCGTCACCGGAGAGGATGGCCTGCAGCTGGCCGAAATTGGAGAGCCCGTCGGCCTCGAACGCCACGATCTCGCCGTCGAGCAGCGCCGTCTTCGCGGGCAAGGCCCCGACCGCTTTCGCGATGGCGGGAAAGCGCTTGCACCAATCGAGCCCGCGCCTTGTCAGAAGCGAGACCTTGCCGCCATCGAGCCGCGCCTGGATGCGGTAGCCGTCGAGCTTGATCTCATGCACCCAGCCTTCGCCCGCGGGCGGCGCCCCGACACGGGTGGCGAGCTGCGGCTCGACGAAATCCGGCAGCCTGCCGCGCTTGCCGGCGGCCTTGACCGTCTTCGCAGGAGACGGCTTCGGCCTCGCCGCCTTCGCGGCATCTCGGCCGTCGGCGCCCGCATCGCCCCGGTTGCTGTGCCAGACCGATGAGCCGCGGGCGATCTCCTCCATGCTGCGGCCGGAGCGCACGCTGCGATCCGCCTCCTCGAGGA
Organism: Hypericibacter adhaerens; assembly: GCF_008728835.1. Taxonomy (GTDB): domain Bacteria; phylum Pseudomonadota; class Alphaproteobacteria; order Dongiales; family Dongiaceae; genus Hypericibacter; species Hypericibacter adhaerens. The sequence continues at coordinate 3,004,108 of NZ_CP042582.1, forward strand.
GGGCGCCGCCGTCACCGGGCTTCGCTTCGCCGTCGCGCCCCTTGATCAGGAGCCAGTTGTCGTGCTTGTCGCGCGGCGAGCGGCGGCGCATCCGCACCAGGTTCCATTCGCCCTTGAGCCGCTCCCCCTCCAGGCGGAACTTGAGCCGGCCCGCCCGCATCATGGCGTCGGGGTCGCCCAGCGGTTCCCAGCTCCCCTCGTCCCAGAGCATGACGGTGCCGCCGCCATATTGCGGCTTGGGAATGGTCCCCTCGAAGTCGCCATAGGCCAGCGGATGATCCTCGACATGCACCGCCAGGCGCTTGTCGGCGGGATCGAGGCTGGGACCGCGCGTCACCGCCCAGCTCTTGAGGACGCCGTCCATCTCCAGCCGAAAGTCGTAATGCAGCCGGCGCGCTGCATGCTTCTGGATCAGATAGCGGCGACCCCCGCTTCGTCCCTGGGCGCCGCGCGGTTCGGGCGTGGCCTCGAAATCCCGCTTGGCCCGATAGCGCGCCAGCGATTTGTCCCGGGGAGCCGCCTTCCGCCGCCGCCCTGCCCTCATGCCCGCTTTCGTGCCCGGCCCGGCGCGCGCGAAGGGGCCGCCCGCTTCTTGCGCGGCGCGGGAGCCTGCGGCCCGCGATCGATCCGGGTCTCGCTATCGCTCCCACTGCTCCGGCGACCCACGCTCCGCCGCAGGGCTTCCATCAGATCGATGACCTCCGCGCCCTTGCGCTCGGGTTCCTCGACCTGGATACGGCGTCCTTTCGACTTCAGCTTGCGCTCGATGAGCTCGCGCAGGGCATTCTCGTAGTGATCCTTGAAGCGGTCCGGCTCGAAATCGCCCGTCTTCTGCTCGATGAGCTTCTGCGCCAGCCCGAGCTGGTCCTTGTCGACGGGCACGTTCTTGATGCCGGCGAAATAGTCCTCCGCCTTTCGCAGATCCTCCGCATAGCGGAGCGTTTCCAGCAACATGCCTTTTCCGCAAGGTTGCAGGGCCGCGATGCGCTCGCGTCCCGACAGCACGATCTGCCCCAGCCCGATGCGCTTGGTCGAGCGCAACGCGTCCCGGATCACCACGAATGCCTCCATCGCCGCCTCGCCATCCGGCACGACGAAGAAGGGTTCCTCGAAATAGATCGCGTCGATTTGGTTGCGGTCGACGAACCGCACGATGGAGAAGCTGTCCTTGGATTCCAGCCGCAGCGCCTTGAGCTCATCGGGCTCGATCAGAACATACTGATCCTTCGAATATTCGTAGCCCTTGGCGATGTCCTCGCGCTCGACGGCGCCCTGGCCCGGCACGACGTTCAGATGGCGGACCCGCTTGCCGGTCGGCTTGTGGATCTGGTGGAACCGGATCTCGCTGCGCACGTCGACGGCGCGATAGATCGCGACCGGCAGCACCACCAGCGACAGGCGGATGGCGCCGCTCCAGGTCGGCCGCGCGCCCTTCGGCTCAGCCATTGTTCATCCAATAGGCCAGGAGGATGCCGAAGGCGATCGTGACCATCGCGATCGAGATGCCGAGGATCTTGCGCAGATGACCGGAGGTTTCGCCGGACCGGGCCTCTTCCGTACTGAGCACCGGCTCGCCATGGCCGCCCGTTTTCCTGTCATGCGCGATGGCGCCCGGCTCGTCCTTGCTCATCTCGCGCCCGGGCATGAAGCCGTCCGTGTCCTCATCTTCGTCGCTCATGAGATTCTCCTGTGTCATTTGCGACGGCCTGCCCTCGTCCGTGCCGCTTTCTTGGCGGATGCCGTCCGCGCCGCAGCCGGACGTGCCGCGGTCGCCCGGCCGCCACGCTTTCCGCCCTTCTCGTAGGGCTCCCGGTTCTCCGGCCGGCCTTCGCCGGAACCGCCCAAGCGGCCGCCGCCGGAAATCTTGTTCTCGACGGCCCAGGCCCGGCGCGCCGCCTCCTGGGGCGGAAAGCCGCGCTTCTCGAAACTGTCCTCGATATGCCGTGCCTGGCGCTTCTGCTTGGCAGTGTATTTCGATTTGTCGCCGCGTGGCATGGATTTCTCCTCATGAAGGAGCCGGCCCCGCCCGCGCCCGCCTTGCATGCCGGCGCGGGCTCAGGGGCCGGCGTCACTGATATCGGCCCTTCGGCGATCAGAGCCAATAGGGCGGGATGCCGTAATAATCATGGAGGCGGGTGCCCCATTCGCGATCCGAAAGCTCCGCCTCGTTCTCGTAGCGCGGTGCCTTCTTGAGCGTGTCGGCATCGAGATTGACGACATAGCCGCTCTTGCCGGTGTCATAGCTGAGGACGGACCAGGGCAGAGCGTAGCGGCTCTGGCCGAGGCCGAGGAAGCCGCCGAAGGTCGCCACGGCGTAAGCGACCTTGCCCGAGAGCTTGTCGATCATGACCTCGTCCACCTCGCCGAGATGGTCGCCCTTGGGGTTGTAGATATTGGTGCCATTGACCTTGTTGGCCCCGATGAGGCTGTAGGTCTCGCGCTGCTCGAGCGTGCTTTGAGTCTGGGGAATGGGCGACGCCATTGAATCTCTCCTTCAGAGTCGGGTGTCGTTATCGTCCGTGCAGACGTAACTGCGAAGGCCTCGATCCGTTCCGCTCCGCCCCGCATTCAGGGTTCAGGCCGGATCTGGTCCTGCAGGAAATCGCGGGGCGCGACCGGGCGGCGCCCCCGGCGGCTGGTCGGGCGGGAGATCGGGATTGCGCCGGCCCGGCAGCGGCATCGGCGGATCGGTCGGGCCCGGATCGCCCGGAACCGGATCGCCCGGCTGCGGCGGGCCCGGCGGCACCGGCTGGGGCGGATCCGGATCGGGGCGGCCGGGTCCGGGGATCGTGGCGAGACGCTGCCCTCGCGAAGGCGGAGCATAAGCTCGCCGGGCGCCGGGACGCCGATCCATCATCAGCTGCTTCCACATGAGAACCTCCTTAGGATCGAGCGACGCTGGCCCTGCTGCGTGACGAGCGGCGGCCTCCAGAAAGCAATCGGCCCGGCGTCGCGGGAGCGACGCCGGGCCTTCGCTCAGACGCGTTCAGTCAAACCTGACGGTCGACCTTCGGCGCCCTCGCTTGACGCGCAGGATCAGTGCTTGCCGCCCTGCTTGTCCTCGCCACGCCCCACGCCCGGCTTGTTCTGATTCTGATCGCCCTTGCGATCGACGGGGACCTCGCGCGAGCGATCGGTGCCCTGCGCATAGCGCTCCTGCGGGCCGGTGCCGCCCTGACGGTCGCGCTGGCTCGGGTCATGCTGGGTGGGATCACCCTGCTTCTGGCCCTGACCTTGCCCCGGATTCCGCTGCGGGTTCTGCTGCATCTGCTGCGGATTCTGATTCTGCTGGCCCTGCTGCTGGCCGGGCTTGTCCATCGGGTTACCCATGATGAATTCCCTTCGTGGTCGGGTTGTCGATACACACCACAACGGCGGCTTTCGGTACCGGTTCCACCGGTCTGCGCAAAGATGCCGGGCACGTCGCCCTTTGGCCTTGCCGGTCCGCGCGAGGACGAAGCCACAACAAGGTCACAGGAACGCTGGCTTCGGCGCCGGCGCCGCCTCGCGAAAACCTTTCAGGACTTCTTCCGACTGCCGCTCTTGCGGCTGCGACGCGGTGGGACCTTCTTCCCTTTCTTGCGCGCCTCCGAGATTCCGATGGCAAGCGCTTGCGCCCGGGTCTTCACTTTCCCGCCCTTGCCGCCGGGGCCGCTGCGAAGCGTGCCCTTCTGGCGTCGCCGCATGGCGCCGGCAACGGTTCGCGAGGCGGATTTGGAATATTTGCGAGGCATTGTCTCACTCCTTGCTATCGCCGGCGCACGCGAGACGGCGTGCCGGCTTCGTCCGACCCCGGTCGATGGACAGGCTCACCCGCCGCCATAGCCGCCGATGACGGGCAGGATCTCGCCGGTGATGTAGCTGGAGCAATGGGACGACGCGAGGAAGACGAAGGCCGGCGCGATCTCCTCGGGCTGGGCGGGACGCTTCATCGGCGTGTGGGCGCCGAACCGGCTGACATCCTCGGCCGACCGGTCCGCCGGATTGAGCGGCGTCCAGACCGGCCCCGGCGCCACCGCGTTGACCCTGATGCCGCGCTCGACCAGGTGGCTCGCCAGCGAGCGGGTGAAGGCATGGATGCCGCCCTTGGTCATGGCGTAGTCCAGCAGCTCCTTGCTGCCCTGCAGGGCCGTCACCGACCCGTTGTTGACGATGGCGCCGCCGTCGGTCATCTGCTCGACCGCCGCCTGCGCCATGTGAAAATAGCCGTAGAGGTTGGTCTTGAGCGTGCGGTCGAAATGCTCCTCGGTCAGATCCTCGAACCGGGGCGTGTGGAGCTGGAAGGCCGCGTTGTTGACGAGGATGTCCAGGCGGCTCAGCTCCTTCACGACGCACGCGACGGCTTCGCGGCAGAACTGCCGGTTGCCGACATCGCCCGGAATCAGCAGGCAGCGCCGCCCCTCCCGCTCGACGGCCTCCCGCGTGACCGCGGCATCGTCATGCTCGTTGAGATAGACCAGGGCGAGGTCGGCACCCTCGCGCGCATAGAGCGTGGCCACGGCGCGTCCGATGCCGGAATCGCCGCCCGTGATGATGGCGACCATGCCCTTCAGCTTGTCCGAGCCCTTGTAGTAAGGCGCGTCATACATGGGCGCCGGCGACAGGAGCGCCTCCTCTCCCGGTTTCCACTGATGCTGTTTCGGAAAGGGAGGTGCGGGATAGGGCCGCGCACCCGCCTGCATCGCGCCTCCCGCCTTCTCCGGCGGCGGGCTGTCCTCGATGCGGTCGATCTGCTGCTGGATTTCCCGCTGCTCTTTCGCGGTCTGCTCGGCGCGTTCTCTGGAATCGGTTGGCATGATGTCTGCTCGCTTCCGGGCCGGTTCTCGACGCAACGCCGGCCCGGCCCTTCGGTTCCCGCCGGCCCCCTCCTCCGCCCCGGGGCGGCGCTCCTCTGGGCCCAAGGGAGCGGCGGCGGGGATTTCCAGGAAAAGAAAGGGTTAACGCTCACCTTTTAGGCTGTCGGATTGGGCTTGGCCGACGTCCCTCCGGCCTGCCCAGAGGCGCCGGGGAAATCGACCGCTGGCGTCGAACCGCGACCCGGACGACAGACGAGCGCATGACCCGACAGGATCTCAAGGTTCCCTCGCCGGAAGAGCTCAAGGCGATCATCGGCACGCATCTGCTCTGGACCCGCACGCCCTCCAAGGGCAAGCGCGGCGACCTCTCCTATTGCTCGTTGCCCGGCATCGATCTCTCCGGCCTGGACCTTCACGGCCTGGTCTTCACCGGCGCCGATCTGAGCGGCGCCCGGCTCGACAATTGCGATTTCACGGAATGCGACTTCTTCGGCGGCAATCTGTCGGGCGCGCATCTGCGGGGTGCCAAGCTCCGCCGCGCCATCCTGCGCGGCGCAAGGCTGGCGGGCACGGACCTCGAGGGCGCCGACCTGCATGAGGCGGATCTGCGCGAGGGCGTGCTCTATCGCCACCGCAAGCGCGTGGGCGAGATCGAGGTCGACGGCGTGGCCGAGGCGGAGATGACCAATTTCTTCCGCGCCGACCTGAGCAACGCCAAGCTGTCGGGCTCGGTGTTCAAGGGCGCTCGCATGGCGGGCGCCATCATGGCGAACGCCACCATGATCGGCGCCGACTTCTCGGGCTGCGACATGAGCGGCGCCGATCTGCGCGGCGCCAATCTCTCGGGCACCAACTTCACCAACGCCCGGATGGTGGGCGTCAAGATGGTGGGCGTCTCGATCGACAAGACGGTCTTCACCGGCGCGGACCTGACCGGCCTCATGCCCGAGGATATGAGCCAGGTGAAGGGCTGGGCCCGCGATGCCAAGTTCGACCCGCCTCCCGTCAACAACCGCGACAACCTGCCGGCCGTGCTGGAGACGCACGAGAAGTGGCTGCAATCCGACGGGCGCGAAGGCCAGCAGGCGGTGTTCGAGCGCGCCGATCTCTCGCGGATCGACCTCGCCGGCCGGATGCTGCGGCTGGTGGTGTTCCGGCGCTGCAGCCTGGCCGGCGCCGATTTCACCCAGACCCGGCTCTATGCCGTCGATTTCAGCGGCTCCGACCTGCGCCAGGCGCTGTTCCGCGGGGCCATGATGAAAGGCGGGCGTTTCGATGCCGCGGACCTCACCGGCATCGACCTGACGGGCTCCCGGATCGCGCCGCTGCCGCTGGCCGGCGGTGCCCAGATCGCGACCAGCTTCCGCGGTGCCAAGCTCTCGCCGAGCCTCTTCACGGGCGCCGATGTGCTGGCCGGCGATTTCAGCGATACCGCGCTCGCGGGGAGCGGCTTTCCGTTCCGGGGCTGAGTTCCCGAGGCGTCAGGCCGCGAACTCGAAATGCTCCTGCTCGAACAGGGCGAGACAAGCCTCGACCACGGCGGGATCGTAGATCGAGCCGGAGCCGCGGCGGATCTCCTGCAGCGCGGCCGCAGGCCCGATCGCCGCGCGATAGGGCCGGTGCGAGGTCATGGCCTCCACGGTATCGGCGACCGCGAGGATGCGGGCCTCGAGCAGGATCTGCTCGCCGACAAGGCCCCGGGGATAACCCGACCCGTCGAAGCGTTCGTGATGCTGGCGAACGATCTCCGCGAGCGGCCAGGGGAAATCGACCTTGTTCAGGATCTCGTAACCGGCCTCGGGGTGCGACTTGATCATCGCGAACTCGGCCTCGGTCAGTCGCGACGGCTTGCTCAGGATCTCGCTCGGAATCTGGATCTTGCCGATATCGTGGCAGATGCTCGCATGCTTGAGCCCTTCGCGGCGATGCCGGTCGAGCCCGATCCGATCGGCGATGGCGAGAGCCAGCACCGTCACCCGCTCCTGATGACCGGCGAGATAGCCGTCGCGCTTCTCCACCATGGTGGCGATGGCGGCGATGGTCTGGCGCAACGTCGCCTCCAGGCCGAACAGGTGGCGCTGAAGCCTCGCTTCCGCCTCGAGGCGCTGGCTGATGTCGCGCCCGCTCGCCAAGGCGCCGATGATGCGCCCGACCGCGTCCTTGAGCGGCACGCCCTGGAACTCGAAGGGCAGTGTCGAGCCGTCCTTGCGCAGGATCGTCACCTCGAGCCCGATCTGCTGCCCCTGCATCACCTTCAGGAAGGCTTCGATGGTTCGCGGCCGATCCGCCGGCGCGACGAAATCCTGCATGGGCCGGCCCAGTATGTCTTCGCGCGCATGGCCGACGATACGGGTGCAGGCGAAATTGACGGCCGTCACGCGGGCCTGCGGATCGAAGGTCACCACGGGATCGGAGAGCGCATCCAGCAGCTCGACCCGCTGCTGGTGCGAGGCCGCCTGCTCGGTGGACTGCGCCATGGCAGCCCGGTGACAGTATCGCGAAAGGACGTAAACCAGGCCCGTCGAAAGCCCGATGAAGAGGAAGGCCTTGTTCGTCTGTCCTTGCGCGAAGAACGTTTCGTCACCGGCGGACAGGAGCAACAGAAGACTGTCCGAGACCAGGACCCAGGTGGCGCCGATCACGAAATAGAGCGCCGCCGCGGCCACGGGCGTCAGCAGCAGCAGCCATCGTGTCTCGTTGGCGTCGAGCCTCCCATGGCTCATCCAGCCTCTGAATTGTTCTCCCAGGACCCTCATGCATTCGTCCCCTTGGCATTCGGCTGATGCGGACGCTCAGCCCTTTGGACAATCCTGTTGTGTTATTTGAGGGTCAGGTTTCGCCCGAATGGTAAACATAACGTGACTATTTTCGGAATTTGGTCAGTTAATCAATGATCTAGAAAAACCTAAAATACACAGTAATTTTATGTTGTTAGGGGTTTCTACCGAGGGCGGCCACGGGGGAGCCCTGCGACAAAAAAGCGAGCAGCCCCCCGATTTTTTCACCCGTAACGGGCCACTCGGCCGTCGGATTTCGGCGCGAGGCCCCGGTCCCGGCCCCTCCGGTTCCCACCGTGAACGATCCAAGGGTGAGATATCTGGCGGGCTCCAGGAACCGCCTCTCTGCCCCAGGAGTTGAAGGCGGAGCGGTCGGTCAATCGGCCGCAGACGCCGGCGCGTCGAACTCCGTTCTTTCCGCGTGGCCATATCGATGCCGTCGCACGGAGAAATGTCATGATCAATCCCACAGCTCGTGCCGTGGGCATCCCCTGGTACCGCGGCGAGGATTACCTGACGCTTCGCTCCCGAATGGTCGATGCGGCGAGCCTGCCGCCGGTCTTCGACCAGTGGCTGTCCGTCGCCGAAGAGCTGGAGCAGCGCCTTCGCCACGAGGGCCACGTCGTGGAACGCATCTTCATCGACCATGATGCGTTCCTGGAATGGTGCAGGAAAAAGAACTGCGGCTGGGACGCCGACGCGCGGGCCCGCTATGTGGAGGAGATCGTCGCGCGCCGGCATTTCAACTGATCCGCGCCCGCGATCCTCCCTGCTCCCCGAGGAACCGGGTCCCGCATTCGGCGTTCACGTCCACAAGCACCGGCGTACGCGGCAAGCGCGCGCCCCACACGCCTCGTCTCGAGACAGGATTCCGGGGCCGGATCTCGGGGCGGCGATCCCAAGGAGGTTCGAATGAAACGTCTTCCGCTACTTCTCGCCAGCGCGTTGATCGCGATCGGAACGAGCGGCGCGGTCTGGTCTCAAAGCAGCTCGTCGGGCGGCTCCAGCAGCACGGGCTCGACCCTTGGAACCGGCACCGGAACCGGCGCACCGATGAGCGACACGACGGGTGGCGGCCCGCTGGGCAATAGCGTGCCGGACAGCGCCGCGAGCCCGACCACGAACAATCCCGCAACGAGCACGAATACCAATCTGAACACCAACACCGGCGTCAACCCGCTGACGGGGACCAACACCAACACGGGCACCGTGGGCTCCACCAGTACCGGCACGACGTCGCCCAGCGCGACCGGCACCAATACCGGCACGAACACCGGCGTCGGCACCACGACGGGCGGTGTCGGCGTCAGCACCGGCGGCACCGGCTCCAGCTTCGTGAACTCGGGCAGCAGCCACATCAATACGGTCACGGGCACCGGCGGGGCCAATCCGTCGATCCCGGACAGCGGTGCCGACGCCGCGACCCCCTGAGGCTCGGCTCCACTGGCGCCGGTCGCGAGCCTGTCGCGGCCGGCGCCCATCCGTGAGCGGCCGCCTCCATCCCATGAATTGAATCGGACGAGAAACACGCTGGCGTTCTTGGCAGCCGAGTTCAGCGGCTGCTGACGAGCGTCAGTTGGGGCGTCGCTTCGACCGCGACGGTTTGGCGGGGGACGGGGCCGACTGGGAAGAGCCGGGCAGGCTTTCCGCCGTGAGATCCCTCAGATAGCCCGGCACGGAATCCTCTGTCAGCGCGCGCCCATATCGGCGCAGCAGCTCCGCCTGCTTCCGCAGCCTCATGGTCTGCGTGCGCAGAACGGGATCCCCTTTCAGATGATTCAAGACAAGCGCTTCATCGTCTGAGCCGAGACGACCTTCGACGAAATCCTGCAACATTCGCCGGGTGACGCGCCGCGGCATTGCCGATCAAACCGTTGTCGCTTTCATGGGCACCATCGTATCTCGGCTGCACTGTCCCTTTAATTTGCATGCAATCGCACGCCGCAACCACAGCATTTGACAGTGGGATCGCGTTCCAACCTTCGCCGAATTACAACCTTTTGGGGGCATTTCCGCAAAAATTTTGAACCATGCTCATTTTTCTCTAGAGCGTTTTCGTAGAATATGATTTGCTCTCTTGTCGCTGCCGTCAACTTAGAGGCAAGCGAGCGCGCCGGAGACGGATCGTCTCGGCAATTCATTTGAAATCCTCGGTACCTTGGCGAGATCGGGGTTTTTGCATGAATAACTGCGCTGCGATGATGATACGGACACTGTCGGGATCGTCGGCGGCTGGTTCGCGTGGCTTGGCGAAGCCCGCAACCGCGCCGGCAGGTCGCGATCCAACGGTGCAGGTTTTCGTAAACACAACTTCACGTTGTTCAATCGGAACGTCTCCCATCAACACGCAGCCGCCGAATGAGGGGGGTCCGGCGGCGTTGGAAACAGCGGGCGGTGTCGACATGTCCGAACATCCTTCTTTCGACTTCGCGCAGGAACTGATGGCCGCGGCCCCGGCCCTGCATCTCTATGCCCGCTCTCTCACCCGTAAGCCCGATGCGGCCGAGGATCTTCTTCAGGACACGCTCCTGCGCGCCTGGGCGGGCCGACGCCACTTCACGCCCGGCACGAGCTTCCGCGCCTGGGTTTTCACGATCATGCGCCACCGGTTCCTCGATATCTGCCGGAGGAACCGAAGCGTCGATCTGGATCTCGAGGGGCAGGCGGATCATCCCTCGCTGAGCACACCGGCGCATCAGGAGCTGGGCGTCGAGCTGCGGGAAATGGCCCAGGCCTTCTGGCGCCTGTCGGGAGACCACCGGGAAGTTCTTCTGCTCGTGGGCGTGATCGGCCTCAGCTACGACGCGGCCGCGGCCGTCCTGGGCTGCCGCCTGGGCACGGTCAGAAGCCGGCTCTCGCGGGCGCGCGACCAGTTGCAAGCCCAGATCGAGCATTTCGGAGAGCCGGTCCCGGACGAAGAGAGGACAAAGGAGAATGGCGACGACTGCCTCGCCCGGCTGTTGAGCGACCGGGACGCCTTGCTGGACCGCTCGGAAAGATATGCACGCAGCCATCGGCTTGCAGGAGCCACGCGGACCAACGTCGATTGATCCAGTCGTAACCGGATCGGGAGCCGTCAGATGTCGATCTTGCGGGATTTTGGAATCACGATTGCCGCGGGTGGCGCCACCCTGCTGCTGCTGGAGCTGTTCAGCCCCGCCGCCCCGCTCCAGGAGTTGCCGCTGGGCGACGTTGCGAGCTCCTTGAACTGGCCGATCATCAAGGTGATCGGCGGCGTGAGCGCTCTGGTCCTTGGCGCCTGCATGGCCATCCAGCCGCCGCGATTGATGGCCGCCGTCTCAGAGCGCGATGAACGTTCCAGCGTTCAGCCAGGCGCGCAAGAGCTGCGATCCGTCATTCCCGAGCACGACCAGGGCTGATCGCAGCGATGAGGAAAGGCATCGTTGTCGATCCGAGCATGCCCGATAGGCGGTCCGTCGCCATGAAACGCTTCACCGAGGGAACCAAATCGGTGTGACGCGTTGTCATTCCACCTCTTCCGTTGTCTGCCGATCAAAGGCGCCGAGGAAGTCGCCGCGCCGCCTAGCCAGAGATAGAGGTTGCCATGTCTGGGATTGAAGAGTTCGAAAGCCGGATTCACGCGGCCGAGACCATGCTGCAGGCGATGTTCTGCACGGTGACGGCCGACCTGATCCTGTTCCAGGCCGCCGTGCAGGCGCTGCGCGAAGAGGGTATCCTGACGGACAAGATGGTCGATCGCATCGCGATCGACGCCCATATCCGCCTTCAGCAGTTCGACGATACCGCGCTCAGCAAGCCGATGGCGGCGGAGATCGCCGCGCAGCTGGACGGCTTGGCGGAACGCCTGCGCGCCGCCGCTCCCTCCCGTCCCGTGATCGACCGTCCGGCGAGCGCCGTCGGCACCAGCGCACGAGCGGCGCCCAGCCGGTAATACATCCGTCACATAAGAGGGCGAGCAGCCCCAAGGGCCGGGCTTCGAGGGATCGAGCCCCCGCGCCCCAGGCACGAGTAAAGCCCTGCCTTTCCTGGATTCCCCGGCTTCGGTATCGTTCGGGATGACGGTGCCGGGTGGGGAACGTCGCTGCTCATCTTCGCCAGCAAATGCAGATGCCTCATATCCGCCGGCCCCGTGATGCCGGTGGCGTTCTTCCGGCCGAACGGCAGGAGAACGGATACGCGCGTGGGATGGTGATGGATTCTCAGGTCGACCGGCCGCTCGATCACATACTGCAACGAGTCCGGTGTCAGCCGACGCCGTCGCCGGATGCCACGATATGCATGATCGTGGCGCGCAATGAGGAGCTCAGGCTTCCCGATTGTCTCCGCCATCACAGAAAACTCGGCGTCGACAGGTTTGTGATCGTCGACAACGATTCAAGCGACGGGACTTCGTCCTATCTCCGTCAGCAACCCGATGTCGATTTGTGGTCCACAAGGAATTCTTACGGTGAATCCGGATTTGGTGGCTGGTGGTATTACTCTCTGGCGGAACAATACGGGTTCGGGCGTTGGTACCTCTTGATCGATGCCGACGAGCTGCTCGTATATCCCGACATGGAAAATCGCGGTCTTCGCGATGTGGCGCGAAGACTGACGGAACTCGGCGTCTACGCGATGCGCGCGCCGATGATCGACATGTATCCCGACAAACCGCTGGACAGCATCGAGTACCGGGCAGGCGACAGCCTGATCGAGGCCTGCCCGTTTTTCGACGGCGACAGCTACTACATCATCCAATCCCAGAAGGGCCGGACTCTCATGCGGGGAGGACCCCGGCAACGTTTGCTTTCGACCGAGGAACGGCCGTTTACGGTTTCTCTCGAGAAGTTTCCGTTTCGGTTCTGGGTGGATGGAACGCCGTTTCGGCATCACGCCTCGCCGTTCCCCACGCTGAGGACCCCGCCCATCGGGGCGCTTCTCCACTTCAAATTTCTCGATGATCTCGGATCGCGGATCGACGCTGCCGTCAGCGAAGGGGAACATTGGAACGGAGCGGCGGAATATATTCGATACAAAGAAAAGTACGAGGCCCTGAGATCCCCGTTCTACGAAGGCAGTGCGAGATACGAAGGCCCGGACTCCCTCGTCAGGCGCGGCATCATTGCCCGGTTTCCGTGGTGAGGAATCGCGGCGGACCGGCGATCGAGCGATGGATCGTCGGGTCGATCGCAACGATCCGCGGCTCGCTTCACGATTCATCCCGATGCGGCGCGGGCCGGCGCGAAGGCACCGGAAGCGGCCCGTCATGCGAGCGCTCGCCCTTCCCCATGCCGCCCCGGATCGCAAGGCCCGGGGCCCCGGTCAGCTCTGCCATGTCTTGAACGATTGGGGGAAAATGGTCGGAGCGACAGGATTTGAACCTGCGACCCCCAGACCCCCAGTCTGGTGCGCTACCAGGCTGCGCCACGCTCCGACGACCCTGGGGCGCCCTTATAGCGGCCCGCCCGGGTCCAGGCAACCATCGCTGCCCTGCGGCAAAAACCCCGCGGAAAATCGTCCGGGAAACCTCGATAAAACGGTTCAGCCCAGCAGGCGCGCCAGGCGGTTGCGGAGGTCCGTCAGCTCCTCGATCGCGTTCTCGATGAGCTCGCGACGATGGGTTTCCGGATCGGCCGTCTCCGCCGCTGCAGGCGGTGCCGTGACGGCGTCCAAAAGGTCGGGCTCGGCCGCCGGCTCATGCTCCGCGACCGGGAGTTCCGCAGGCTCGGCCGTCTCCGCAGCCGCCATCTCCTGGGCACGGGAGCGGAACACGCCTTCGCGCATCAGCCGCTGCACGCCCTTGATCGTGTAGCCCTCTTCATAGAGCAGCTTGCGGATCGCCCGCAGCAGATCGACATCCTCGGGCCGGTAATAGCGGCGCCCCCCGCCCCGCTTCAGCGGGCGCACCTGGGAGAACTTGGTTTCCCAAAACCGCAACACATGCTGCGGCACATCAAGCTCGGTCGCCACTTCGCTGATGGTGCGGAAGGCGCTCGCGGATTTCTCATTGCGGCGAGCGCCTGCGTCCCGGCTCTCGGCCGGGAGGGCGTTCTCCGCCTCATGGCGACGCTGCGGTTGCGGCAGCGGCATCAGTCAGCCTCTTTCGGCGCCGTCTCGGGGCTGCCCCCGTTCACGCGATGCTTGAGGACATGCGAGGCCCGGAACACCAGCACCTTGCGCGGCTTGATCGGCACTTCCTCGCCGGTCTTCGGGTTCCGCCCGATGCGCTGTCCCTTCTGGCGAACCATAAAGGTACCGAATGACGAGATTTTCACAGTCTCGCCCTTCGCCAGCGTATCGGCGATCTCCTTCAGCACCGTCTCCACCAGATCAGCCGACTCATTCCGTGACAAGCCGACCTCTTGGTAGACGGCTTCGCTGAGTTGGGCTCGGGTGACCGTGTTGCTCATGGCATTCCCCCGTTCTTCATCCAAAACGCTAGCGCGCGGCGAGAAACCAGTCAATTACAGGAGGATCGGCCTCGCTCTTGAACCTCGATGGGCGATCACGAATCCAACCCACGAGCGAATCCCGTTAACCATGATGCATGGGCTTGTTCGGACGGTCTAATCCTCTTCGGGACCCCGCCTGTGTCATCACCGGGGCAGCCCCATGTCCGACTCGGGACGGATCTGTTTCAGGAAGTAAGTGGATAAGACACGGGATAACTCGCCCGGCGACGGCCCGGCGGGAGGCCTCGGAGGCAACAGGGACGAGGGTCGGACCCGGCCGACAGCCGGGGCGGGAAATCCGGCCTACCAGCGCAGCAGGGCCGAGCCCCAGGTGAACCCGCCCCCCATGGCCTCGAGCAGGACCAGCTGGCCCGGCTTGATGCGGCCGTCGGCCTTGGCCTCGGCCAGCGCCAGGGGGATCGAGGCGGCGGAGGTGTTGGCATGGCGGTCGATCGTGACGACCACCTTCTCCGGGGGCAGCTTCAGCCGCTGCCCCATGCTGTCGATGATGCGCAGGTTGGCCTGGTGCGGCACCAGCCAGTCGATCTCCGATTCCGAGACGCCGTTCTGGGCGATCGCGGCATCGACCGCCTGGGCCAGCTTGGTCACGGCATGGCGGAAGACCTCGCGGCCTTCCATGCGCACGAAGCCGGCCTTGCCGGTGCTGGAAGGGCCGCCGTCGACATAGAGCATGTCGTGATAGCGCCCGTCGGAGAAGAGATGGGTCGAGAGCACGCCGCGGTCGCTCTTGTCCCCTTTGCTCTCGACGGCCTTGAGCGCCACGGCCCCGGCCCCGTCGCCGAACAGCACCGAGGTGCCGCGGTCGTTCCAGTCGAGAATGCGGGTGAAGGTCTCGGCGCCGATCACCAGCGCGCTCTTCGCCTGCCCCACCTTGATGAAGTTGTCGGCCACGGCCAGCGCATAGACGAAGCCCGAGCAGACCGCCTGCACGTCGAAGGCCATGCCATGATGCATGCCGATCGCCGCCTGGACCCGCGTGGCGGTCGCGGGGAAGGTCTCGTCGGGCGTGGTGGTCGCGAGCACGATCAGGTCGAGCTCGTCGGGCGTCATGCCCGCATCCGCGAGGGCGGCCTCGGCCGCGTTGATCGCCAGATGCGAGGTCAGCTCGCCCTGGGCCGCGACATGGCGCTGGCGGATGCCGGTGCGCTGACGGATCCACTCGTCCGACGTCGCCATCTTCGTGGCGAGATCGGCGTTGGTCACGACCTTTTGGGGAAGATAGGCGCCGCAGCCCGCGACCAGAGACCGGATCACGCTCACAGTTCCGCCGCCTGCGGGCGCGAAACCGCTGCGGTGTTGGTGTTGCCGAAATCCTCGGTGATGCGCGCCAGCGCGCGATGCATGATCATATCCGCCGCCACGCCGATCGCGTTGGAGAAGCCCAGCGCGTCGGTACCGCCATGGCTTTTGACGGCGATACCGTTGAGCCCCATGAAGATGGCGCCGTTATAGCGGCGCGGATCGGTCCGCAGCCGCAGCGCGTTCAAGGCAGGCCGCGCCAGGAGATAGCCCAGCTTCGACAGGAACGAGCTCTTGAAGGTGGCGCGCATGAACTCGGCATAGAGCTTGGCCGTGCCCTCGATCGATTTCAGCGCGATGTTGCCGGTGAAGCCGTCGGTCACCACCACGTCGACCGTGCCCTTGGCGATGTCGTCGCCCTCGACAAAGCCGTGAAAGCTGCCGGGCAGCTTGAAGTCGCGCAGAAGCGCGCTCGCCTCGCGCAGCGCCTCATGGCCCTTCATATCCTCCGAGCCGACATTGAGCAGTCCCATGGTCGGGCTGACGACGCCCAGCACCGTGCGGGCGAAGACGTTTCCCATCACCGCGAACTGCACCAGGTTGTCGGCGTCGCATTGCACATTGGCGCCGAGGTCGAGCATCACGCTCTCGCCCTTGAGCGTCGGGAAGAAGGAGGCGATCGCCGGCCGGGTGATGCCCGGCAGCGTCTTCAGCACCACCTTCGCCATGGCCATCAGCGCGCCGGTATTGCCCGCCGAGACGACGCCGGCGGCGTCGCCGCTCTGCACCGCGTCGATCGCAAGGCGCATGCTCGAGCTGCGGCCGGTGCGCAGCGCGGTCGAGGGCTTGTCCTCGCCCTTCACCATCTGGTCGGTATGGTGGATGGTCGAGACCTTGGCCAGCGCGCGATACTTGTCGAGCAGCGGCTTCACCCGCTGCTCGTCGCCGAAAAACAGGAAATGCACCTGAGGGAAGCGCTGGCGCGCGATGTTCGCGCCCTTCACCACCATCTCGGGAGCACGATCGCCGCCCATGGCATCGAGCGCGATGGCAAATTGCCCGGTCACGCGGTCTCCTCTCGGGAGATCAGCCGACGAGATCAGGCGGCCTTGGACTCGGAAACGCTCCGCCCGTCGTAATACCCACAGGCGCCGCACACATGGTGGGGCCGCTTGAGCTCGCCGCAATTGGGACACTCAGCATGCGCATTCGGCTTCAAGGCGTGATGCGAGCGGCGCATGTTGCGGCGCGACTTCGAGGTCTTTTTCTTAGGAACAGCCATTGTCTTACGTTCTCCGCAGGGGCCACCGGCCGGCGCGCCCGTTTTCTAGCCAAAAACCTTTGTTCCGGCAAGCCAAAGCCCGCTCGAAACCACCCGTGTGAACGGGCTTCACTCCCGGGCCCTTCAGCCCTTCTTCTTCCCCTGCAGCGCCGACAGCGCCGCGAAGGGCCGCTTGGGTTCCGGTTCACCCGGCGCTTCGTCGCGCCAGGTCACATCGGCACCCGGAGCGCGCGGATAAGGATCGATCCGCTCCGCCAGCTCCTGCACCACCGTCTCGCCCAGATCGATCGCGCCCTCCTCGATCGGTTCCGGCGGAGCCTCCGATTCGACCGAGACCACCGCCTCGGCCTCCGGGCCGGGCTCCGCTTCGACGAACTCGACCGCGAACTCGCCCTCGATCTCGCTCGCCACCGGCGCCAGGCTCGCCACGCAAAGCTGGGTCAGCTTCGCCTGGAGCCGCCCCTCCACGGCGATCCGGCCGCGCGAAAGACGTTTCAGCCGGAGCTCGGCCCGCAGCAGGTCGAGGCTTTCCAGCCCCAGCCGCGCCGCCAACGCCTCGCGTTCCGCCGGCTTGGCCTCGATCTGCCGACCGATTTCGTCCCGGCCGATGCGCTCGACGCGAATCGGTCTGGAAAATTCGGGCTGTAGCTGGGGTTCGGCCATCGCGACGCTCCTTGGGCGCCGGCCGCAAAAAGCGCGCCAACATAAGGAAAGCCCCCGCCCCGGTCAATGGTCGCTTGGTCGCGCCCGGGAACGGCTTGGGAACACAAGGAATCTAATTTTAGTCCAATATGTTAAGACCGGTCCAGGCCGGGAGCGGGAAAGGAAACCCGCCCCTCCAGCAGGGCGGCGGCGGGCTGCGCGGCCAGGTCCGCGGCCGCCTGGCCCAGATAGCGGCCCATCGCCGCCAGAGGCAGCCCCTGCCGGTCCGGCAGCGTTCCATAGAGGTTCCGCGCCAAGGCATCGGCCAGGGCGGATCCCGCCGGATCCGACAGGGCGGCTTCGTAGGCCGCCGAGCGGCCGTAGAAGGCCTTGGCCATGGCCTTCACCCGTTTCCCCACGCTCAGGTCGCCGACGCCGATCTCCCGCAGCGATTCGTCCATATCGACGAACATGCGGTCGAAGAGGCGCTGGGCCAAGGCGGCGCCGGCCGGGCCCTCGGCCCGCAAACGGCGCAGGACCAGGAAGGCATGAAGCGTCAGCATCTCGAACCGGCCGTCGAGGCTGTCCGGCACGCGCCCTTCCCGGAAGAAGGCGGGCTGCCGCGCCTGCTCCACCAGGGCGGCGTAGAGTCGTTCCGCCGGCGTGGCCGATGGGTCGGAACGGAACAGCCGGGAAAGCCAGCTCATCGCGCAGCCTGCTGTAAGGGAAGGATAATGCCGTCAGGCCGGTTGACAGGGTTCCGGGCTGATGGAAAGGTGCGGCGCGTCTGGCGGCGTGCCGCCAAGGGGATCAAGAGGTCGTGAGTATGGGTCGTCGTCGACGTGTTGCGCTGAGCGTCGCAAGCTTTGCCGTGGCGGCGCTGACCGCGGGCTGCAGCCCGACGATCGATACGCGCGGCAATCTGCCCGACGCCGACAATGTGCTGAAGATCCAGCCCGGCATCGACACCAAGAACGAGGTGGCGCAGCTCCTGGGCTCGCCGTCGACCACCGGCACCTTCAACGACAACAAGTGGTACTACATCAGCACCCGGACCCGGAGCGTCGCCTTCCTCGAGCCCGAGATCGAGGATCAGCAGGTCCTGATCGTCAGCTTCGACAAGACGGGTGTGGTCGACGACCTCAAGGTCCTCGGCCTCGAGGATGCCAAGCAGATCGAGCCGAACGAGCGCGTGACGCCGACGCTGGGCCGCGAGCTGACGATCATCCAGCAGCTCCTCGGCAACCTCGGCCGCTTCAACAAGGACGCCGAGGAAAGCGGTCCCTGATCGAAGGCCCGGCCGCTCCTCGCGGGCCAGACCCGGCGAGCGCGGCATCCACCCGGCAAAGCAAAGCCCCGGCGGGCGATCCCGCCGGGGCTTTTCCTTCTCATGCGAGGCAGCCGTCACGAAACCCCGGCCGTCACACGGCGGCGAGGATCGCGAGCAGCAGCAGCGCCACGATGTTGATGATCTTGATCATCGGGTTAACGGCGGGACCGGCGGTGTCCTTGTAGGGATCGCCGACCGTATCGCCCGTCACCGCGGCCTTGTGGGCGTCCGAGCCCTTGCCGCCGTGATGGCCGTCCTCGATGTATTTCTTCGCATTGTCCCAGGCGCCGCCGCCCGAGGTCATCTGGATGGCGACGAAGAGACCGGTCACGATGGTGCCGAGCAGCATGGCCCCCAGCGCCGTGAAGGCCTCGGCCCGGCCCGCGATCGCGTCGATCACGAAATAGAGCACGATCGGCGCCAGCACCGGCAGCAGCGACGGCACGATCATCTCTTTGATCGCGGCCTTGGTCAGCAAATCGACGGCGCGGCTGTAATCGGGCTTCGCCTTGCCCTCCATGATGCCCTTGATCTCCTTGAACTGGCGCCGGACCTCGATCACGACCGAGCCCGCCGCGCGGCCCACGGCCATCATGCCGAGAGCGCCGAAGAGGAAGGGCAGCAGGCCGCCGACGAAGAGGCCGATCACCACGAACGGATCCTGCAGCCGGAACTCGACCGACAGGTCCGGGAAGTAGTGGCGGAGATCCTCGGTATAGGCCGCGAACAGCACCAGGGCCGCGAGCGCCGCCGAGCCGATGGCGTAGCCCTTGGTCACGGCCTTGGTGGTGTTGCCGACGGCGTCGAGCGCGTCGGTGGTCTTGCGCACGTCCTTCGGCAGGTCCGACATCTCGGCGATGCCGCCGGCATTGTCGGTGACGGGGCCGTAGGCATCGAGCGCCACGACCATGCCGGCCAGCGCCAGCATGGTGGTCGCAGCGACCGAGATGCCGAAGAGGCCGGCGAACGAGAAGGCCACGATGATGCCGGCGCAGATCACGATCACCGGCAGGGCGGTCGCTTCCATCGAGACCGCGAGGCCCTGGATGATGTTGGTCGCATGGCCGGTCTCCGAGGCCTTGGCCACGCTCTTCACCGGACGATAGGCGGTCGAGGTGTAGTACTCGGTGATCCAGACCAGGAGGCCGGTCACCGCGAGGCCCACCAGCGAGCAATAGAAGATGTCGCCACCGGACACGGTCCGCTCGCCGATCTGCAGCGCCGCATCCCAGCCGAAAAGCTGCTGGATGACGATGAAGATCAGGACCGCCGAGATGATGGCGGCCACCACGAGGCCCTTATAGAGGGCGCCCATGATGTTGTTGGAGGAACCGAGGCGCACGAAGAAGGTGCCGATCACGGAACCGACGATGCAGACGCCGCCGACCAGCAGCGGGAAGAGCATGAGCGCGCTCTGCTGGGCCGGATCGACCACGAAGATCGCGGCCAGCAGCATCGTCGCCACCACCGTGACCGCATAGGTCTCGAACAGGTCGGCCGCCATGCCGGCGCAGTCGCCGACATTGTCGCCCACGTTGTCGGCGATCACGGCCGGGTTGCGGGGGTCGTCCTCGGGAATGCCGGCTTCGATCTTGCCGACCAGGTCGGCGCCGACGTCGGCACCCTTGGTGAAGATGCCGCCGCCCAGGCGCGCGAAGATCGAGATCAGCGAGGCGCCGAAGCTCAAGGCCACCAGGGCCTCGAGGATGTGGCGCTGCTCCATGCCGGTCGAGCGCAGGATGAAGTAGTAGATGGAGACGCCGAGCAGGCCCAGCCCCACCACCAGGAGGCCAGTGATGGCGCCCGACTTGAAGGCGATCGCGAGCGCCGGCTTCAGGCCCTGGCGCGCGGCCTCGGCCGTGCGGACATTGGCGCGGACCGAGACGTTCATGCCGATATAGCCGGCAGCGCCCGAAAGCACCGCGCCGATCACGAAACCGATCGCCTGCCAGAGGCCCAGCGTCACGGCGAGGATCACGACGATCACGATGCCGACGATGCCGATGGTGGTGTATTGGCGGTTGAGATAGGCGCGGGCACCCTCCTGCACCGCCGCCGAGATCTCGCGCATGCGGTCATTGCCGGTGCCGGCCGCCATCACCGAGCGTGCGGCGTAGATGCCGTAAAGCAGCGCCAATACGCCGCAAGCAATGACGATCCATTCCGTGGTGGCCATAGCAGTCCTTCCATCCCTTAGGGAAACTTGCCCGGAGAAGCCGGCGGGGGCGCACGAATCGGCAGCCCGCCGCCCGGCCGGGCGGCTGAAAAATGCGGGGCGGACCTTAGGGGATTCAGGACCCCAAGGCAACACGGGAAGGCGCGGGTTTGCAGCCATTTCCCGAAGGGATGCCCGGCCTCGGGCCGGTCTTCCAAGGGGCGGTCTCGTCGGATGGTCGGGCCTTCGCGGGGAAACGCGGCCCCGGGGTCGGGAGGGGGCGGAACCGGCCGCCGGCACCGGCCCGGCCTCCGCCAGGGATTAACCACCCCGGGAGAAGGCCGGTGCGGTATTTTCCCGCACCAATCGGCGGCCCGCCGGATATGCTCGCGCGCCCGCTTCACGGCACGATGAGCCCATGTCGCTTCAATCCAGCCTCGCCTTCACCCTTTCCGTTCCGGATCTCTGGCGCGCCGCCGCGCGGCGCCTGGGCGGACTCTTCGAACAAGCGCCCCTCTTCTGGGGCATCCTGCTGATGCTGGCGACGACCGGCCTCTGGGCCGTGGCCTTTGTCGCGCCCCTTCTGATGAACGGATCGAGCGCCGCCGAGATCACCGTCGGCCGGTTCCTCGTCTATGGCGCGATCTCGGTCGCCTCGCTGGGCGCCGGCGGATTCCGATCGCTCACTTGGCGCCATTTCGGCATCGCCTTCGCCCTGGCACTGGCCGGCAACGTGGCCTTCTATTTCATCCTCACCATCGGCATCCAGCTCTCCGGTGCCACCTTCGCGATCCTGATCTTCGGCATGGTGCCTGTCACCGTCTCCCTGTTCGGGCGCATGGCCGCGAAGGAAGGCGCGCTCAGCGTCATCGCCCTGCCGCTCGGCATCTTCATGGTGGGGGTCGTGACCTTCAATCTCGGCAAGACGGATTTCCTGCGCGACATGTCCGACTTCTCCGCGCTCGGAACCCTGCTCCTGCTCGGCTGCCTCGCCATGTGGACCTGGTATGCCATCGCCAACTCGCGCTTCCTGCAGGCCCATCGCAGCATCGATCCCGGCCGATGGAACTCGCTGATCGGGACCGCCTCGCTGGTGGCGGTTCTGGCGGCGGCCCCCGTTTTCTACGCCCTTGGCGAGCTGCGAAGCCCCTTGGCCATTCCGCGGCAGGAGCTTCACGGCATCCTGTTCTGGAGCATCGTGCTCGGCGCGGGCTCCACCTGGCTCGCCTACCTGCTGTTCAACATCGCAGCCCGGCTTCTGAAGGTGAGCCTGCTCGGCCAGCTCATCATCTTCGAAGCCTTCTTCGGCGTGGCCTATGTGTTCCTGGCAAGCGGCAAGCTGCCCAACCCGCTGGAGCTCGCGGGCTTCGCCGTGGCGATCGTGGGGATCTGGTGGTCGATCCGCCGCCTGCAGGGGAAAGCGCCCCCGGCGGCCAGCTAACTGGCGAAGCGCGTCTCGACGGCGGTGAAGGTCACGTTGGTGATGCTGCCAGGCTCGCCCATCACCTTGTCGGCCGCGATCAGGAGCCGGCCCTTGACCAGGTCGAGATTGAAGTTCTGCTCCTGCATGTAGCGCCGGCCGAGCAGGTCATAGAGCACGACGAAGAGCCGGTCGTTCAGCACGGGCAGTCGCGCCTCGGCCTTGGGCCGGACGGATTCGTCCTTGAGCTCCATCGTCAGCTCGACCGTGATCATGCCGTGGGGCATGCCGTCGCGGATCACCGGCACGGTGAAGGCCGGCAGCTTGAGATAGGCGATGGGGGCGGCCACGGGTGCCGCCGCGAGCTGCGGGTCGGCGGGTTTTTCGCGCAGGAAGAACCACCAGGCCGCGGCACCGCCGCCGCCCAGCAGAATCAGCAGGAGCAGGATCAGGACCAGCTTCTTCATGGCGGCCCCAAGATCGCCCCGGGGCGTTGAAAATTGGGTTAAGGCTTGACTAAGTTCGAGGCAAATCCAGGCGGCCTAAGCGCTTAGAAATGCTCCCATCCCCGCCGCGCCAGGGGGATCTCCCGGCCCTGGCCGTCAAGCAGCCGCACGGTCCCGGGGCTCGAGCCCGAAGGCTCGATCATCCGCCCGACCTCGGTCAGTCGCAGATTCAGCCGCCGGCCCAGATCGGCGAGGGTCGCCCGCGCGGCGGCCGGCGCCGTGAACAGCAGCTCGTAATCGTCGCCCCCCGCGACGATGTCGACGATCAGGGCCGGATCCTCGTCCAGGGCCCGCGCCGCCGCCGGCGAGAGCGGCAGCCGGTCGCGCTCGACCTCGGCCGCCAGGCCGGACTGCTCGCCGACATGGCCGAGATCGGCGATCAGGCCGTCGGAGATATCGAGCGACGCCCGCGCCAGGCCCTCCTCGAGCAACGCCCCCCCGAGGCGGAGGCGCGGCTGCGGCAGGCGATACCGGTCGATGAGATGGTCGCTCTCCGCCTTGGGCATCGCGGGAAACCGGCCGCGCAGCCGCTTGAGCCCGAGCACGGCATCGCCGAGCGTGCCGCTGACGAAGACGAGATCGCCCGGCTTGGCCGCGTTGCGCCGCAAGACCCGGCCTATCGGGACTTCGCCCAGAACCATGATCGAGATCGACACGGGCCCCGGCGTGCTCATGGTGTCGCCGCCGAGCAGGCCGATGCCGAACTCGGCCTGGTCCGCGGCGAGGCCGGCGCAGAAGGATGCGATCCAGGGCTCGTCGACCGAGGCATCGAGCGCGCAGGTCATCAGATAGCCGAGCGGTGCGGCCCCCTTGGCCGCCAGGTCGGAGAGATTGACGCGCAGCGCCTTGCGCGCGATCTGATCGGGCGGATCGTCGGTGAGGAAATGCACCCCGCCGACCACGCCGTCGGTCTTCAGCACCAGCTCGGTGCCGGCCCGCGGTGTCAGGAGAGCGACATCGTCGCCGAGACCGAGCGCCCCCGGCGTCGCCGCCGCCAGCGGCGCGAAATAGCGCCGGATCAGCTCGAACTCACCCGGTCGTTTCGCGCTGGCCACGCGTATCGCCTCCGAGCTCGTCGGGCCTGAGCGAGCGCGCGATCCGATCGAGGATGCCGTTCACGAGACCGGTCTCGCGGTCGCCGAGGAAGGCCGCGGAGATCGCGACATATTCGCTGATCGCGACCCGGGCCGGCAGATCCGGGCGCGCCGATACCTCGTAGGTGCCGGCGCGCAGCACCGCCAGCAGCAGAAGCTCGAGCCGCTCGACCGACCAGTCCGGATCGAGCACCGCGGCGATCATGTCGTCGAGCTCGCCGCTGGTGGCCGAGGCCCCGCGGACGATATCGGAGAAGAGCTGCGGGTCGCTCTCGGGCACCCCGCCCTCCTCGATCGCCTTGCCCAGCCGGTGACGGATGAACTCGGAGATGACGATGGACGGATCGGCGCCGGTGAGCGCGATCTGATAGAGGGCCTGCACCGCGGCCAGGCGCGCGCCGCGCCGCGGATCGATCGCGGCGGGGTCCTTGCCGGTTTGCCTGGTGCTCATGGGCCGGCTTCGATGACGCGATCGACGCCGTATTTGCGCTTCAGCGCGACCATCGCCAGGCAGGCATTGACCGCGTCGCGGCCCTTGTTCTTCTCGGTGACGCGCGCCCGCGCCAGCGCCTGCGCCTCGTTCTCGACCGTGAGGATGCCGTAGCCGATGGCGAGGCCGTAGCGGATCGCCAGCTCCTGGAGACCGCGCGCGCTCTCGCCGCAGACATAGTCGTAATGCGTGGTCTCGCCGCGAATGACGCAGCCCAGCGCCACATAGCCGTCGAAAGGCTGCTTCACGCCGTGGGTCGCCTCGACCACGATGCGGATCGCAGCCGGCACCTCGAAGGCGCCCGGCACCTGGATGGTTTCATAGCTGCAGCCGGCCGCCTCGAGCGCCTGGGTGGCGCCTTTCAGGAGCTCGTCCGAGATATGGTCGTAGAACCGGGATTCCACGATCAGCACATGCGGCGCGCCGGCCTTGCCGGCCGATGGCTTGGAGGTCGTTGTACGGGCCATGACAGGACTGCCTCAGCGCGCCGGCGGAATGGGCCACTGGTCGACGACCGTCAGGCCGTAGCCCTCGAGGCCGACGATGGTGCGGTGGGTGTTGGAGATCAGGATCATCTCGCGCACCCCCAGATCGATCAGGATCTGCGCGCCGACGCCATAGTCGCGCAGCTGGCCCGTGCTCTCGCTCTTCTGGTTGTGATGCGCCAGCACCCGCTCGCTGAGGCTGGTCGGGTGCGGCTCGCGGATCATGACGACCACGCCGCGGCCGTGATCGGCGATCATCTGCATCGCGGCCTGAAGCTGGCCGCCCCGCCCGCCCGTGGTGTCGCCCAGCACGTCGTCCAGCACATTGAGCGCATGCATGCGCACCGGGATCGGGCCCGGCGCCGAGAGGTCGCCCTTCACCAGCGCGATATGCTCGGCATAGGCCACGCGGTTCACATAGACGATCATCTGGAACTTGCCGCCATAGCGGCTCTCGAACTCGGTCTCGATCGAGCGCTCGACGATGCGGTCGTGGCGGCGGCGATAGGCGATGAGGTCGGCGATGGTGCCGATCTTGAGGGCGTGGCGCTGGGCGAAGGCGATCAGGTCGTCGCGGCGCGCCATGGTGCCGTCGTCGTTCATGATCTCGCAGATCACGCCCGACGGGTTGAGGCCCGCGAGCCGCGCCAGGTCGACCGCGGCCTCGGTATGGCCCGCGCGCACCAGAACGCCGCCGTCGCGCGCCTGCAGCGGGAAGACATGGCCCGGCGTCACGATGTCGGCCCGGGTCTTGCTCGGATCGATCGCGGTCGCGATGGTCCGCGCGCGGTCGGGCGCCGAGATGCCGGTGGTGACGCCCTCTCGCGCCTCGATCGAGACGGTGAAGGCCGTCTGATGCCGGGTCCCGTTATGCTGCGCCATCAGCGGCAGGCCCAGATGCTCGACACGCTCGCCGGTCAAGGCCAGGCAGATCAGGCCGCGGCCGTACTTGGCCATGAAATTGATCGCGTCGGGGGTCGCCATCTGTGCCGGGATGACGAGGTCGCCCTCGTTCTCGCGGCTCTCGTCGTCGACCAGCACGAACATGCGCCCGTTGCGCGCTTCCTCGATGATGCTCTCGGTCGGCGAGACGAGGTCGGAGAAGGTCGCCCGCCAGGGCTCGAGCTTGGGCTGGCTCATGCCGGTTCCTTTTCGGTGAGGCGGGCAAGGTAGCGCGCCATCATGTCGATTTCCAGATTGACCCGGTCGCCCTCATGGGCGGCGCCCAGGTTGGTGGCCTCGAGCGTGATGGGGATGATGTTGACCCCGAAATCGACGCCCGCGACCTCGTTCACGGTCAAAGAAACGCCGTCCATCGCGATCGAGCCCTTGGACGCGATGAAGCGCGCCAGGGCCTTGGGCGCGGAGACGGTCAGCCGAACGCTGCCGCCGTCCGGGCGCACGGACTTGATCCGGCCGACGCCATCGACATGGCCGCTCACCAGATGGCCGCCCAGTTCGTCGCCGAGTCGCAGCGCGCGCTCCAGATTGACCCGGGTGCCCACCTGCCAGCCGCCGAGCGTGGTCACATCCAGCGTCTCGTTCGAGGCCTCGAAGGCGAACCAGCCGGGCCCCTTCTCCACCACCGAGAGGCAGCAGCCATTGCAGGCGATGGAAGCGCCCAACGCGATCCCTGCGGTGTCGTACTGCGTCTCGATCACGAGCCGCGTCACCGCGCCGGGCTTGCGCTCGCGGACCTTGCCGAGATCGGTGATGATGCCGGTGAACATGCGTGACCCGAGGTTGTGCGGGGCGAGAGGCCCGAAGCCGCGCTAATCTATGAGCGGCGTTTATAGCTTTCCAGCAGGTCGGCGCCCAGGGGCTCCGCTGCTATGCGCTGGAAGCGGGGCATCTCGGTGAGACTTGCAAGGCTGAGCGGACCGGCGGCCGGAATGCCGTCGCCGCCGATGATGCCCGGGCTGCGGAACCAGGCCAGCCGGTCCACCAGGTCCTGCGCCAGCAAGGAAGCGGCCAAGCGGCCGCCGCCTTCGACGAGAAGGCGCGTCAGGCCCCGGCCGGCGAGTGCCTTCAAGACCGCCTGGAGATCGAGACGGCCATCCTTGTCCAGGGGCACCTCGATCAGCTCAGCTCCGGCCTTGCGAAAGCTTTCCTTTCGCGCGTCTGCGACATCCGGCCCCACCACGATCCAGCTGGGGTGCACGTCGCCGGAGACGACCAGCTTGGCCGAGGGTGGCAGCGCCAGATCGCGGTCGAGCACGATACGAACGGGTCGCCGATCCTCGAAGCCCGGCAGCCGTACCGTCAGCTCGGGATCGTCGGCGAGCGCGGTGGCGCCACCGACGAGCACCGCATCATGCTGCGCCCGCATCAGATGGACGCGGGCACGCGACGCCTCGCCGGTGATCCAGCGGCTTTCGCCGCCGGCGAGCGCGATGCGACCGTCGAGCGTGCTCGCGATCTTGAGCGTGACCAGCGGGCGGCCCAGCCTCACGCGCGAGAAGAAACCGGCATTGAGATCGGCCGCCTCGTCCTGCAGCGGACCCAGCGCGACCGCGATGCCCGCCGCGCGCAGCTTCGCCAGCCCGCGGCCCTGCACGCGCGGATCGGGATCCTCGATCGCGGCGACGCAGCGCTCGATGCCGGCGGCGACCAGCGCTTCGGCGCAGGGCGGCGTCTGGCCGTGATGCGAGCAGGGCTCGAGGCTGACATAGGCGGTGGCGCCCTTCGCCGCCGCACCGGCGCGGCGCAGCGCCTCCACTTCCGCATGCGGCCGCCCGCCGGGCTGGGTCCAGCCCCGGGCGATGACGCGGCCCTCGGGCGCCACCAGCACGCAACCCACCGCCGGATTGGGCCAGACCCGCCCCAGCCCCCGCGCCGCCAGCGTCAGCGCGGCGCGCATATGCGCGATGTCGGTATCGGTGGGTTTGGGGCTCTTGGCCAACTTCACTCTGCCCGTTGCACGTCCCACGCCGTCATCCCCGCGAAAGCGGGGATCCATGCTTCAGCAGCGGCGAACCCGGCAGGATGGATCCCCGCTTTCGCGGGGATGACGACCGGGAGTTCTCAATCCGCGTCGCCGCCGAGGCGGCCGACGAATTCCTCGAAGTCCTTCGCCTCGCGGAAATTGCGGTAGACCGAGGCGTAGCGGACGAAGGCGACCTGGTCGAGGCTCTTGAGCGCCTCCATCACCATCTCGCCCACCACCTTGGACGGGATCTCGCTCTCGCCCGAGCTTTCCAGCCGGCGCACGATGCCGTTGACCACGCGGTCGAGGCGGTCGCTGTCCACGGGGCGCTTGCGCAGCGCGATCTGCATCGAACGCATGACCTTGTCGCGATCGAAGGGCTCGCGCTGGCCGTTGCTCTTCACCACGGTCAGCTCGCGCAGCTGCACGCGCTCGAAGGTGGTGAAGCGCGCGCCGCAGTTCGGACATTGCCGCCGCCGCCGGATCGCCGATCCGTCCTCGGTCGGACGGGAATCTTTGACCTGAGTATCCTCGTTGCCACAGAACGGGCAGCGCATCGCGAGTCCCCCTTTCGCTTGGCGCCCGCTCGGCTAGCGCCGACCGGTATAGACCGGGAAGCGCCGGCAGAGCTCCTGGACCTGGGCGCGAACCTCGCGCTCGGTCCTGCTGTTGTCGTCCGGATGGGCCGCCATCCCGTCGAGCACCCGCCCGATCAAACGGCCCACCTCCTTGAATTCCGCGACCCCGAAGCCGCGGGTGGTCGCCGCCGGCGAGCCCAGCCGCACGCCGGAGGTGATGGTCGGCTTCTCCGTGTCGTACGGAATGCCGTTCTTGTTGCAGGTCATGCCGGCATGCTCGAGGCTCGCCTCGGCCGCCTTGCCGGTGAGCTTCTTCGACCGCAGATCGACCAGCATCAGGTGATTGTCGGTGCCGCCCGTGGTGATGGCCACGCCCTGCCCCACCAGCGTCTCGGCCAGCGCCTTGGCGTTGTCGACCACCTGCTTGGCATAGAGCTTGAACTCGGGCCGCAGCGCCTCGCCGAAGGCGACCGCCTTGGCGGCGATCACATGCATCAACGGGCCGCCCTGGAGGCCCGGGAACACGGCGGTGTTGATCTTCTTCCCGATCTCCTCGTCCTGGGCGAGGATCATGCCGCCGCGCGGGCCCCGCAGCGTCTTGTGCGTCGTGGTGGTGACGACATGGGCATGCGGCAGCGGGCTCGGATGCACGCCGCCCGCGACCAGGCCCGCGAAATGCGCCATGTCCACCATGAAATAGGCGCCCACGGAATCCGCGATCTTGCGGAAGCGCTCGAAATCCCAGAAGCGCGGATAGGCGGAGCCGCCGGCCAGGATCAGCTTCGGCTTGTGCTCCTTGGCGAGCTTCTCGACCTCGTCCATGTCGACGCGCAACGTATCGGGCCGCACATTATAAGGCACGACCTTGAACCACTTGCCCGACTGGTTGACGGGCGAGCCGTGGGTCAGATGGCCGCCCGCCGCGAGATTGAGGCCCATGAAGGTGTCGCCCGGCTGCAGCAGCGCCATGAACACGCCCTGGTTCGCCTGCGCGCCCGAATGGGGCTGCACATTGGCGAAGCTGCAGCCGAAGAGCTTCTTCGCGCGCTCGATCGCCAGCGCCTCGGCCACGTCGACATATTCGCAGCCGCCGTAGTAGCGCCGGCCCGGATAGCCCTCGGCATATTTGTTGGTGAGGACCGAGCCCTGCGCCTCCAGCACGGCCACGGAGACGATGTTCTCCGAGGCGATCAGCTCGATCTGATCCTGCTGGCGGTGCAACTCGTCGCTGAGGGCATGGGCCAGTTCCGGATCGCGCTCGGCGAGCGGCATGGTGAAGAAGCCGGGAATCTGGGCAGCGGCGGCGGACATAGCGATCGGTATCCTCTTTCTCTCTTCAGCGATGGTCGAACTTCAGCGGGCAGGCTGTCGTCAGGACAGCTTGCCGACACGCCTCGTATGCCGCTCGCCCCCCTCGAACGCGGTGGCGAGAAACGTCTCGAGGCAGTCCTTGGCGACCTCGGGCCCCAGCAGGCGCGCGCCCAGGGCCAGCACGTTCGCGTTGTTGTGCTGGCGCGCGAGCCGGGCGCTGGTGCCGTCATGGCAGACGGCCGCGCGAACATGGCGGTGGCGGTTGGCCGCGATCGAGATGCCGATCCCGGTGCCGCAGATGAGCACGCCGCGCGCGGCGCGGCCCTCTTTCAGGGCCGCGGCCAGCTTGTCGGCGAAATCGGGATAATCGACGGATTCCGGGCCGTTCGTACCGAGGTCGAGCGATTGGAATCCCAGGCGGACGAGTTCCGCCTTGAGCAGTTCCTTGAGCTCGAATCCCGCGTGATCGGCGGCGATGGCGATGGTCTCTGGCGGCATCGGCGCGAGGCTGCTTTCCGGGGTTGGCAAGACCGGTAGCCTTACCACATCTGGCGGGCGGCAACCAAGGCGCCGCAAACCCTCGCGGGAACCACAATAGGGCGCAAGCAGCGCCAAAGGAGCCGCGCCCGCGACATTGAGGAAGGTTAACGGGGGCGGGGCGAAAGGAAGGAACGATAAAGCGGCGATCCCCTCCCCCGCCTTGCGGGGGAGGGTCAGGGAGGGGCTGCTCGGTGTCCAAGACCGCGCAGCCCCCTTCCTAGCCCCCGTGCCGGGGGAAGGGACAGTCGACGCTTCCCCCAAAAGCAGAAGGGCCCGGCGTTGCCGCCGGGCCCTTCCTCAACCGGCCGTTGAGGCGGATTACTTCGCTTCGGCGTAGTTGCCGTCCTTGAAGACGTACCACACATAGGTGGCCTTCTTCAGATCGCCCTTGGCGTCGAAGCCGAGCGAACCGATCACCGAGTCCCAATCCTGCGAGCGCAGGGCGGCGGCGACCTTCTCGGAGTCCGTGGTGCCGGCCTTCTTCACCGCTGCGGCCCAGATCTGGATCGCGGCATAGGTGGAGAGGGTGTAGCCCTCGGGCTCGAACCCGTCCTTGCGGAAGGATTCCACGACGGCCTTGGCGCTCGGCAGGTTGCGCGCCTCGGCGGCGTTGGTGAACATCGTGCCGTCGGCGGCCTTGCCGGCGAGGGTCGCGAACTCGAGCGTGTTGAGCGAGTCACCCGAGAGCAGCGGCGCCTTCAGGCCCTGCTCGCGCGACTGCTTCACGATCAGAGCGGCCTCGGGGTGATAGCCGCCGAAATAGATCACGTCGGCCTTGGCGTCCTTGAGCTTGCTGACGAGCGCCGTGTAGTCCTGCTCGCCCGCGGTGATGCTCTCGTTGAGGACTTCCTTCACGCCGGCCTTGTTCAGCGCATCGCGGGTCAGATCGGCGAGGCCCTTACCATAGGCCGACTTGTCGTCGACGATGGCGATGTTCTTGCCCTTGAAGTGCGCGGCGAGCCAGGCGCCCGCGAAGGAGCCCTGCTGGTCGTCGCGGCCGCAGGTGCGGAACAGCGTGTCCCAACCGGAGGCAGCGGCGTCCTCGGTGAACTTCGGGTTGGTCGAGGCCGGCGTGATCTGCAGGATGCCTTCCTCGTGATAGACGGCCGAAGCCGGGATCGACGAACCGGAGCAGAAGTGACCGGCGACGAACACGACGCCCTTCGACACGAGGTCGTTGGCGACCGCGACCGCCTGCTTCGGATCGCAGGCATCGTCGCCGACTTCGAGCTTGAGCTGCTTGCCCAGCACGCCGCCCGCGGCGTTGATGTCCGCCACGGCCTTCTCGGCGCCGCGCTTCAGCTGCGCGCCGAACTCCGCCAGGTCGCCGGTGATCGGGCCGGCCACGCCGATGGTGAGGTCGTCCGCGCGCGCGGGCGTCACCGACAGCGACGCCGCGACGGCCGCAGCCGCCAGCAGCGGTAGTGCAAATTTACGCATCAATCGTCTCCCTGTTGCAGTGATGGGCTCCGGCTTTGAGCGCCGGCAGCCCTCTGGAAAACTTTCGTTATCGCCGCATACCTTGCAGGTTGATGACATTCTACCACCCGCCATAGGCGCGGCAATTCGTTTCGGGTCATCCGAAGGGAGGAACCCAAGGCCCTGGCCCCTCAGGAGATTTCCTTCCAGCCGAAAAGCCCGGCCCGGGCATAGAGCCAGGGATACTGGGTCACCATCTTGCGCGCCCGGGTCAGCCGGTGGGCGATCAGGGCGATCCCGCAGAGCACAATGGCGTGGCTGACATAGCCGACGATCGGGCCGAGATCGGAGAAGCTCAAGGGGACGATCCGGGCCGCGAACAGGAAGTTGTCGGCCAGCCGCTCCGCCACCGTCAGCAGGAGGCCGTAGGTGACGTTCTGCCAGGCCGGCCGCCAGGTTTCGCCCAGCGCCTGCCCCATCAGGAACGAGGCCCCGCCGAAGAGGATGACCGTCAGGCCGATGAAGACCGGGATGGATTCGCCGAGGATATAGTCCATGGATCCGCTCCTTCAGGTCCTCAATGCCCGCCTTCGAGATAGGCCGACCGCACCTCGCTGTTGGCGAGGAGCTCGCGGCCGCTACCCGACATGGTGATCTGGCCGTTGACCATCACATAGCCGCGATGGGCGAGGCGCAGCGCGTGATAGGCGTTCTGCTCCACCAGGAAGACGGTCATGCCCTCGGTGCGGTTGATGTCGCGGATGACCTCGAAGATCTGACGCACGATCAGCGGCGCCAGCCCCAGCGAGGGCTCGTCCAGCAGCAGCAGGCGCGGCCGGCTCATCAGCGCCCGTCCGATCGCCAGCATCTGCTGCTCGCCGCCCGAGAGCGTGCCGCCGCGCTGGCCCTGGCGCTTCTTCAGGATCGGGAACAGCGTGAAGATGCGCTCGAGATCGCCCGCGAAGTGGGCCTCGTCGGTGGTGAGCGCCCCCATCTGGAGGTTCTCCATCACCGTCATGCGCGGAAAGATGCGCCGGCCCTCCGGCGATTGCGCGATGCCGAGGCGCATGATCTGGAAGGTCGGCAGGCGGGTGATGTCCTTGCCTTCGAAGACGATGCTGCCCGCGCGTGCCGCCGGCGTGCCGCAGATCGTCATCAACAGCGTGGATTTGCCGGCGCCGTTGGAGCCGATCAGGGTCACGATCTCGCCCTGCCGCACATCGAGATCGACGCCCTTCAGGGCCTCGATCTGGCCGTAAAACGTGTGGATGCCCCGGATCTGCAGCATGGTGGCCCCGGTTGCGGGGGCGGCGGCGGTCGCGGGTTTCGTCTGCATGTCGCTCACGTCCGGGCCCTCATTTCTTCGGGAGCCCGAGATCCCGCGCCACCTCGCTCGGCAGCGCCTCGTCCTCCTCCTCGCCCAGATAGGCGCGGATGACGGCGGGATCCTTGCGGATCTGCTCCGGCGTGCCGTCGGCGATCTTGCGGCCGTAATCGAGCACCACGATGTGGTCCGAGATCTCCATCACCACGCTCATGTCATGCTCGATCAGGAGGATGCCGATCTTGTGCTCGGCGCGGATCCAGAGCAGCAGCTCGTTGAGCTCGGCCGATTCATGGGCGTTGAGACCCGCCGCCGGCTCGTCGAGGCAGAGGATCACCGGCTCGGTGCACATGGCACGCGCGATCTCGAGCCGGCGCTGGCCGCCATAGGGAAGGCCGCCCGCCGGCTTGTCGGCGCTGTCGACCAGGTCCACCTTCTCGAGCCAATGCTTCGCCAGCTCCACCGCCCGGCGCTCGGCCTGCCGGTAGCCGCCGAGCCCGAGGAGCGCGGTCACGCTGAAACCCGAGGCGCGCATCAGCTTGTTGTGCTGGGCGACGATCAGGTTCTCCAGCACCGACATGCCGGGAAAGAGGCGGATGTTCTGGAAGGTGCGCGCAACCTTGGCGCGCTGGGCGATGCGGAAGCCGTCGATCTGCTCCAGCAGGAAGCGGCCATGCGGCGCCGCGAGCGTCAGCCGCCCGACCGTGGGCTTGTAGAAGCCGGTCAGGCAGTTGAAGACCGTGGTCTTGCCGGCGCCGTTGGGACCGATGATCGCCGTGATCTGCTCGGGTTTCGCTTCGAACGAAACGTCGTCGATCGCGACCAGCCCGCCGAAGCGCATGGTCAGATGCTCGACCCGCAGCAGCGGCTCGTCCGCCGTCCGGGGCGCCGCCTGGGTTGCCGTCGCGGCGCTCATGGCTTGCCCCCTCCTCCGCCCGCATTCTTGGGATGCAGGCGGATGGTCGGGTCGCGATGGGCGAGCAGGCCGCCCGGTCGCCAGATCATGATCAGCACCATGCCGATGCCGAAGGCCAGCATGCGGTAGTCCTTGAGCTCGCGGAACAGCTCGGGCAGGCCGATCAGAACGGCCGCGGCCAGCACGATGCCGACTTGGCTGCCGAGGCCGCCCAGCACGACGATCGCGAGGATGACCGCGGATTCGATGAAGACGAAGCTCTCCGGGCTGACGAAGCCCTGGCGCGCGGCGAAGAAGGAGCCTGCGAAGCCCGCGAACATGGCGCCGCAAGCGAAGGCCGTGAGCTTGGTGTTGGTGGGATTGATGCCGAGCGCGCGGCAGGCGGTCTCGTCCTCGCGCAGGGCTTCCCAGGCGCGGCCCAGCGGCAGCCGTCGGATGCGCAGCGTGAAGAAGTTGGTGATCAGCGCGCAGGCGAGGATGAGATAATAGAGGAAGACGATGCGCCAATAGGGATTGTAGGTGACCTCGGTGCCGAGCAGCTTGCTGAAGAGGTCATAGACCGTCATGCCGCCGTCGGGCGCGGTCCGCTCGAAGGTGAAGCCGAAGAACGAGGGCCGGGCCACCTTGTTGATGCCGTTGGGGCCGCCCGTCACCCACCACCAGTTGATCAGGATGATGCGGATCATTTCGCCGAAGCCCAGCGTCACGATGGCGAGATAGTCGCCGCGCAGGCGCAGGACCGGGAAGCCCAGCAGCAGGCCGAAGGAGGCGGAGAGCATGCCGGCGATCGGCAGGCAGAGCCAGAAGCTCCAGCCGAAATCGGCCGCGAACATGGCGTAGCTGTAGGCGCCGACCGCGTAGAAGGCGACATAGCCCAGATCGAGCAGGCCGGCGAGGCCCACCACGATGTTCAGGCCCCAGCCCAGCATGATGTAGGTCACGACCAGCGTGCAGATGTCGATGACCTTGCGCTTGGAGGCGCCCATCGGCAGCCAGGGCAGCACGATGGCGAAGATGACCAGGATGACGGCGATGACCGGCACGAGCTGGCGGACCGCGGCCCCCATCTGCTGGGCGACCGTGGGTTTCGCCGAGACGCGGCCGCGGTTGCGGGCCTGCCAGGCGATCTGCGCCGCGCGGATGCAGATGACCGCCGGCACGATGGCGGCACCCCAGTCGATCGTGATCGACTTGAAGGGCAGCAGCATATGGGCCAGCGCCACATCCTCCTCGAGGATCAGCGAGGCCACCAGCACCACCGTCACCACGCCCGATCCGATCAGCGCCGGGATCGGGCGGCCGGCCCGCATCAGGCTGATGGCCATCGAGCCGAAGAAGACGCCGATGACGGCGACGAAGACCTCGGTATAGCGCGTCTCGAAGGTGAGCTGGCCGGTCGAGCTGACGGTCTCGATGCCGACGATGCTGCAGGCCAGGAGGAAGGTGACGACGGCGGCGAGGGCTGCTTTCTTCAGGATCTCCTGCATGTCGAGCGCGGCAGGATTCTGGGTCGTGACCGCCATGGGATCAGACCTTCTCGATCTCGGGTCGGCCGAGCAGGCCGGTCGGGCGGAAGATCAGCACCATGACCAGCACGGTGAAGGCCGCGACGTCCTTGTACTCGACGGTGAAATAGGCCGACCAGAACACCTCGATCAGGCCGATCAGGAGCCCGCCCAGCATGGCGCCCGGCATCGAGCCGATGCCGCCCAGCACGGCCGCGGTGAAGGCTTTGATGCCGGCGACGAAGCCGATATAGAAATCGATCACGCCGTAATAGAGCGTCACCATCAGGCCGGCGACGGCGGCGAGCGCCGCGCCGATGATGAAGGTCGTGGCGATGGTGCGGTTGATGTTCACGCCGAGGAGCGAGGCCATCTTCATGTCCTGCTCGCAGGCGCGCTGCTGCCGGCCGAGGGAGGTCCGGGTGATCAGCATGGTGAAGCCGAACATCAGCGCCACCGTGATCAGCATGATCGTGATCTGCAGGTAGCTGAGCTCGACGGTGAAGCCTTCCTTCTCCATCAGCGTGAAGCCGCCCGAGATCGGCGGCGGCGTCAGCGGCTTGCCGCGGGCACCCTGGAGCAGCAGCACGAAGTTCTGCAGGAAGATCGACATGCCGATCGCGGAGATCAGCGGCGCCAGCCGCGTCGAGCCGCGCAGGGGCCGGTAGGCCACGCGCTCGACCGACCAGCCATAGACCGCCGTCAGCAGCACCGCGACG
The DNA here is from genome assembly GCF_008728835.1 of Hypericibacter adhaerens. Lineage (GTDB taxonomy): Bacteria > Pseudomonadota > Alphaproteobacteria > Dongiales > Dongiaceae > Hypericibacter > Hypericibacter adhaerens. Next base: position 3,039,996 of record NZ_CP042582.1, read on the forward strand.
ATCAGCACGATCAGGAGCGCCAGCGGCACCCAGGTGATGCCGAGATAGCCCAGCACCAGGAAGCAGATCAGCGCGTTGAAGGCGCCGATCATGTAGATGTCGCCATGGGCGAAATTGATCATGCCGATGATGCCGTACACCATCGTGTAGCCGATCGCGATCAGCCCGTAGACGCCGCCCAGCGTCAGGCCGTTGATCAGCTGCTGAAGGAAATATTCCATGCTGCTTCCCCGCGGACGACCCGCGAAGGAGGCACCGGCAACAGCCGGCGGCCGTCGCTCACACCACGCGCCGTAAGCGCGCGGCATGCGTCGCCGCCCGAAAAAGTGCTGAAGAGCGCGGACAGCCGCGCCCTGGCCGGAAAGCCTCCCCTCACGCTCGTTCCCGAGCCGGTCCCTGTTTTGATCGTTATGCCAGCGGTTGGTTCCGCGCTTGGCCTTTCGACCCCTATAGCCCAGCGCCGGGAAGACCAGCAAGCGGGTTTTTGCAGATTGGTGACCGGACCAACCGGCCAACCACGCGGAAAAACCCGTAGCCGGGATGTTAATGAAGCCGATATCGGCGACCGCGGCAGGACAAAGGGCCATGGCCGTCAGACCCGCTCGTCCGCCGACGTCGTCTTCAAGGTGCCCAGCAACCCGCCCGGCCTGAACCAAAGCACCAGCACGAGCACGGTGAAGACGGCGATATCCTTCCAGGCGCCGCCCACCAGTGCGGAGGTGAAGGTCTCCGTGAGCGCGATCAGCATGCCGCCGACCACGGCGCCGGGCAGCGAGCCGATCCCGCCCAGCAGGGCCGCGGTCAGCGCCTTGAAGGCGATCAGCGTGCCCATGTGGAAATTGATCACCCCATACTGGGCACCGGCGAAGAGGCCCGCGGCCCCGGCCAGCGTGCCGCCGATCACGAAGGTGGCGGCGATGACACGATCGACATCGACGCCCAGCAGCCGGGCCATCGCCGGGTCCTGCGCGCAGGCCCGCTGCTGGCGGCCGAAACGGGTGCGCATGCTGATCCACCAGAGCAGCGCCAGCATCGCCACGGTGGCGCCGGCGACCATGGCATGGCCCTCGTTGAGATAGAGGTCGAAACCATGGCCGGTAACGAGCGGCCAGCTCTGCAGCTCCTCGACCAGGAGATAGCGGGTCTTGGCGCCCTGGAGCAGCCGCACCGATTCCTTGAGCACGATCGAGAGGCCGATCGCCGCGATCAGCGGCACGGTCGGGGGCGCGCCGCGCAAGGGCCGGAACACCATGCGGTCCATCGCCCAGCCATAGGCGGCCGAGACGACCAGGCCGCCGGCGAGAATCAACAGCAGCACGCCCGTGCCGGTCTGGCCGAGGAGATAGAGCGCCGCCGCGTTGCTCAGCAGAATGAAATAGGCGCCCAGCATATAGACCTCGCCGAAGGCGAAGTTGATGGCGCGGGTGATGCCGTAGACCAGCGTGAATCCCAGCGCGATCAGCGCGTAGACGCAGCCCAGCGAGATCGCGTTGATGCCCTGCTGGAGGTAGTAGAGCGCCGTGGCCTGGGACGTGCGCGGCGCCTTCGGCGCGCCGTCGGGCGGAATCAGGTCCTCGAGATGCTCGAGCTTGAAGAGCTGCTGGATCTCGTAGCGGCTCATCGTCCCGTAATGGCTGGTGTCGAGCTGCTGCAGCTGCCAGGCATCCTCCTCGCTATGGCGCGGCAGGAAATAGCAGACGATCCAGCCGTCCTTTTCCGCCCCGGACTCCGAATGCCACTCGATCCGGACGACGTTCACCTCGCCCAGCCCCTTGCCGTCGCTTTCGACGCTGATCGAGAGCGGCGAGCGGTCGAAGGCGCGCACCATGTCCTGGCAGTGGGAGATGGCCGTGCCCTCGGCCCGCGCCATGCCCGGCAGCGAAAGCGCCAGCAGCGGCCCGAGGAACAGGAGAGCCCAGATCGTCCGGTACCCGATGCGTCGGGTGTTCATCGCCTGGCGCCCGCCCCTGCGCCCATCGAGGCTCGCCTTCGCGGCCTCTGTTATGTTACCGTTTAAATCACGTTAGACGGTATCAACCTGTCATGCAACGCCACCGGGAAGCCTTACCGAAAAGAGAGGATGAGCCGCCGAGCCGGGCCGGCAGCCTCGCCCTCATCGCCGGCGCACCCTGTCTCGATTTCGCCAACACCAGCAGCGGCCGCGGCAGTCCCCATCATCTCGAGCATCTGCGCAGCTACGAGCTGCTGCTGGTCTGGGGCGAGCATGCCGGGCTGCTGAGCGCGCCCCTCCACCGGACCCTGTCGGCGCGGGCCGAGGCCGAGCCGGCCGCCGCTGCGCGCGTGCTGCAGCGGGGGCTCGCGTTGCGCGAGGCCATCCATGGCATCGCCTCCGCCCTCGCCCATCATGAGCCGCTGCCGGCCGACGCGCTCGCCATCCTCAACCGGGAACTATCCCGGGCGATGGGCCAGGCAAGACTGCATGCGGCGGAATCCGGCTTCGCCTGGGACTGGTCGGAGAGCGAGCCGGCGCTCGATCGCCCGCTCTGGCCGATCGCGCGCTCCGCGGCCGAGCTCCTCGCGGGTGGCGGGCTCGACCGGGTCAAGCAATGCGGCGGCCAGCATTGCGGCTGGGTCTTCCTCGACCTCACCAAGAACGGACGCCGGCGCTGGTGCGAGATGGAGGTCTGCGGCTCGCGCGCCAAGGTCCGGCGCTATCGCGAGCGGCAACGCCAGGCCGGCGCTGCCTGAAGCCGGTTATCGCTGCATAACCAACGGTTTCCACGGCGATGCGCGATCCCGCCCCTTTTCCCTTGCGGGCCGCATGGGCAGGGGCGCCAACTCATGCTAAGAGACCGGTTTCCAAGCCCTGAACCGTCGCAGGAGACCCGCGATGACCGCCGCCGGCGCCACGCAGAAAGCCCATTCCTCCAAGTCGCATCGCCCCGAGTTCCAGTGGGAGGATCCGCTGCTGTTCGACGAGCAGCTGACGGAGGAGGAACGGCTGATCCGCGACACGGCGCGCGGCTATTGCCAGGAAAAGCTGATGCCGCGCGTGCTCGAGGCCAACCGCAAGGAGCGGTTCGACCGCGAGATCATGAACGAGCTGGGCGAGCTGGGGCTGCTGGGCTCGACCATCGAGGGCTATGGCTGCGCCGGCGTGAATTACGTGAGCTACGGCCTGATCGCGCGCGAGGTGGAGCGGGTCGATTCCGGCTACCGCTCGGCCATGAGCGTGCAGTCGAGCCTCGTCATGCACCCGATCCATGCCTACGGCACCGAGACGCAGCGCCAGAAATACCTGCCGCGCCTCGCCAAGGGCGAGCTGGTCGGCTGCTTCGGCCTGACCGAGCCCGATGCCGGCTCCGATCCCGGCAGCATGCGCACCCGCGCCCGCAAGGTGGATGACGGCTACATCCTCAAGGGCGCCAAGATGTGGATCACCAATTCGCCGATCGCCGACGTGATGGTGGTCTGGGCCAAGGACGACAGCGGCCAGATCCGCGGCTTCATCCTCGAGCGCGGCATGAAGGGCCTGACCACGCCCAAGATCGAGGGCAAGTTCTCGCTGCGGGCCTCGGTCACGGGCGAGATCGCGATGGCCGACGTGTTCGTGCCCGAGGAGAACCTGCTGCCCAACGTCTCGGGCCTCAAGGGCCCCTTCGGCTGCCTCAACAATGCGCGCTACGGGATCGGCTGGGGTGCCTTGGGTGCCGCCGAGTTCTGCTGGCAGGCCGCGCGCAACTACACGCTCAACCGCCAGCAGTTCGGCCGGCCGCTCGCCGCCAACCAGCTCGTCCAGAAGAAGCTCGCCGACATGCAGACCGAGATCGCGCTGGGCCTGCAGGCCTGTCTGCGCGTCGGCCGGCTCAAGGACGAGGGCAAGGCGGCGCCCGAGATGATCTCGCTCATCAAGCGCAATTCCTGCGGCAAGGCGCTCGAGATCGCCCGCACCGCGCGCGACATGCATGGCGGCAACGGCATCTCGGACGAGTTCCACGTGATCCGTCATGTGATGAATCTCGAGGCGGTCAACACCTACGAGGGCACGCACGACGTCCATGCCCTCATCCTCGGCCGCGCCCAGACGGGGATCCAGGCGTTCAGCGCCTGAGAGAGGCTACGCTACCGAGGGAGGTCGGCATGACGACGGCACTCGTGGTCATCGATGTCCAGAACGGCATGTTCGAGAGCGATCCACCGCCCTATCGCGGCGACGTGGTGCTGTCGCGGATCGCGGGGCTGCTCGACCGTGCCCGTGCCGCGGGCACGCCGGTCTTCCATGTCCAGCATGACGGCGGCCCCGGCGATCCGCTCGCCAAGGGCACGCCGGGTTTCGACCATCACCCGATGGTGGCGCCCCGGGGCGGGGAGCCGGTCATCGAGAAGCGCCGCGTCAACGCCTTCCAGGACACCGACTTCCATGCCCGGCTGCAGCAGGCCGGCATCGACCGGCTGATCATCGCCGGGCTGCAGACGGAATATTGCGTCGACACCGCCTGCCGCGTCGCGGTGGGGCTGGGCTACAAGGTCGCCCTGGTCGCCGATGCCCATTCCACCTTCGACAGCACCGAGCTCCCGGCCGAGCGCATTGTCGCACACCACAACAACACGCTCGGCGGCGGGTTCGTCGAGCTGGTGACGAGCGACAAGGTGGCATTCCAAGCAGCGCGCTAGCGGCTTCGATTTGGCCGGGTTTTTCAGCGCGCGGTTGCCGGCCCGCCGGGACCCGAGCCAGGCCATAAGCGCGGCTAAAGCCTCCGCTCAGTTTTCATCGTTTGTCTGCGCCGCCGCCGGGATTTCATGCTCGGCCCCATGAACAACCCCCGATGGTGGCGGCCGCCGGCCGCTCGTCGGGCCGGGAACCGGTCATGGGCATTATCCCGCCAAAACAGACGCTGCCGACGCTCGACCTCGCCCGGCTCGATGCCGGGCCGTCGGAGCGACAGGCCTTCCTCGAGGAGCTGCGCGAGACCGCCCGCGAGCTCGGCTTCTTCTACCTGACCGGGCACGGCATTTCGCCCAGCCTGATCAATGAGGTGCTGACGCTCTCGCGGCGTTTCTTCGATCTGCCGGAAGCGGACAAGCTGTCGATCGAGATGGTCAACTCGCCGCATTTCCGCGGCTATAACCGCGCCGGGCTCGAGCACACGCGCGGGCTGCCGGACTGGCGCGAGCAGATCGATATCGGCGCCGAGCGCGAAGCCCTCCCCTTCGATCGCTCGGCGCCGCCCTGGACCCGGCTCCAGGGCCCCAACCAGTGGCCCGCGGCCCTGCCCGGGCTCAAGGCGCCGTTGCTGCGCTACCAGGCGGAAGCGACGGCGCTCGGAATCCGGGTGACGCGCGCCTTCGCGGCCTCGCTCGGCCAGCCCGACGACGTGTTCGAGCCGATCTATACGCCGGCACCCAACCAGCTCCTGAAGATCATCCGCTATCCCGGCCGCGCGGAAGGCGAAGGCGACCAGGGGGTCGGCGCCCACAAGGACAGCGGCTTCGTCACGGTACTGCTGCAGGACACCGAGCCGGGGCTGCAGGTCGAGACCGGGCAGGGCTGGATCGACGCGCCGCCCGTACCGGGAACTTTCATCATCAATGTCGGCGAGCTCCTGGAGATGGCGACCGGCGGCTATCTGCGCGCCAACCAGCATCGCGTCGTCTCGCCCCCGGCGGGCAAGGACCGTCTCTCGGTCGCCTTCTTCCTCGGCGCCCGGATGGATTCGACCGTGCCCCTCCTGACCCTGCCGCCCGAGCTCGCCGCCCGGGCGCGCGGCCTGACCCAGGACCCGCTCAATCCGCTCTTCCAGGAAGTGGCGAAGAACTTCCTCAAGAGCCGGCTGCGCTCCCATCCCGATGTGGCGCGGCGCCATCACTGGGACCTGCTCGATCCCAAGGACCGGCAGGGCGACCTGCCCAAAGCTTCCGCCTACTGAACCGCCCACCGCCCTTCCCGGCTTGGCAACAGGAGATGCCGTCATGACCACCGATTCCCGGAACTTCGAGACCCTGGCGCTCCATGGCGGCACCTATCGGGCCGATCCCGTCTCCGGCGCCGTCGCGGTGCCGCTCTACCAGACGACCTCCTACCAGTTCCAGAACACCGACCACGCCTCGCGCCTGTTCGCGCTCGAGGAGCTCGGGAACATCTACACCCGCGTCCAGAACCCGACCCAGGACGCCTTCGAGCAGCGCATCGCCGCGATCGAGGGCGGTGCCGCGGCGCTCGCCGTCGCCTCCGGCCAGGCGGCCTCGGCCTATGCGGTGCTGAACCTCGCCCAGGCCGGCGACAATATCGTCGTCTCGACCGACCTCTATGGCGGCACGGTCACGCTCTTCTCGCAGACGCTGAGGCAATTCGGGATCGAGGCCCGCTTCGTCGACCCGTCGGACCCGGAGAATTTCCGCCGCGCGACCGACGCCAAGACCCGCGCCTATTACGCCGAGACGCTGCCCAATCCCAAGCTGCATGTGCTGGCGATCAAGGAAGTCGCCGATATCGGGCGTTCGCTGGGCGTGCCGCTGATCGTCGATAACACCGCGGCGCCGCTGATTGCGCGGCCGTTCGAGCATGGCGCCGCCGTGGTGGTGCATTCCAGCACGAAATATATCGGCGGCCACGGCACCTCGATCGGCGGCGTGCTGATCGACGGCGGCAATTTCCCGTGGGAACAGCATGCCGAGCGCTTCCCGCTGCTGACCCAGCCCGATCCCGCCTACCACGGCGCGATCTGGACCGAGGCCGCCAAGCCGCTGGGGCCGATCGCTTTCCTGCTGCGTGTGCGGGTGAAGCTCCTGCGCGATCTCGGCGCGGCGGTCTCGCCCTTCAACGCCTGGCAATTCATCCAGGGGCTGGAGACGCTGCCCTTGCGCGTGCAGCGGCACAACGAGAACGCGGTCAAGGTCGCCAACTTCCTGACCAATCACGAGCAGGTCGAGAACGTGATCTTCCCGGGCCTCCAGAGCGGCAGGCTGCGCGAGCGCGCGGACAAATATCTCAAGGGCGGCTATGGCGGACTGGTGGGCTTCGAGCTCCGCGGCGGCGTCGAGGCCGGCCGGCGCTTCATCGATGCGCTCAAGCTTCTCTATCACGTCGCCAATATCGGCGACGCGCGGTCGCTGGCGATCCATCCGGCCTCGACCACCCACCAGCAGCTCTCGCCCGAGGAGCAGCTCGCGGCCGGGGTCACGCCCGGTTATGTGCGGCTCTCGGTCGGCATCGAGCATGTGGACGACATCATCGCCGACATCCGCCAGGCCCTCGACGCGGCGGGCCGCGCCGCCGGTACCGGCCCGGTGGCGAAGGCGGCGGAATAAGGATCCAGCCAACAAGGGCGCGCGGTCCCCGCGCGCCAGCAAGGGAGGAAGAGATGACCGAGGCGACGAACAAACGGGCTTCCGATGTCTCGCGGCGGCGGCTGCTGCAATATGCGGGGGCGACGGGTGCCGCCGCGTCGCTCGCCTTCGCCGGGCGCGGCCTCCTGGACTCGGCCGATGCGGAGGAGCCGACCAAGCTCAAGGTCGCCTGGGCGCAGGGCGCCGCCTGCCACTCGCCCCTCGCCTTCGCCCAGTCCAAGGGCATCTTCGCCAAGCACGGGCTCGATGTGGAGCTGATCAATTTCAGCGGCTCGACCCAGCAGCTCCTCGAATCCATCGCCACCGGCAAGGCCGATGCCGGAATCGGACTGCTGCTCTCCTGGCTCAAGCCGCTGGAGCAGGGCTTCGACGTCAAGCTCATCGCCGGCACCCATAGCGGCTGCATGCGCCTGCTGGCCGCCCCCGACGCCGGCATCGCCAAGGTCGAGGACCTCAAGGGCAAGATCGTGGCGGTCTCCGACCTCGCGAGCCCGGCGCGCGACGCCTTCGTCGTGACGCTCGCCAAGGCCGGCATCGACCCCGACAAGGAGGTCGAGTGGAAGGTGTTCCCGGCCGATCTCCTCGGCACCGCCGTCGAGAAGGGCGAAGCCCAGGCGGTGGCCCATCTCGATCCGGAGACCTACCGCTTCAAGAAGCAGAACCACCTGATCGAGATCGCGAACACGCAGTCGGGCGTCTATGCCGACCGCACCTGCTGCGTGGTCGGTGCCGGCGGCCCGCTGCTCAAGAACGATCTGCCGGCGGTGCGCAAGCTGGTCGAGGCCGTGCTGGAGGTCCATGAATACACGGCCGCGCATCCCCGCGAGATCGCGCAGAACTATTACGACGAGTTCAAGCCCTCGGTCTCCGTGGACGACCTGACCGAGATGCTGAGCGCGCTACCCTATCACCATCATCCGGCCGGGGCGCCTTTGACCGCCGAGATCAAGCTCGCGGTCGACGACCTGAAGCTGGTCAAGGTGTTCAAGCCTTCGCTCGACTCCGCGGCCTTCGCTTCGGACATCACCTTCAACGTCCTGGCCTGATCCGCTCCCGCGATGAGCGAGGCCACCGCGGACAAGCCCTGGGGCGGCGCATCGACACTCAATGCGGCGTCCCGGGCATCCGCGCGGCAAGGAGGCACCTGGTGGCTGGGCGCTGTCGCCGGGCTGGCCTGGCTGCTGGCGGCGGCCGTCACGGTCGCCTGGCCGGATCTCCATGACTGGGAGAGCACGCATCAGGTTGCGATCGCCGAGACCGCGGTCGGCGCTTGGCTCCTGCTGCTCGGCGCGCTCTCGCCCTGGCTCCCGCTTCCAGGCCGGCGGCTGCGCTATTGGGGGCCCTGGCTCCTGGCGCTGGGGCTGGGCTTCGCACTCTGGCAGGTCGCGACCGCCAAGTTCGGCTGGCTGCCCCGGCCCTTCTTCGCGCCGCCCCAGGGCATCGTCGATGTCTTCATCGAGGATTGGCCGCGCCTGCTCGAATGCGTCTGGCGCTCGCTGTTCCTCTGGGGCACGGGCTACTTCTTCGGCGTGACCCTCGGCTTCCTGCTCGGCACCGCCATCGGCTGGTCGCGCCTCGCCGCCTACTGGATCCAGCCGGTGCTGAAGCTGATCGGGCCGGTGCCGGCCAATGCCTGGATCCCGATCGTCTTCTTCGTCTTCCCGACCACTTTCAGCGGCAGCGTGTTCCTGATCGCGCTGGCCTCGGGCATCCCGGTCACGATCCTCACCTGGTCGGGCATCGCCTCGGTCGGCAATGCCTATTACGACGTGGCCCGCACGCTGGGCGCCAGCAACCGGTTCCTGATCCTCAAGGTCGCGGTGCCGGCGGCGATGCCGCATGTCTTCGTCGGGCTGTTCATGGGGCTCTACAGCTCCTTCGCCGTGCTGGTGGTGGCCGAGCTCCTGGGCGTGAAGGCGGGGCTCGGCTGGTATATCCAATGGGCCACCGGCTGGGCCGCCTACGCCAATGTCCATGCGACGCTGATCATCATGGCGCTGCTCTGCTCCGGCCTGGTGAAGCTGCTGTTCCTGGTCCGCGACCGGACCCTCTCCTGGCAGCGCGGGGTGGTGCGGTGGTAGCGGCCGGCCGAGCGATATTGGCCGGCAATCCCGGCCAGGCGATCTCGCTGCGAGAGGTCTCGCATGGCTATGACCTCGACCGGGGCCATGTCGCCGTGCTCGACCGCCTCACGCTCGAGGTGAAGCCGGGCGAGTTCGTCGCGATCCTCGGCGCCTCGGGTTGCGGGAAATCGACGCTGCTGCGGCTGATCGCGGGGCTGGAACGGCCGCGCGCCGGCCAGATCCTCGTCGATGGCGAGCCGGTGGCCAAGCCGGACCCGTCGCGGATCCTGGTGTTCCAGGACCCCACGCTCTATCCCTGGCGCTCGGTCCGCAAGAATGTCGCGCTGGGTCTCGAGGCCCGCCGTCTGCTGCCGGCGCAGTGGCAGCGCGTCGACGACACGATCTCGCTGGTGCGGCTCGAGGCCTTCGCATCGGCCTATCCCCATCAGCTCTCGGGCGGCATGGCCCAGCGCGCGGCCCTGGCCCGCGCGCTCGTCAACGACCCACGGGTCCTGCTGCTCGACGAGCCCCTGGGCAAGCTCGACGCGCTGACGCGCATGACCATGCAGGGCGAGATCGAGGCGCTCTGGCAGCGCGCCGGCTTCACCGCCCTCCTCGTCACGCACGACATCGAGGAAGCCCTGCTGCTCGCCTCTCGGATCATCCTGCTGAGCGACCGGCCGGCGCATATCGTACGGAAGGTGGCGATCGACCGTCCCTACCCGAGGCGGCGCGACGATCCCTCGTTGAGCGCGCTGCGGCAGGAAATCCTCGCCACGCTCGGCGTCGGCGCCGTCGCGCAGGACGCCGGCATCATCGGCAAGGCGGAGGGATCATGACCGGACGCCATCGCCGGATCCTGGTGGTGCTCCTCGCCGGTCTCGGCCTGGCCGCCCTCCTGGCCGCGACCGGCTGGTGGTGGCTGATCTTCCGCCAGGTGATCGAATATGGCTACCTGACCTTCGGCGGTGCCGCCGCCTGCATCGTCAACAAGACCGACATCTGCGAATTGGTGATGTCGCTCTGCGGCGCGCGCCATCCCTTCGGTGTCGCGCGCTATTCGCCGGCACTGTTCTGGCTCGGCCTCGCGATCCTCTCGGCGAGCCTGATCGCGGGCCCGTCGCGCAGCTTGTCGCGCCGCTAGCGTAAAGCCGGCGGCAAGGCCGCGGAAATCCACAAGGTCAAGTCCCTTTCTGTCGCGGTTTTTGTTCCTATCCGCGCCCGCCTTGCCTTCGCGTCCGGGGCCATGCCATCCTGACGCCCGCCGAATTCGGCCAATCCCGGTAGTATCATGAAACAATTGGAAGAATTTCTCGCCGAGCGCAAGATCGACGAGGTCGAATGCCTCGTTGCCGACATGTCGGGCATCGCCCGCGGCAAGATCCTGCCCGCGAAAAAGTTCATCAAGAGCACGCGCGACGACAATCTGCGCCTGCCCGAGAGCATCTATCTGCAGACCGTCACCGGCGAATATCCGGACGACGACGAGAACTCGATGGCGACGGACCAGGATCCGGACATCTATCTGCGCCCGGATCCCGACACGATCTCGCTCGTCCCCTGGTACAAGGAGCCGACGGCGCAGGTCATCAACGACGCCTATTATGCCGAGGACAAGCCGGTCGACATCGCCTCGCGCTATGTGCTGAAGCGCGTGCTCGAGCTCTATGACGAGCGCAACTGGCGGCCCGTCGTGGCGCCCGAGCTGGAATTCTTCCTGGTCCAGGTCAACACCGACCCCGACCTGCCGCTGCAGCCGCCGATCGGCGCTTCGGGCCGGCCCGAGACCGGGCGGCAATCCTACGGCATCGACGCCACCAACGAGTTCGATCCCATCTTCGAGGATGTGTACGACTTCTGCGAGACCATGGGCCTCGACATCGACACGCTGACGCACGAGGCCGGTGCGGCGCAGATGGAGATCAACTTCAACCATGGCGATCCGCTCTGGCTCGCCGACCAGGCCTTCCTGTTCAAGCGCACGGTCCGCCACGCCGCCATGCGCCACAATGTCTATGCCACCTTCATGGCGAAGCCCCTGGCGAACGAGCCCGGCAGCTCGATGCATATCCACCAGTCGGTGGTGGACAAGCGCTCGGGCCGGAATCTCTTCTCCCATCGCGACGGCAGCGACAGTGCCCTGTTCCGCTCGCATGTGGCGGGGCTGCAGCGCTACCTGCCGCAGGTGATGCCGCTGCTGGCTCCCAACGTGAACTCCTATCGCCGGCTGCAGCCCTATCTCGACGCCCCCATCAACGTCCATTGGGGCGTGGACAACCGTTCGGTCGGCCTGCGCGTGCCGATCTCGAGCGCCGCGGGCCGGCGCATCGAGAACCGGCTCGCCGGCGCCGACGCCAACCCCTATCTCGCGATCGCGGCCTCGCTCGCCAGCGGCTATCTCGGCATGATCGAGCGCTTGAAGCCCACCAAGCAGGTCGAGGGCTCGGCCTATCGCCTCGCCCACACCCTGCCGCGCACGCTCTATGACGCGCTCAACCGCTTCAACGCCTGCCGGCAGATCAAGCCGATCCTGGGCGAGCGCTTCTGCCAGGCGGTCGATTTCGTGAAACGCGCCGAGCTCGAAGCCAATTCGCGCGTGATCAGCTCCTGGGAACGCGAGCATCTGTTGTTGAACGTGTGATTTTGACCCCAGTCGTCATCCCCGCGAAAGCGGAAATGACGATGATGGGCGATCCTTCCGCCTCGCCCACCGATGCCGCCTTTAGGGTCTCTCGAGTCAGGACTTTGTCGCTCGGCGCAGGCTGCGCCCGCCCCACCAGAGCAGCAGGCTCGCAACGGCGAAGCCGGCAATGAGGATGAGCGCATCGTCGCTGAGGCCGCCGCTGCCGCCCGCGCCCAGCGTGCGGATGTCGGAAAAGACCAGCGCGAAGAGGAAGCCGATCAGGGCCGCGAGGCCCGACAGGACGGCCAGGGCCATCAGGATCAGCCCGAACGTGGATTTCATGACGGTTCCATGGCGCCGCGCGGAAGAAGCGCCTGTGAATTCTTTCAGCCTCCCGGCCTCGCGGGACCGGTCTCGAAGGTCGTTGCACCTATAGCATAGCCAGACCCGCCCGGCCTGCATGGCCGGCCGCTTCCCGCCGCAAAGGCCCCATGCTAGGCTCCCCGCCAGCGATGCAGGAAACGATCCGCCCCGTCGCGGGGCCGGTCGGCCCCGAGGGCCGGTCGGGCGCCCGCTCCGTCAGACCCCGCCGCGCCGGCGAAGACACGGCGCGCTCGCGGCAGACGGAGCTGCTCATCCTCTGCGCCCGCATCGGCTTCAACCCATAAGGCATTAGACCCGGACGTCCGGCTCCGGCCGCGCCCTGCCCTTGCCTTTTCGCAGGCGGCGGCCGCTCTCCCTATGCTTGCAACCGATCGCTCCTGGAAGGATTCACCCCATGGCTCAGGCCGCACGCCGCAACTCCACCGCCGAATGGCAGGCGCAGGATCTGGCGCATCACCTCCATCCCTTCACCGACCAGCATGCGCTGCCCGGCCACGGCGTGCGCGTCATCGCGCGGGCGGAGGGCACCTATCTGTTCGATTCCGACGGGCGCCGGCTGCTCGACGCCTTCGCCGGCCTCTGGTGCGTCAATCTCGGCTATGGCCGCAAGGAGCTGGCCAAGGTCGCCTATGACCAGATGATCGAGCTGCCCTACTACAACACCTTCTTCAAGACCACGACGCCGCCCGCGGCCGAGCTCTCGAAGATCCTCGCCGACATCACGCCCAAGGGCCTCGACCGCGTCTTCTACGGCCTGTCCGGCTCGGATGCCAACGACACCATCGCCCGGATGGCGCGCCATTACTGGAACCTGATGGGCAAGAAGACCAAGAAGACCATCATCGGGCGCCATAACGGCTATCACGGCTCGACCATGGCCGCGGCCTCGATGGGCGGCATGACCTATATGCACGCCATCGCCGACCTGCCGCTGCCGGGCTTCGTCCATATCCAGCAGCCCTATTGGTATGGCGAGGGCGGCGATCTCAGCCCCGCCGAGTTCGGCCGCAAGGCGGCCAAGGCGCTCGAGGACAAGATCCTGGAGCTGGGGCCCGAGAACTGCGCCGCCTTCGTCGGCGAGCCGATCCAGGGCGCCGGCGGCGTGATCATCCCGCCCGAGACCTACTGGCCCGAGATTCAGCGCATCTGCAAGCAGTACGATCTGCTCGTCATCGCCGACGAGGTGATCTGCGGCTTCGGGCGCACCGGCTACTGGTTCGCCTCCGAGCATTTCAAGATCGAGCCCGACTTCATGACGCTGGCCAAGGGCCTGACCTCGGGCTATCTGCCGCTTTCGGCCGTCATGGTGGGAAAACGCGTGGCCGACGTGATCGCCGGCGACAAGGGCGGCGAATTCAATCACGGCTATACCTATTCCGGTCACCCCGTCTCCTGCGCGGTCGCGATCGAGAATATCCGCCTCCTGCGCGAGGAAGGGCTCGTGACCCGCGTCCATAACGAGACCGGCCCCTATCTCGCCAAGCGGCTCCAGGAACTGAAGGACCATCCGCTGGTGGGCGAGGTCCGCACGCTGGGCTTCATCGGCGCGATCGAGCTGGTCAAGGACAAGGCCAAGCGGCAGTTCTTCAAGCCGGTCGGCGAGGTCGGCACCATCTGCCGCGATCATTGCTTCGCCAACGGCCTGGTGATGCGCGCCACGCGCGATACCATGCTGCTCTCGCCGCCGCTGCTCTGGACGGCCGCCCATGTGGACGAGTTCATGGAGCTCACCCGCAAGGCGCTCGACCTGACGCTCACCGACGTAAAGAAGAAGGGATGGCTGTGATCCCCTGATCGCAGCACGGAGGAAACGACCCATGCGCAACCTGAAATATGACAGCAAAGCCCTCTGGCGGATGGACCGGGATCACTATGTCCACCCCTGGACCGATTTCTCGACCTTCAAGGAGACCGGCTCCGATGTCATCGCCGAAGGCGACGGCATCTATGTGTTCGACGCCGACGGCAAGCGCTATATCGACGGCATCGGCGGGCTCTGGTGCGTCAATATCGGCTATGGCCGCGAGGAGATGGCCCAGGCGCTGGCCGAGCAGGCGCGGCGCATCTGCTACTACTCGACCTTCACCCACCTGACGACGCCGCCCGCGGCCGAGCTGGCGGCGAAGCTGGCGCAGCTCGCCCCCGGACCGCTGAACCATGTCTTCTACACGACCGGCGGCTCGGAATCGAACGACGCTATCGCCCGGTTCATCGCCTTCTACTTCAACCGCCTCGGCAAGAAATCGAAGAAGAAGATCATCGCCCGGACCGACGGCTATCACGGCTCGACGCTGCTCACGGCGACCATCACCGGCGTGGCGTTCGACAAGATCGGCTTCGACACGATCGAGGATCTGGTCCACCACATCCCCTGCCCCAACCCCTATCGCCGGCCCGAGGGCATGACGGTCGAGGAATTCGGCGACCAGTGCATCGCCGATCTCGAGAACAAGATCCTCGAGCTGGGGCCGGAGAACGTCGCCATGTTCTTCGCCGAGCCGATCATGGGCGCGGGCGGCGTGATCGTGCCCCCGCCCGGTTATCACAAACGCGCTAAGGAGGTCTGCGCCAAATACGAGGTGAAATACATCTCCGACGAGGTGGTGACGGGCTTCGGCCGCCTCGGCCATTTCTTCGCCTCGAAGGATAATTTCGACCTGCAGCCGGACGTCATCACCACCGCCAAGGGCATCACCTCGGGCTATCAACCGCTCGGCGCCATCCTGCTGTCGGACGAGATCTACGACGTGATCAGCGTGCCCCAGGAGAAGGGCGCGATGCTCACCAACGGCTTCACCTATTCCGGCCATCCGATCGCCTGCGCGGCGGGGCTCAAGAACATCGAGATCATGGAACGCGAGGATATCTGCGGCCATGTGCGCGAGGTCGGGCCCTATTTCAAGAAGCGGCTCGAGAGCCTCTACGACCTGCCGATCGTGGGCGACGTGCGCGGCAGCCATTTCATGCTCTGCGTCGAATTCGTCGCCGACCGGAAGACCAAGGCGCTGCTGCCGCCCGAGGCCGCCATCGGCAACCGCATCTCGCGGCTCGCCCAGGAACGCGGCGCCATCATCCGCCCGATCGGCCATCTCAACGTGATGTCGCCGCCGCTCACCATGACCAAGGCGCAGGTCGACGACCTGGTGGAGATCATCCGCCAGTCCGCCACCCTCGCCATGGACGAGCTCAAGCGCGAGAAGCTCTGGAACGGCTGAGGCCGCCCGGCTCCTGCGGACCTATGGGCGCCGTCCTGACGCCGCCCATAGGTCCGTTAAGCTTTCGGGGCTAAGCTCCCGCCATGGGGGAGCAGACGACACCCGGCCTCGATCTGGCCATCGGCCATCTGCGGTCCGGCCGACCGGCCGAGACGGCCGCGATCTGCCGCGCGCGGCTCGCGGCCGATCCCGCCGATTTCGAGGCCTGGCATCTGCTGGGCGTCGCCCGCACGATGCTGGGAGAGACCCGGCCCGCCATCGAGGCCCTGACCCG
The DNA here is from genome assembly GCF_008728835.1 of Hypericibacter adhaerens. Lineage (GTDB taxonomy): Bacteria > Pseudomonadota > Alphaproteobacteria > Dongiales > Dongiaceae > Hypericibacter > Hypericibacter adhaerens. The sequence goes on from NZ_CP042582.1 coordinate 3,055,863, forward strand.
CGCCGTCGAGCTCCGGCCCGACCATGCCGAGGCGAACCGGAACCTGGGCGCGCTCCTGGCGCAGGGCAAGCGCTTCGGGGAGGCCATCCCCCATCTCGAGGTCGCGCATCAGGCGGCACCCGACAGCCGCGAGGCGATCATCTACCTGGCGCGAGCCTTGCGCGAGAGCGGCCAACCCGAACGCTCGGCAGGATTTCTCGAGCCCTATCTCGCGAGCCATCCGCAGGACGCCGAGGCCTGGTACCAGCTCGCCCTGGCGCTCGCCGGGATACATCGGCCAGCCGAGGCGATCGGCGCGGCCCAGCGTGCGCTGGCGATCAAGCCGGACCATGTCGAGGCCGAGCGGGCGCTTGCGGGCATCCATTTCAACGAGCGGGACTATGCGGCGGCGATCGCCGCCTGGCGCCGGGTGGCGGCGCTGCGGCCGCGCGATCCCGAGAGCCATCGCGGCCTCGCCAAGACACTGGCGGTCGACGGCCATATGGAGGAGGCCGACGCGGCGCTCGGACGCGTGCTGAGCCTGGCGCCGGACTGGGGCACCGAGATCAGGCGCGCCACGCTGCTGCGCCCGCTGATGCGCAGCCTTGCCGATATCGACGAGACGCGTCGGCGCTATGGCGACCGGCTGGCGGCCCTCGCGCAACGCCATCCGCAGCTACGGGATCCCAATGTCGAGGTCGCCGACTGCGTCGCCTTCTATCTCGCCTATCACGGCCGCGACGACCTGCCCCTGCAGCGCCAGCTCGCGGCGCTCTATCTCGACGCCTGCCCGGCCCTCGGCAGCGAGGCCCCGCATCTCCGGGACTGGCGCCCCCGTTCACGGCCCCGGATCGGCGTGGTCTCGACCAACCTCAACGCCCATACCGTCGGCTTCGTCACGCTGGGGTTGCTGCAGCAGTTCGACCGCAGCCGGTTCGAGCTGGTGCTGCTGCGCACGGCCCCGCCCTCGCCTTCGGCCACCCAGGCGAAGTTCAGCGCCTGCGCCGACCAGGACATCACTCTCCCGTCGAACCTCGCGGAAGCCCGGGCACGGATCGCGGCCGCCCAATGCGACCTCCTCTACTATCCCGATATCGGGATGGCGCCGCTCACCTACTTCCTGCTGTTCGCGCGCCTCGCCCCGGTGCAGGTCGTGGGCTGGGGCCATCCCGACACCACCGGCATCCCGAACGCGGATTACTGGATGTCCTCGGCGGTGTGGGAGCCGGCCGAGGCCGATGACCACTACACCGAGCGGCTGGTGCGGCTCGCCGCGCCGCCGATCCATTACGAGCCGCGCGTCTGGAACCCGCCGGCCCGGAGCCGCGCCGAGCTCGGGCTGCCGGAAACAGGCCGGCTCTATCTCTGCCCGATGAGCCTGTTCAAGATCCATCCGGGCTACGACCCGCTGTTGCGGCGCATCCTGCAGGAGGACCCCGAAGGCTGGCTGCTTTTCGCCAGCGGCCACAGCGTCAACTGGGACGAGGTGCTGAAGCAGCGCGTGGCGGCGGGCGACGAGCGGCTGGCGCGCCGCATCCTGTTCCTGCCGCGCTACGAGATCGCCGATTTCACGGCGCTGGGGCCGGTGGTCGATTGCCAGCTCGACCCGATCTATTTCGGCGGCGGCCGCACCAGCCTCGACATTTTCCATACCGGTGCCCCCATCGTCACCTGGCCCGGCCCCTTCATGCGCAGCCGCATCACCAGCGGCTTCTACCGCCGCATGGGCGTGACGGAGCTAGTCGCGCGCGGCCATGAGGATTACGTGGCCCTGGCGCTGCGCACCGCGAAGGACGATGATTTCCGCGAAGCGATGCGCCGCAGGATCCGCGAGCGGGCGGGCGCGCTCTACAAGACGGTCGGCGCCGTGCGCGAGGTCGAGGATTTCTTCGCCGCCGCCATCGCCGCGGCGGGAAACGGCCAGCCGTCCATCACCTGGAACCCGCCGGCCGCGACGCCCCCCTGATCCGCGAAGCGGAAGGAGCCCCGATGCTGTTCATGGTGATCGAGAAATTCCGCGGCCAGGACATCAAGGCCGTCTATCGCCAGTTCCGCGACAAGGGCCGGATGACGCCCGACGGCCTCGCCTTCGTCGGGAGCTGGGTGACGGCCGACAATGGCCGCTGCTTCCAGCTCATGGAATGCGACGACCTCACCCTGCTCCAGCGCTGGGCCGCCGAATGGTCGCATTTGGTGGAATTCGAGATCGTACCGGTCGTCACCGGCAAGGAGACGGCCGCGGCGCTGGCGGGACAGCTCTAGGCCGCAGGCTGGCTGACCGCTCCTAGTTCTGCTGGCTTTCCCGATCCGCCTTCATCTGCTTGAGCAGCGTCAGAAGATCGCCGCCCTCGGGATAGCGGAAATTCACAAAGCGCCAATGGCCGTTCTCGTACGCAAGTTCCGGAACGACGCTGGGCGTTTCCGATCGCTTACCGGACGTCACCGCATAGACATCGACCAGGTAGTCCTTGCCCTCTTGCCGGGCAGAACCGACTTCATAGCGCTTCGCGGGATCCTGGGTATCCAGGAAGGGATCGAAATCCAGCCCGACGATATCGTCTCCCTTGGCCTGCGCCTGCGCGGCCAGGTCGTCCTTCAGGGCCTGGACGAGCTCACCATCGAAGTCGGCGCTCATCTTGTCGACGGCAAGCCGCCAAGGCGGAACCGGCTGCCCGGCGAGGGCCTTCGGCACATAGGCTTCGTAGAACTTCTGCACGAACTCGCGGCTCGACGCGGCAAGATCACCCGCCTGCACCGACGAAACATGCAGAGCGAGAAGCAGGAGACAGCCGATCGCTGCCCCGCCCCGGCTCAACGGCGTCATCCGCCATCCCCTCGTCATTTCGGAACCCCCAACAGCTTCGCGCACGAATGACTTCCGTCGAACGAATCGACAGGTCGCGCGTGGCGGTATGGTAGCCTACCCTATGGCCACCCCATAGGTTCCTGGCAAGGCTCTCAAGCGCGCAAGCGACGGGGCGCCGCCGTCAGGCCGGCACGCCGCCGAGGCAGAGATATTTCATCTCGGTGAAGTCATCGAGGCCGTATTTTGAGCCTTCCCGGCCCACGCCCGACTGCTTGACGCCACCGAAGGGCGCCACCTCGGTCGAGATCAGGCCGGTGTTCATGCCGACCATGCCGTATTCCAGCGCTTCCGCGACCTTCCAGATCCGGCGGACATCGTTCGCGAAGAAATAGGCGGCGAGACCGAACTCGGTGTCGTTCGCCATCTCGATCACCTCGTCCACGCCGTCGAAGCGGAAGACCGGCGCCAGCGGACCGAAGGTCTCCTCCCTGGCGACCAGCATGCCCTGGGTCACGCCGGTCAGGACGGTGGGGCTGAAGAACAAGCCGCCGCGGGCATGGCCGCCCCCGCCAGTCGCGACGACGGCCCCCTTCCCCACGGCGTCCTCGATATGGCGCTTCACCTTGCCGACCGCCTTCTCGTCGATCAGCGGGCCGACCTCGATATTCGCCTCGAAGCCGTCGCCGACCCGCAAGGCAGCGGCGCGGGCCGCCAGCTTGCGGGAGAACTCGTCATAGATTCTCGACTGCACATAGATCCGGTTGGCGCAGACGCAGGTCTGGCCGGCATTGCGGAACTTCGACTGGATCGCGCCCTCGACCGCCGCGTCGACATCGGCATCGTCGAACACGATGAAGGGCGCGTTGCCGCCGAGCTCCAGGCTGAGCTTCATGATCTGGTCCGAGGCCTGGCGCATCAGGATGCGGCCCACCTGGGTCGAGCCAGTGAAGGTCAGCTTGCGGACCTTGTCGTTGCGGCAGATGTCCTGGCCGAAGCTTTGCGCGTCGGTGGTGGTGACGACGCTGAAGAGGCCGGAGGGCACGCCGGCGCGCTCGGCCAGGACCGCAAGCGCGGTCGCGGAGAGCGGCGTCTGGAAGGCCGGCTTGAACACGATCGCGCAGCCCGCCGCCAGCGCCGGCGCGATCTTCCGCAGCGGCATGGCCGACGGGAAGTTCCAGGCGGTGATGGCGCCCACCACGCCGACCGGCTGACGGATCACGAAGATGCGCTTGTCCCGCTGATGGCCCGGAATGATGTCGCCATAGAGGCGCTTCGCCTCCTCCGCATACCATTCGACATAGGAGGCGCCATAGAGGACCTCGCCCCGGGATTCCGCGAGCGGCTTGCCCATCTCCGCGGTCAGGATCGCCGCGAGGTCGTCCTGGCCGGCAATGATGAGCTCGTACCATTTGCGCAGGACGGCGCCGCGCTCCTTCCCCGACCGCTTCGCCCATTCCTTCTGGGCCGCATGGGCCGCATCGACCGCGGCGGCGGTCTCGGCGCTGCCGAGATCGGGCATCCGGGCCAGGACCTCGCCGTTCGACGGGTTCGTGACGTCGAAGCCCTTCCGCCCCTCGGCGGCGATCCATCTCCCGCCGACGAGCGTGGCCTCGCTGAGCAGGCCGGGATCACGCAGCCGCGCCGCCAGGGTCCGCGAGACGGTCATGGTGAAGGCTCTCCTTCCTCGGTCGGTGCGTTCAGATCTGCGTCCGGATATGCGGCGAGCGCGCGTAGAGCGTCACCATGGGCACGATCAGCAGGCCGAACACCGCCTGCTGCATCGCGTAGCTGAGGCCGAGGCCGACCAGGAGCGAGGTCAGCACGGTCAGCACCAGCACGCCGACGATGGTCGCCCCGTAGCCGCCCCAGCCGCCGAGCAGCGAGGTGCCGCCGATCACCACCGCCGCGACCGTGGTGAAGAGGTAGGGATCGCCCACGCCGACGAAGCCGCCGCCGGAGAAACCGAGCAGCACCATGCCGGTCACGGCGGACATGGCGCCGCTGATCACATAGGCCACGACCCAGACGCGGAACTCGGAGATCAGGACGCGGGCGGCGGCGCGGCGATTGCCGCCGACCGCATAGAAGCTCCGCCCGAACAGGGTCTTCGCCATCACCGTCATGAGCAGGGCCGCGATCGCGAACCAGACGATGACCACGGGCGGCAGCGGCAGCCCCAGCGTGGTGCCGGCGACCGAGGAGAGATTGCGCAACCAGGGCGGCACCTCGCCCAGCACGTTGCCGGCATAGGCCGAGCCGATGCTGGTGACGATCTGGCAGGCGCCGACCACGGCGAACCCCATGCCCAGCGTCATGATCAGCGCCTGCGACTGCGACCGGAAGGTCAGGAGGCCGTTGAGGAGGCCGATCACGGTTCCGCCCAAGAGCACGATCAGGCAGGCGAGGATCGGCGACACCCCCCAGTTGAACAGGCCGGCGAGGATGATGTTGGAGGAGCCGATGACATAGGGGATCGACATGTCGATCCCACCCAGCATCGCGCACAGGGTCTGGCCGAGCGATGCGAGGCCGAGGAAGGCGGCCAGCAGCAGCATCGAGCGGATATTGGCGTAGGAAGCGAAGCCCGGCACCAGCAGCGTGCCCACCACCGAAACCAGGAGGAGGAGCGCCACGCCGAGCAGGATGCTCCTGCTGATCGCGATCCGGTGCCGCTCGCCCTGGGCGGCCGATGGGCTCTCGGGGCGGGTCGTGCTGTCAGTCATAGGCGCGCCCCGAGCGGAAGTTCATGACGCTGTTGATCAGCAACGAGATCATCAGGATGAGGCCGGTCGAGAGCGAGGTCACGAAGCCGGCGATGCTGCCGAAATCGAAGGTCGAGAGCGCATAGGAGATCAGATACATGCTGATCGCCCCCAGGATCGAACCGAGCCCGCCGCCGGTGCCGCCGCCCAGGCTGGTGCCGCCGAGCACGAGAGCGGTGATCGCCGCCAGCGTGTAGGTGGTCCCCTGGGTCGGATCGCCCGAGGCGATGAGCGCCGTGTAGGTGAGCGCCGCGATCGCGGTGTAGATGCCGGCCACGATATGGGCGCCGAAGCGGGCCGCGACCGAATTCACGCCGTTGGCGAAGGCCATGCGCTCGTCGGCGCCGGTCAGCCGGATCTGCTGGAAGAAGGAGCTGCGCGTGAACAGGAACCAGAGCGCGATCATCACCAGGAGGATGATCGCGACCGGCGAGAAGATGCTGGTGCCGTAGCCCCAGCCGTCCATCCATTCCGGCGCCGAGCCCGAGGGCCGGTCCAGCACCACCAGGTTCACGCCCACCAGCACCAGGAAGCCGCTCAGGGTGACGATGATGGGGCTGACGCGGGCATAGAGGATGATCGCCGCGATGATGCAGTGATAGACGATCCCGGCCGCGACCACATAGGCGACGACGGCCACGGGATTGGTCCAGCCGTTCTCGACCAGCCACTTGACCAGGGTGCAGTTGATGAAGCCCAGCAGCGGCCCGACGGAGAGGTCGACGCCGCCGCGCCCGACCAGCGCGATCGGCGTCAGTGCCAGCGAAGCCAGGATCAGCGGCGTCACGACGATGATGGCGCCGCCGATGCCGTCGCGGGTGAAGAGGCTGGGCCCGCGCAGCGCGGCGACGATCAGGAGGACGACGATGAGGACGAGCGGCACCATCAGGTGCCGGTGGCGCTCGACGGTCGCGCTTTGGATCCGGGCGGTCACGACGCCTCCTCGAGTTTGGAGACCAGGGGTTCGATGTCGTCGGTATGGCCGAACATGGCGGCCAGCAGCGCATGCTCGGCGATCTCGGTGCCCGACAGCGTGCGGAACAGGGAGCCGTTGCGGAACACCATCACGCGGTCGGCGAAATCGAAGAATTCCTCGATCTCGCTGGAGAGATAGATCACGGCACCGCCGCCGGCGGTGAAGGCCTTGAGCTGGATATAGAGATCGCGCTTAGTCTGCAGATCGACGCCGCGGGCCGGATCGTCGAGCACGATGACCTTCGGCTCGGCGGCCAGGGCTCGGGCGATCAGGACTTTCTGCTGGTTGCCGCCGGAGAGCGAGGTGATCCGGTTGGAGGCGCGGCCGGCGCGGATCGCGAGCCGCTGCCTTTCCTTCTGATAGAGGGCATCGACCGGGCCGTTCCGGATCCAACCGAACTGGCCGAAGCAGCTTCGGTAGAGCGCGATGGCGAAATTCTCGAAGATGCTGAGATTGGGGAAGATGCCCTCCCGCGCCCGATCGCCGGAGACATAGACGATGCCGTGGTCCGACGCCTCGGCGAGGCTCGAGATCGGCCGCTCGGCGCCGCCCTCGGCCGCCGCGATGCGGCCCGAGAACGGCGGCAGGATGCCCGCGGCGACCCGCAGGAAATGGCTCTGGCCCTGCCCGTCGAGGCCGGTCACCCCCAGGATCTCGCCGGATCGCAGCGTGAAGTCGAACGGCGCGGCCCCGACCCGGACGCCGATCCGGCTGCCCGAAAGCGCGGTCTCGCCGGCGGCGATCCGGGCGGGATTGCGGGTCTCCGGCCGGATCTCCTGCAGCGAGCGCTTGGGCGACATCAGGGCGAGGAGATTGGCCTCGGTGATCTCCTTGCCGACGAGCTCGCCGACCGTTTTGCCGTCGCGCAGGACCGTGGCGCGGTCGGTGATGCGGATGAGCTCGGCGATGCGGTGGGTAACGATGACGATGCAGCAGCCGGCATCGCGCAGCTTCCGGATCTCGACATGCAGCTTCGCCGTCGCCTCGAGATCGAGGGCCGCCGAGGATTCGTCGAGGATCAGCACCTTGGGATTGCAGAGCAGCGCGCGGGCGATGACGATCCATTGCCGGACGCTGAGCGGCAGGTTGCGCACGGGCATGTCAGGATCGAGATCGAGCCCGGTGAAGCGCAGCAGCATCTCCCGGCTCTGGCGCCGGGCGTCGGCGGGGCTCCGGCCGCGCCGCCAGAGGGTGTCCGTGCCGGCGAAGAGATTGTCGACGATGGTGAGATTGTCGGCGACCAGCACCTCCTGGAAAATCGTCGCGACGCCGATCTTGCGGGCCTGGATCGGGTCGAGGGGGGTCTCGCCGAGGACCTTGACCTCGCCGGAATCGGCGTTGAGCACGCCAGAGAGAATCTTGGCGAGCGTGGATTTCCCGCTGCCGTTCTCGCCGACGATCGCATGCACCTCGCCTGGCCGGATCGTGACTGTCAACCCGTCGAGGGCGACGGTCTCGCCGAAGCGCTTCCGGACATCGCGGACCGTGACTATCTCTTTGGCATCCTGCATGACGGCTCAAACCGGGGAATGGACAGGGCGAGCCTTGCGGCTCGCCCTGCAGAGTCGGTCGCCGTGGCCGCGGAAGGCGCGGCTTCGGCGCTTGCTGGCCCCCGCCTTCAGTTCGCGGATTTCCACGTCATCGGATCGGCCGGACGGAGCACCATGTCGTCCGCCAGGGCCTTCGGGAACCAGGCCTCGGCCGGCGGCTCGATCCAGTTGGGATCGTCGATCTTGCAGTCCTCCGGCAGCGCCGCCTTCACGTCGTCATAGGTGAACTTGAGCACGGGACGGATCACCGACTGGATCTTCGGACCCTGGCCCTGGAGCGTGCGCAGCATCATGTTCCAGACGATGTAGAGCTCGTCTCCCGGGGGCCACACGTAGAAGCCGGCATCCACCCAGTCCGGATGCTGGCGCCAGTAGCAGGTGGCACCCGCCTCGCCGGCGATGCTGATCGGCACCATCGGACGGCCGGACTGCAGCAGCGCCTGCAGCACGCCGTTCTCCGAGGGTGACTGCAGCACGATCGCGTCGAGCTGCTCGGGATGGGTGGCCAGGAACTTCTGGACCTCGACCTGGGCGACCTGGTCGGTCCACTGCCCCTGCACGGTCCCGATCAGCTTGATGCCCGGATACTCGGCCAACGCCTTCTTCGCGCCGGAATCGAAGCTGTCGGAAGAAGCGAGGCCGGCGATGCCGCTGACCAGCAGCACGTTGCCCTTGCCCTTGATCTTCTCGGCGATGGCCTTGGCGATCTGGTAGCCGCCGTCGACATAGTTGGCCGAGACGCTGATCGCCTCGGGCGCCGTGACGTAGCCGGAATAGGAGAAGACCGGCACGCCCTTGTCATAGGCGTATTTGATCGTCTGGTTCAGGGCCGTCACGTTCGAGCAGCAGAGGAAGATCGCGTCCACGCCCTGGTCGACGAGCTGGCGCATCTGCTGGATCTGCACGGCGTCCTTCAGGTCGGACTGCTTGACGATGACGTCCTTGATCAGCCCCGCCTGCTGGGCCTGCGGCAGCAGAACCTTCATCAGGCGGTCCATCGACGCCGCGCGCCAGGTGTTGCCGGCATAGGAGCTGGCATAGCCGATGGTCCAGGGCGGGCCGTGACGCGGCTTGAAGTCGCGCAGCAGGCTCGCCCCGGTCGGCTGGTTCTTGTCGAGGCCCTCATAGGCCTTCTGGTGTTCCGGCAGCAGCTCGTCGAGGCCGGCTGCGGCCGCCATCCCCGCGGAGAGCAGCATCATGGCCGTCCCCGCAGCGATGCATTTGAGCGCTACGCGCATCATCAGTCCTCCCATCACTGTGTCTTCCTGTTCTTGATTTCCGCGAGTATCGGAAGAAGGTACTTGCGGAATTCCTGGTAGTTCTCCGTCACCGGGAAGTGGCCGAGCTTTTCCATCACCCAGAACTTGCTGCCCTTCACGAGATCGGCGAGCTGCTTGGTCTCGGCAGGAGAGGTGTTCGGGTCGTACTCGCCGGTCAGCATGTAGAGCATGCATTTGCTGGTATCGATCCGGCGCGCTTCCTCCGGGGAGACGTCGTGGTCGTAGTAGTAATAGAGGAGATCGCCGGCGAAGATGCCCGGGCCGCCGCAGCTATATTCCCACTGGATCTCGCGCACGTTCGCCTCGGGCGAGTACGGCGAGATGTTCAGCAGCATCGCCGCACCGACCGAGGTCCGGTTCACGTTGGGGTTGTCGAACTCGCGCCGGATGCCGGCCATGCCGACATCGATATATTCCGCCGCCGAGCGCAGCGCGCCCTCGACCGCGATCGTCGCGCGGTATTTCTCCGGGTAATTGGAGGCGAGATCGACGGCGAGGTGGCCGCCCATCGAGCTGCCCATATAGACCGGACGATCCAGGCCCAACGCCGCCGCGAAGGCATTGGGGAAGTCCATCATGAACTTCTTGGTCATGTTGTATTCCTTGGCCCACCACTTCTCGCCGTACGGCGGAAGCGACTTGCCGTGGAACGGCAGGTCGAAGACGATCGCGCGGAAGTCCCTGGTGACCTCGGAATCGCAGAGCAGGTGACGGTACTGGCGGCCGTCCGAGCCCGCGGTGTGGCCGAGCAGGATCGGGATCCCCTGCCCCGCCTCCTCGTAATAGACGCGGTACTCGACGCCATCGATTGTGAGATAGACATAGCCGCCGGTGATCGGATCGCGCTTGACCATTACCGTGCCCCCCGGTTGGCGACATCGCGCATCAGGCTCATCATGCGATTGAGCGCCGGCAGGTAGGCGAATGTCTCGTTGGTGACGCTGAGCTTGAGGCCGTGCTTGACCGCGGTCGATTGCAGGCACTGGTAGAAGGGCTTCGGCTTCGCGGCCAGCATGTTGGTCCAGTGATCCCGGGTGCCGCGGACCACGATCTTGCATTGATCGTCCGGCACCGAATCGCCGGTGATCTGCGTCAGCTTGCCTTCCTTGAAGTGGAGCACGTGTACGTCGTCCGCGATGCCCACCTTGACGGCACCGTTGAGGTAGCGCGTTTCCCGGACGAACTCCAGGTCCCTTTCCGCGGCCGCGCGGAAATCGTCGATCTTGAGCAGAGCCATCTGCCTTCCTCCCGCTTTTGGTTGCACGCTCCGCCGCCCGCCTCGTTCGACGAGGGCGCAAACCCGTGGCGCGGACCCCTGTCCCGCGCCGCTATTCCCCCTTCTTCCCTTCCCGCTCGCTCAGGAACTCGAAGATCGCGGTGTGATCGGCACCCGGCTTCATCGCGCCGGACGCCTCGCGCCAGAGTGCCGCCGCCGCCGCGATGCCATCGGCGTCGATCCCGACGCTCTTGGCGAGATCGAGGGCCGTCGCGACGTCCTTCGCCATCAGCGCCGCGGCGAAGCCCGAGCCGAAGGACCCGGAAAGCACGAACGGCTTCATCTTGGTCTCGGTCGAGTTGTTCCGGCCGGTCGAGGCGTTGAGCGTGTCGACGATCGTCTCCGGATCGAGGCCGAAGGCGCGGCCGACGATCACCGCCTCGCAGGCGGCGACCAGGCCCGCGGCGGAGACGTAGTTGTTCAGCGCCTTCATCGCGTGACCCGCACCGAGCGGACCGACCCGCAAGATCGACTGGGCCATGCATTGCAGGAGCGGCCGCGCCCGCTCGAGATTCTCGACGGCGCCGCCGACCATGATCGCGAGCTTGCCGGTGGTCGCGCGGGCCACGCCGCCGGAGACGGGCGCGTCGATGAGCGCCACACCCTGGTCGCCGAGGATCTCGCCGAGCCGGCGCGTCTGCATGGGCGCGGAGGAGCTCATCTCGATGACGAGGGCGCCGGATGCGACGCCCTTGACGGCGCCGGACTTGATCAGCGCGTCCTGCACGATCCCGCCATTGGGCAGCATGGTGATCACGAGCGCGGCGCCCCGGCAGGCCTCGGCCTCGGATCCGACGGTGGCGCCCCCGTCGGCTTCGTAAAGCGCGCGGGATTGCGGGGAGACGTCGAAGGCCTGCAGCCGATAGCCGGCATTGCGCAGGAGCCGCGCCATCGGGCGGCCCATCTGCCCGAGGCCGAGGAACGCGACCACCTCGCCGGACGCGGCAGCCATCTCAGGCGATTCCCATGTCCTTGAAGACCTCGCGGGCGATGCGGAGGCTGTCCAGCCCGGCCGGCATGCCGCAATAGACGGCGACCTGCAGCAGGATCTCCAGGATCTCGTCCTTGGTGAGGCCGTTGTTCACGGCGCCGCGCAGATGCAGGCGCAGCTCGTGCGGCCGGTTGAGCGCCGAGATCATGCCGAGATTGAGGATGCTGCGGCTGCGCCGGTCGAGGCCGGGCCGGTTCCAGATCTCGTCCCAGCACCATTCGGTGGTGAGCTTCTGCAGCGGCCAGCTGAAGGCGTCCGCAGTCCGGAGCGAGTTGTCGACATACTCCGCGCCCAGCACCTCGCGGCGCGTGACGAGGCCACGCTCGAACTTCTCGGATCTAGGCTTCGCATCGGTCATACGCCCCTCCCACCTGCTTTTGTCGGATCCTGTCGTCGGAACGCCCGGCGTCGCTTTGTTGGCCGACATGTCTCATACAATCTGCTAATCTGTCAAACGACATCTGCGTGGGAGCGGACAAAACTGCAGTCAAAAAAATATACCTCTGCGGCGAGCTCCCACCGCGTTCTCGGGATAACAATAAGTTATTGCCGCGCCGGTGCGGTATTGGTCTTGCCTATGGAGACCGCTACCGCCTGTTTTATGAACCGGCGCGCGCTGTCGATTGACATTCAACAGATTGTCTGTCGAACATACAAAAAAGTAAGGCGGTCCGACGACGAGATCCGAGCGGACGGCCCCAGGGAGGAATGGCATGCAGCGCGGCCCCGGCTCGACCGCTCGTGAGACCTTCGACTACGTCATCGTCGGCGCGGGAACATCCGGCTGCGTGGTGACCAACCGGCTCAGCGAGGACGGCGCCTCGGTCTGCCTGCTCGAGGCGGGGCCGCGCGACACCAACCCCTTCATCCATATTCCGGCCGGCTACATCCGGAACGTCTTCTCGAAGACCCTGACCTGGAATTTCGAATCGACCCCGTCGCCGCACACCAAGAACCGCCGCTTCCCGCTGCCCCAGGGCCGCGTGCTGGGCGGCTCCAGCTCGATCAACGGGCTCAACTATGTGCGGGGCCAGCGCTCCGACTATGACGGCTGGGCCCAGAAGGGAAATCCCGGCTGGTCCTATCGCGACGTCCTTCCCTACTTCAAGCGCTCGGAGACGCGCCTCGGCAAGGGCGACGACCGCGTGCGCGGCCGGACCGGCGAGCTGCCGATCTCCGACCTCGACTGGCGGCATCCGATCTGCGACGCCTTCATCGCGGGCACGAGCTCGCTCGGCATCCCGGAGAACCCGGACTACAACTCCGGCGATCAGGCCGGCAGCGGCTTCTTCCAGCGCACCATCCGCAACGGCTATCGCTGGAGCGCCGCGAAGGCCTTCCTGCGCCCGGCGGAGAAACGGCCGAACGTCTCCGTGCGTACCGAGGCGCAGGCCTCGGCGATCCTGTTCGAAGGGCGCCGCGCCGTGGGCGTCCGTTACGTGGCCGGCGGACCGGGCGGCACCGTCAAGGAGGTCTATGCCAACCGCGAGGTGGTGCTGACCGCGGGCGCGCTCAACACGCCGAAGCTGATGCAGATCTCCGGCGTCGGCCCCGCGGACGTGCTGCAGGCGCTCGGCGTGACGCCGGTACATGTGCTCCCGGGTGTCGGCAACAACCTGCGCGACCATTTCTGCGTCCGCATGGTGGTGCGGCTGCAGGGCATCAAGACCATCAACAACCTGGTCCAGGGACCGCCGCTCCTGCTCCAGATCGCCAAGTGGGCGGTCGGGCTGCCGAGCCCGCTGGCGATCAGCCCGTCGCTGGTGCATGTCTTCTGGAAGTCCGACCCCGCCTTCGACATCCCCGACCTCGAATATGTCTTCACGCCGGCGAGCTTCCGCGCCGGCGTCGTCGGGCTCTTGGACAAGTTTCCGGGCATGACCCTCGGCGTCTGGCAGGAGCGCCCCGAGAGCCTCGGCTATGTCAAGGCCGTCAGCGCCAATCCTTTCAACAAGCCGGAGATCATGCCCAACTACCTGGCGAGCGAGATCGACCAGCGGGCGCTGCTCAACGCCATCAAGCTCGGCAGCAGGATGCTGGCGACGGAGCCGCTGAAGCCGTACATCCACTCGCAGATCGCGCCCGGCCCCGAGGTGAGAAGCGACGCCGAGATCATGGACTGGGCGCGCTCGACCGGCATCACCGTCTATCACATGACGGGAACCTGCCGCATGGCGCCGGAGCAGGATCCGCAATCGGTGGTCGACAGCGCGCTGCGGGTGCGCGGCCTTCAGGGCCTGCGCGTCGCCGACGCCTCGATCATGCCCAGCATGCCGTCCGCCAACACCAACGCCGCCACGCTGATGATCGCGGAGAAGGCCTCCGATCTCATCCGCGGGCGCAAGCTGGAGCCGATCGACGCATGAGCAAGGCGCTCCCGCTCTCGAGGTCCGGCCTCGTCGCGCCGGGCACGCCGATGTCGGCGATCGTCGAGAACCTCGGGCAGTTCGCCCTCGGCGACAAGGCTGGATGCTACCTGCTCGAGGCCAAGCGACCGTTCGAGGATCTGCGGCAGGTGGTGAGCCTGCTGGCGGCGATCCTGCTCGCGACCGATACCGGGATTGCCGGCAAAGGGCTGCGCCATCCGCTGCTCGACCAGGCCCGGGATCTCTTCCAGGAATGCGGCGACAAGGTCGACAGCCTGTCGCCGGCCCCGCAGACCGAGCATCATCACCGTCATCTGACGCGGGCGCGCCAGGCCGCGGGCGCCGCGCTGGACGCGCTCGAGCGCGGCGTCCTCGGCGGCGACAAATCCGCCCTCGATCTGGTCAAGCTCGCCTGGCGCGAGCTGATCCACGCCGCCAACGCGCTGCCCGGCTTCGAGGCCATCGACCTCAGCCAGTCCTGCTGCGCGGAGCATGCCAGGCTCCGCCGGCCCCTCCTTCGGCCCGATCACGGAGAATCCCGATGACGCCCTATTCGATCTGGATCCTGGAATACGCCTTCATTCCGGAATGCCCGCTGAGCTCGCTGGTCTATGGCCGGCACAACCAGGGCACGGTCAAGCTGCCCTACGGCTATGTGCTGATCAAAGGAAACGGCCAGACCATCCTGGTCGATTGCGGCTACGACCACGAATCGGTCGGGCGGAAGTTCGGCGAGTTCTACGGCGTCCAGAACTGGCGCTCGCCGCGCGACGTGCTGGCCGAGGTCGGGCTGACGCCGGAGCAGATCGGGCATGTGATCATCACCCATGCGCATTTCGACCATATGGGCGGCCTCGCGCTGTTCCCGAACGCCAAGTTCTATATCCAGGAGCGGGAGATCTCGCGCTGGATTTGGGCGATGTCGCTCGAGCGCCGGTTGCGCTGGCTGATGACCGCCGGCGATCCCAGCGACATCATCAAGGCGGTGGAACTGGCGCGCGACGGGCGGCTGGTGACGCTCAAGGGCGACGTCGAGGATCTGTTCCCCGGCATCGACGTCCGCTATGCCGAGGACAGCCACACGCCCGGCTCGCAATATGTCGTGATCCGGAACGACGGGCTGCGTGCCAGCAAGGATCCCTATGTCTGCACCGGCGACCTGATCTACCGCCACGAGAACCTGCATGGCGGCACGCCCGAGGACCCCTATTTTATACCGGTCGGGCTGGCGATCGGCAGCCAGGTCAATCTCATCATGACCGCCGACAGCATCCTCAAGGCGGCCAACGGCGACACGAAGCGCGTGCTGGCGCCGCATGAAGAAAACATGCCGAGCCTCTATCCGTCGCGGAAAAGCCGGCATGGGCTCCAGCTCATGGAGGTCAGCCTGGCGCCGGGCGAAAGGAGTGCCGTGGCGTGACGGGCCGGTGCCGTCCGACTCGCCGGAGGCCGGCCGCCGTGAACCATGCAGACGACAGGTTGAAGGAATGACGCCGTACGCTTAGAGTGTCAGACAATCTGATGAAACGATCCTGGCGGGCGCGGGATTGAAAGAACTCAACACGATGGCGGATACCGATCTTCAGATTTCCAGGCAGGCGGCGACGCTTCGCCTGATGGTCGAGGACAAGATCCGATCCGCGATCTCGACCGGACGCTTTCGTCCCGGGCAGCGAATGCGGGAGCGGGAGCTTTGCGAGCTCCTGGGGGTCGGGCGGACCTCGGTCCGCGAGGCGCTCCGCCAGCTCGAGGCCGAGGGGCTGATCACCACGACGCCCCATCGCGGGCCGATCGTCAGCACGATCACCTATGAGGAAGCGCAGCAGCTCTACGCCTTCCGCGCCGTGCTGGAAAGCTATGCCGGCCAGGAATTCGCCCGCCGCGGCAGCGCCGCCGAGATGAGCCGGCTGGCCGAGGCCGTGGCGGAATTCGAGAAGGCGGCTTCCGGCACCAACCAGCACGAGCTGCTGGAGGCCAAGACCCATTTCTATTCGACCCTGATGGACGGCAGCGGCAATGTCTTCGTCAAGCAGACGCTGACCCAGCTCCATAACCGCATCAATCTCCTGCGCATGACCTCGATGTCGAGGCCGGGCCGCTTGGCGCACAGCGTCGCCGAGATCAAGGAGATCCTGGAGGCGATCCGGTCGCGGGACGCCGCCAAGGCGGCGGCGGCCTGCCGGCACCATATCGAGATGGCGGCCGAGGCCGCCCTCGCCCATCTCCGGGACAACCCGCTCGAATAACACGCCGTGGCAGACGCCGTTCGGCAACGCCCGGTTGGCGTTCCCGCCGGCGATGATCGCGTCCGCGGGCACTGACCGTTTCACGAAACAATTCCGTATCGAGACGAGGCATCTCCATGAAGCACAAGGACAAGGTCGCCGTCATCACGGGCGCGGCGCGCGGGATCGGCCGCGCCTGCGCCGAGCGGTTCCTGGCGGAGGGCGCCAAGGTCGTTCTGGGCGACCTGGACGCGAAGCGCCTGAAAGAAACCGCCGACGAGATCGGCCCGGCCGACAGGGTGCTGGCCGTTGTCACCGATGTGAGCCGGAAGGCCGCGGTCGATGCGCTGGTTGCCGCCGCGGCGGACAGGTTCGGCCGCGTCGACATCATGGTCAACAATGCCGGCATCGCCATGATCAAGGATTTCCTCGACATCACCGAAGCCGACTACGACAAGGTTCTCGGCGTGAATCTGAAGGGTGCGTTCCTGGGCGTCCAGGCGGCCGCCCGCCAGATGATCGCCCAAGGGCGAGGCGGCGTGATCGTCAACATGTCCTCGATCAATTCCGGCCTCGCCAACCCGCGCGTCGCGACCTATGCGATCTCCAAGGGCGGGATGAACCAGGTCACGAGCACCGCCGCCGTCGCCTTCGCGCCCCATGGCATCCGGGTCGTCGGGGTGGGTCCCGGCACCATCCTGACGGAGATGGTCGAGGGCTCGTTCATCGATTCCGAGGAAACCCGGCGCATGATCCTGTCGCGCACGCCGATCGGCCGCTGCGGCAGCCCGGCCGAGGTCGCATCGGTCGTTTCGTTCCTGGCGAGCGCGGATGCGTCCTACATCACCGGCGAAACGATCTATCCCGACGGCGGCCGCCGGGTTCTCAACTACGTCGTTCCCGTCAAGGAGTGACCGGCTCACCCCAGATGCAGCCGCATCCCGTGATGCTGCGCCTCGAAGCCCAGCGATTCGTAGAAACGCTTGGCGTCGGTACGGGACTGGTGGACGAAGAGCTCGATCACCGTGCAGTTCTTCTGCCGCGCCTGCTCCACCGCCCAGTCGAGCAGGCGGTGGCCGACGCGGCGGTTGCGGTAGCGCTTGTCGACGCGGACATCCTCGATCAGCATCCGGGTGGCGCCCTGGTGGCTGATGCCGGCGATGAAATTGAGCTGCAGGCAGCCGATGACCGCCTTGCTCGCGTCCTGCACCACCGCGAGCACGGCGTTGGGATCGCGGCGCAGGCGGTCGAAGGCCTCCCAATAGCCCTCGGGCAACGGCTCCTCCAACCGCTCGCGGCCGCGGCCCAGATGATCGTCGGCGAGGAGCCGGACGATCGCCGGCACGTCGTCGCGCAGCGCGCGACGGATGGTGATCTCTTCGGTCATGCCGCTGCGCGCTCCCCTGCCCGCATCGGCCGGGCCTCCCCCGGCAGGAGCGCTGCGAGGATACCCACCGCGAGCGCGCAACCCGCCAGCCCCCAGAAGAGCGCCGAGAAGCCGCCCTGCCAGCCATAGAGCAAGGCCACGGCCTGCACGCCGATCGGCGTCGCCAGGATGCCGATGCCGTGACGGATGCCGTAGATCAGGCCGCGGCGGCGCTGCGGCGCATAGCGGGCGAGCAGCACGCTTTCCGAGGGCGAGCCGATATCGAACAGAAAGGCGACGGCGGCGGCGAGCGCCACGGTCTCCCAGCGCTCGGCGAAGACGGCACCCGCCAGCAGCAGCGCCTTGAGGAAGAAGCTGATGCTGTAGGCCCATTTCGCAGACCCGTGATCCACGAGCCAGCCGCCGACGATCTGCCCGAGGCTGCCAACGAGATAAATCGCGCCGATGACGAGGGTCAGGTCGAGGATGCCGGCCCGGCCCGCGACGGGCAGCGTCCCTTCGAGCCATTTGGGGAGTGCCGTGGTGAAGGCGGCATAGATCACGGAGAAGAGCAGCATGGTGACGCAGAGCGTGATCGCGGCCCGCCGCAGCGTCGCGCCGGTCGGCGCCGGCCGCTCGACGAGATCGTGGGAGCGCTCGACCAGCCATCCCGCGCGGCGCAGGAACGGCAGGGCGAGGCCCAGCAGCAGCGCCACCGCGCCGGGCAGGATGAAGGCGCTGCGCCAGCCGGACCAGGCGGTCATGGCGCCGGCGACCGGCGAGGCGGCCGCGACGCCGAGGCTGCCGCAGACGCCGACCCAGCCCATGACCTTGCCCTGGTTGACCGCGTTGCGGATGGCGAGCGAGCTGCCGACGGGGTGGTAGATCGAGGCGAAGAGACCGAGCACCATGAGGGCCAGGGTCAGCGAGGCCGGCCCGTCGGCAAGGCCCGCCAGGATCGCGGCGCCGCCGCAGCCGAGGAAGAAGATGGTCATGAGCGTGAGCTCGCCCCAGCGGTCGCTGAGCCAGCCCGCGAGCGGCGCGCCGAGGCCGATCAGGAGCGAGGGAATGGTCCAGAGCGCGATCAGCTCGGCATAGGAGCGGCTCCAGTCCTGCTCGAGCGCCAGGACAAGGACGACATAGAGGCCGATCAGCACATGCAAGACGAAATGACCGACCGCCGCTACCGCGAGGGCAGTGCGGGCCGGCCGTCTTTCGTGCGCCGCAGCGTCCATGCCCTCGATCCTGCCTCGCGCCGCTCTCCTCTCAACTGTCATCCCCGCGAAAGCGGGGGTCCATATCGACAACGGGCTTGGCCCATCCATGGGTCCCCGCTTTCGCGGGGATGACGGTGGAAGAAGACGGTGCTCCTGCTACAGAACCACCATCATAGGAACTTGTTCGACCGCGGGAAGCCCTGGGGCGGGAGGCGGCCGGCCTGGGCGCGCTGGCCGACCCAGTCCTTGAGCGCGGTCTCGGTCCGACTGCGGTCGCCCGAGCGCCAGGTCAAGCCCGCCTTGAGCCTGAAGCTCTTCACGTCCGAGAGCCCGCCATCCTTGTATTTCTGCAGGATCACGCCGCGCCCGCGCGTCATCTCGGGCAGTTCGGCCATCGGGAACAGCAGCAGCTTGCGGTTGGTGCCGACGACGGCGACATGGTCGTCGCCCTCCTCGATCAGCGCATAAGCCGCCGCCTCCTCGCCCTCGGCGAGGTTCAGGACCTGCTTGCCGGCGCGGGTCTGGGCGATGATCTCTTCCTCCGGTGCGACGAAGCCGCGGCCGGCGGTCGAGGCCACGATCAGCTTGCGGCCCGGCTTGTGCACGAACATGCCGACAGGGTCCTGCTCGCCCAGGTCGATCATCAGCTTCAGGGGCTCGCCGAAGCCGCGCCCGCCCGGCAGCTTGTCGATGCCGATGGTGTAGAAGCGGCCGTTGGTGCCGAGCACGACCAGCTTGTCGGTGGTCTCGGCCTGGATATGGAAGCGCGGGCGGTCGCCTTCCTTGAACTTGATCTCCTCGTCGGCCGCGACATGGCCCTTGAGCGCGCGCACCCAGCCCTTGGCCGAGCAGACGACGGTCACGTTCTCGCGCTCGACCAGGGCCTCCATCGGGATCTCGACATCGGCCGGCGCCGTGCCGAGCTCGGTGCGACGGCGGCCGAGCTCGGTCTTGGGCCCGAAGCGCTTCTTGATCTCGCCGATCTCGGTGGCGACGCGCTCCCACTGCTTGTCCTCGTCCTTGAGCAGGCCCTTCAGCGTCTTGCGCTCGGCGGTGAGATCGTCGTTCTCCTTGCGGATCTCGATCTCCTCGAGCTTGCGCAAGGCCTTCAACTTCATGTTGAGGATGGCGTCGGCCTGGATCTCGGTCAGGTCCCATTTCTTCATCATCTTCGCCTTGGGATCGTCCTCCCGGCGGATGATGCGGATGACCTCGTCGATATTGAGATAGGCGATCAGCAGGCCGCCCAGCACTTCCAGGCGGCGCTCGATATCGGCCAGGCGGAAGCGGCTGCGCCGCAGCAGCACCTCGCGGCGATGATCGAGGAAGGCGCGCAGGACCTCGGGCAGGGACATGACGCGCGGCGTCTGGTCGGCGCCCAGCACGTTCATGTTGAGGCCGAAGCGGATCTCGAGATCGGTCTGGCGGAAGAGCTGCTCCATCAGATGGTCGGGATCGACATTGCGGCTCTTGGGCTCGAGCACGATGCGCACGTCGGTCGTGGATTCGTCATGCACGTCGTCGAGCAGCGGCAGCTTCTTCTGCTGCAGCAGGTCGGCGATCTTCTCGATCAGGCGCGATTTGGGCACCTGGTACGGGATCTCGGTGATGACGGCCTGCCAGGTGCCGCCCTTGAGATCCTCCTTGGTCCATTTGGCGCGCACGCGGAAGGAGCCGCGGCCGGTCTTGTAGGCCTCGAGGATGGAAGCCGGATCCTCGACCAGGATGCCGCCGGTCGGGAAGTCCGGTCCCTTGATATGCTTGACCAGCGAGGCGATCGTCGCGTTGGGCGACTTGATCAGATGCAGCAGGGCGTCGCAGATCTCGCCGATATTGTGCGGCGGGATCGAGGTCGCCATGCCGACCGCGATGCCCTGCGCGCCGTTGGCGAGCAGGTTCGGGAAGGCGCCCGGCAGGACGAGCGGCTCCTGGCCCTCGCCGTCATAGGTCGGGCGGAAATCGACCGCGTCCTCGTTGATGCCCTCGAGCATGAGGGCCGCGACCTCGGTCAGCCGCGCCTCGGTGTAGCGCATGGCGGCGGGATTATCGCCGTCGATATTGCCGAAATTGCCCTGGCCGTCGACCATCGGGTAGCGCTGCGCGAAATCCTGCGCCAGGCGCACCATCGCGTCATAGATCGAGGCGTCGCCATGGGGGTGGAACTTGCCCATGACGTCGCCCACCACGCGTGCCGATTTCTTGAAGCCCGAGCCCGGATCGAGATGGAGCTGGCGCATCGCATAGAGCAGCCGGCGATGGACCGGCTTCAGCCCGTCGCGCACATCCGGCAGCGAGCGCGCCATGATGGTCGAGAGCGCGTAGGAGAGGTAACGCGTGCTCAGCGCATCGGCGAGGGAAACGACATTGATGTCGCCGCTGGGCGGCGGCGGGGCGGCTTTGGTCTTGGCCATGCGAGACTCTGGGGGTGGAAAACGCCAGTTATAGTAGCCGGAGGGGGTGCGGGGTCAATGGATAGCCCTCTTCCTGTCCTGCCCGCGCTTGACGCGGGCGTCCAGGGCCGGTTCTCGCTGAGTCGCCTTCTGCCCTGGGTCGCCGGGTCGAGCCCGGCGGTGACAGCGGCAGAGCCCTCTCACCACCGCCGATCGACGCGATAGGGCCCCATGTCGAATCCCGTGGCGCGGTTGGCGACCAGGTCGGCGATCAGGCGGCCGGTGATGGCGCCGTAGGTCAGGCCCAGATGGCCGTGACCATAGGCGAAGAAGCAATTGTCGAAATGCCCGCCCGAGATGACCGGCACGGAATCGGGCACCGAGGGGCGGAAGCCCATCCATTCGGTCTTGCCCTCCTCCTTGAGGCCGGGAAAGACGGTGCGGCCGCGCTCGAGCAGCACCCGCGCGCGGTCGTAGTTGGGCGGCAGGTCGAGGCCGCCCAGCTCGACCGTGCCGGCGAAACGCAGGCCATGCTCGAGCGGCGTCGCGACGAAACCGTAATCGCCGATATGGATCGGGCGGCGCGGCATCACGGCGGGATTGGGCAGCATCACGTGGTAGCCGCGCTCGGTGTCGAGCGGCACGCGATGGCCCAGCATCTTGGTCAGCCGTTTCGACCAGGCGCCGGCCGCCAGCACGACGGCGTCGATCGCATGCTCGCCGGCACCGGTCAGGATATGGGTCGGGCCATCCGGCCCCTTGCGGAAGCCCAGCACCTCCTCCTGCACGACCCGGCCCCCGCGGTTGACGAAATGGCGGGCGAGCTCCTGCACGAGGCGGAAATTGTTCACCGTGTGCGCATGTTCCGGGTAGAGCACCCCGTGCTTGAAGTCCGGTGCCAGGGTCGGCTCCATCTGGCGCAGCTCGTGCTGGCCCAGGATCTCCATCTTCACGTTGTTCTGGCGCGACAGCTCCAGCTCGTGCTGCGCCCCGGCGAAGCTCTTGTCGGAGCGATAGACGCTGAGCCAGCCATCCTCCCGCAGCATGTCCATGATGCCGGCCTCCCGCATCAGCGTCTTGAAGGCCGGCACCGCCTCGAGCGAGAGCGCGCGCAGCGCCTTCGAGATCAGCTCGACCCGCGAGGGCGCGCTGGCGGCGACGAACTTGAGGAGCCAGGGGGCGAGCTGCGGCAGGTAGCTCCAGCGGATCGCCAGCGGCCCCAGCGGGTCCATCAGCATGCCGGGCACGCGCCAGACGATCCCCGGCATGGCAACCGGCTCGCAGGAGGCGCCCGCGATGATCGCGGCATTGCCCTTCGAGGTTCCCTCGCCCGGCGGGCCGCGGTCGATCACCGTCACCCTGAGCCCGTCCCGCTGCAGGTAGAGCGCGCAGCAGATCCCGACGATGCCGGCGCCGATGACGCCGACATGGCGCGGCGCATTCGCGGGGCGTGCCGCGCCGGCGGATCGGAACATCGGCTGGGACTCGTTCGCCATCAGGGAAGGTTCCTCTTCGGTACGATCCCTATCGCGTAGTGGAAGCGGCCGGGGGAATCAAGGCATGAGGGGCCGTCAGGGTGCCGCGGGCCGCATCGCGTGGCGGCGCAGCCGCTCGACCAGGCGCTCGCGCGCGGGCGGCAGGCCGCCGCGCCCACCCACGGCCACCAGCGCATGGCGCTCGAGGAAGTAGCCCGTCAAGGCCAGCCCCTGCATCAGCTCGTCCTCCTTGGGGGGCCGGGTGGGATCGGCCAGGAAGCCCGGCAGCGGCAGCAGACGGTCGCGCCAGGGCTCGGCCGCCTCGGCCGCCACCGCCCGGCCGCTCTTGGGCGAGACGAAGGCCAGCCCCTCCGTCACGCCGGTGACGGCGCAGGCCGCCAGATCGAGGCCGTAACCGAGATCGCCCAGGAGCGCCAGCTCCCAGCGCACATAGGAGGCGGTCCAGCCGGTGCCGCCGCTCTCGAGCTCCACGATGAAGGCCGCGAGCCCGTCGAACACGGTGGGATGGGGCTCACGCTCCGGCAGCGCCGCCTCGGTCACCGCGAGCGCCGCCGACAGCCCCGCCAGCCGGTCCGCATCGTCGAGCAGGCGCGCCGCCGGGCAATCCAGCAGCTCGAGCGTCAGGTGGCCCAGATGCTCCGCGAGCCGCGCGCGCCAGATCGCCTGCACCCGGTTGCCCGGCTGGTAGCGACCGCCGGCCGACCGGCTCAGGGCCCCCTTCACCAGCCCCGCATGACGTCCCTGCCCGCGCGTCAGCAGCGAGACGACGGCACTGCCCTCGCCCAGTGCGCGCACCGCCAGCAGGATGCCTTCCTCTTGCCATTCCATGGGAGTTGGGGGAGCTCCTGGTGGACCTGTATCAGGCGTCTCTCTTTCGGCGTCGCCGCTCTCGTACGTCACCCCCGCGAAAGCGGGGGTCCATGTCGGTCCAGCGCCGCGAGCTGGCCGTTGGATCCCCGCTTTCGCGGGGATGACGAACGAGGATAACCGCTTTGGCTTGCCAGCGCCCTCCCCCTACCGGGGCGAGATTTTTCGACAACCTCGCTCTGCTCGAAAGAGCCGTCACGCATCCCAGTCGAGGCCGAGCTCCTTGTAGCGGTCGCGTTCCTCGCTCCAGTTCTCCTTGACCTTGACGGCAAGGAAGAGATGGACCTTGCGCTCCAGCATCTCCTGAAGCTCGGCCTGGGCCGCCTCGCGCACCGCCTTGGCCCGCGCGCCGCCCTTGCCGATCACGATCGCCTTCTGACCCTCGCGCTCGACCAGGATCGCCTGCTGGATCTTGACGCTGCCATCCTGGAAATCCTCCCAGCTCTCGGTCTCGACCGTGAGGGCGTACGGCACCTCCTGATGGAGCTGGCGGAAGAGATGCTCGCGCGTCACCTCGGCCGCGAGGAGCCGCAGGGGAACGTCGGTGATCTGGTCCTCGGGATAAAGCCAGGGCCCCTCGGGCAGCCGCTCGACCAGAACGCGCATCAGATCCTCGACGCCGTCGCCGGTCTCGGCCGAGATCATGAAGATGTCGCTGAAGCAGCCGGTGGCGTCCATCGCCGAGGCCAGCGTCAGCAGCCGCTCGCGCTGCTTCACGAGGTCGACCTTGTTGAGGGCGAGGGTGATCTTGCGGTCGGCGCGCTTGAGATCGGCCAGGATGCGCTCGGTCTCCTCGTCGGGCTGCTTGTGGCTGGCATCGATCAGCAGCACGACCAGATCCGCGTCGCCCGCCCCCTGCCAGGCGGCGGCGACCATGGCGCGGTCGAGCCGGCGGCGCGGCGCGAAGATGCCGGGCGTGTCGACGAACAGGATCTGGGCCTGGTCGCGCATGGCGATGCCGAGCACGCGGCTGCGGGTGGTCTGCACCTTGGGCGAGACGATCGAGACCTTGGCGCCGACGAGGCGGTTGACCAGGGTCGATTTGCCGGCATTGGGCGCGCCGATCACGGCGACGAAGCCGCAGCGGGTCGCCGCCGCTTTCCCGGCTTTCGTGGCTTTCTTCTTGCCGCTCATGGGCGGGACCCGCCGGCGCCGATGCGGGTCAGCATCGCCGCGGCCGCCGCCTGCTCGGCCGTCCGCTTGGACTTGCCCGAGCCGGTCGCCTTGCCATGGCCCTCGACCCGCACCTCGACCTCGAAGCGCGGCTCGTGCGCCGGCCCCTCGGTCGAGATCAGCGCATAGGCCGGCAGAGCGAGGCCCTGCCCTTGCGCCCATTCCTGGAGGGCCGTCTTGGCATCCTGCGGCGGCTTGATCTCCTCGGCCACCAGCGGCCGCCAGGCCGGCTCGACGAACCGGCGCGCGGCATCGAGCCCGCCATCGAGATAGAGCGCCGCGATCACCGCCTCGCCGGCATCGGCCAGGAGCGCCGGATTGTCCCGCCCGCCCGAGCCCGCCTCGCCCGCGGCCAGGCGCAGATGGCGGCCGAGCCCGATGGCGCCCGAGACGCGCGCGATGCTCTCGCGGCGCACCAGCTCGGCGAAGCGGCGCGCGAGCGCGCCCTCGTCCTCCTGCGGAAAGGTGCGATAGAGCATCTCGGCCACGATCAGCCCCAGCACGCGGTCGCCCAGGAACTCGAGCCGCTCATAGGTGCCGAGCCCGCGTCCGCCCTTGAGGCCGGCGAGGCTCGGGTGGGTGAGCGCCGCGGTCAGCAGCGTCTTGTCACGGAATTCATGGCCGAGACGGGCTTCGAGCTCGGCAAGATCGGAGGCCTCGCTGCCGGGGCCCGCGCTCACCGCACCGCCTGGAACAGGCGATCGTAGCGGATCGCCCCGAACCATTTCCAAGGCTCGAGCCAGCCGGCGCTGCCGTCGGTCGAGAAGAACAGGAACTCGGCCCGGCCGATCAGGTTCTCGGCCGGGATGTAGCCGACGTCGCTCATGACACGGCTGTCCTGCGAGTTGTCGCGATTGTCGCCCATCGCGAAATAGTGGTCGGGCGGGACCAGATAGGGCGCCGTGTTATCGAGGAATTCGTCGTCGGAGCGCTCGAGGATCGGGTGCTTCACGCCATTGGGCAGCGTCTCGATGTAGCGCGTCAGGACCACGCCCGTGTCGTCGGTGAAGGTCCCGTCCGGCTCGCGGGTCACCGGCTGTCCGTTGATATTGAGAATGCCGTGGATGACCTGGATGGTGTCTCCGGGCAGCCCGACGATCCGCTTGATATAGTCGGTCGAGTTGTCGGTCGGCTTCTTGAACACGGCGACGTCGCCGCGCTCGGGCCCGCCGCCCAGAATTCGGCCAGAGAAGAGCGCCGGGCTGAAGGGCAACGAGAAGCGGCTATAGCCGTAAGAGAACTTGGAGACGAACAGATAGTCGCCCACCAGCAGCGTCGGCTTCATCGAGCCCGAAGGGATGTTGAAGGGCTCGTAGGCGAAGGTCCGGATCACCACCGCGATCAGCACGGCATAGATGACCGTCCTGATCGTCTCGCCGAAACCACCCGAATTTTTTCGCGCCATCGCCCCGTACGCCGACCCAATTGCACGCCGACTCAATTGCTTGGCCCGGCCGAGCCGGCGCCGCGCGGATGAAGCCAGCTTGCGGCACCCCCTGTCAAGCGAACTTCCAGCCGCAGCGGGGCCGTCGAACCGGGAACGAGAAGGGTCGATTTCCCCTGGATTCGTGAGCTCATTTCGATCCCGCCGGCAAGGCCGAGATGATGACGAAAGCTTGAGCCTGCGGGTCGTCGTCGGTGATGGTCAGGTCGATCTGGGCCACCATGCCGGGCGGCGTGATCTTCGCCAGCCGCAATGCCGCACCGCCGGTCAGCTTCATGGTGGGCTTGCCCGAGGGCAGGTTGACCACCCCCAGATCGCGCCAGAACACGCCCTGGCTGAAACCGGTGCCGAGCGCCTTGGCGCAGGCTTCCTTGGCGGCGAAACGCTTGGCATAGCTCGCCGCCCGGTTGGCGCGCCGGTCGGATTTCGTCCGCTCGATATCGGTATAGATCCGGTCGAGGAAACGCTCGCCGTACCGCTCGAGCGTCCGCTCGATGCGCCTGATATCGATGATGTCCGACCCGATGCCGAGGATCATGAAGAATTCACCATGAAAGGGCCGGGGCCGCTGTCGGGCCGCCGGCCGGATTAGCCGCGCGCCCGCTCGACCGAGGAGACCGACGGCGTCGCGCGCAGGGCGGCGATGATGTTGGTCAGGTGGCGCACATCCTTGACCTCGACATCGATCATCATCTCGAAGAAGTCGAGCGACCGGCGCGTGATCTTCAGGTTCGAGATGTTGCCTTCGCTCTTGCCGATCACCGAGGAGATGTTGCCGAGGCTGCCGGGCTCGTTGTTGAGCACGACATGGAGCCGGCCGACATGGATCTCGGCATCACCCGAGCCGTTGTCCCAGCCGACATCGAGCCAGCGCTCCGGCGCGTCGGCAAAGGCCTCCAGGCTCTCGCAGTCGATGGTGTGGATGGTGACGCCCTTGCCCGTGGTCACGATGCCGACGATGCGGTCGCCCGGCAGCGGATGGCAGCAGCCGGCGAAATGCAGCGCCATGCCGGGGATGAGGCCCACGATCGGGATCGCCGGCCCCTTGGATTTCTTCGCGGCCCGGGCGCGCGCGTTCGGGCTGACAGGACCGATCTTCGGCGTCTTGGGCGCGGCCTTGGTGCCGGGATAGACCGCGTGGAGCACCTCGCGCGCGCTCTGCAGCCCCGCTCCCACCGCCGCCATCAGATCGTCGCCGCTGTCGAACTTGAGCTTCTTGAGGACGCCGTCGATGCCCTTGGCGGTGAAATCGAAGCCCTCCTGGCGGAACTCCTTCTCCAGGATAGCGCGGCCGAGCTCGATATATTGCGTGCGCTGCTGGGTGCGCACGAAGCGGCGGATGCGCGCCCGGGCCCGGCCGGTGACGACGAAGCGCTCCCAGGTCGGCGACGGCGTCTGCGCCCGCGAGGTCACGATCTCGACCTGGTCGCCGTTGGTGAGCACGCTCGAGAGCGGCACGATACGGCCGTTGACCTTGGCGCCGACGCAGGTGTCGCCGATCTGCGAATGGACCGCGTAGGCGAAATCGACCGGCGTGGCGCCGCGCGGCAGCGCGATCAGATCGCCCTTGGGCGTGAAGCAGAACACCTGGTCCTGGAACATCTCGAGCTTGGTATGCTCGAGGAACTCCTCGGGCCCCGCCGCATGCTCCAGGATGTCGAGCAGCTCGCGCAGCCAGCGATATTGCCGGCCGTCCATGCGCTCGCCGTTCTGCTTGTATTTCCAGTGTGCCGCGACGCCGAGCTCCGCCACCTCGTGCATGTCGCGCGTGCGGATCTGGATCTCGATGCGCTGGCGCTCGGGACCGATCACGCCGGTATGGAGCGAGCGGTAGTTGTTGGGCTTGGGCGTCGAGATATAGTCCTTGAAGCGGCCCGGCACCATCGCATAGCGGCTGTGAAGGATGCCCAGCGCCTGGTAGCACTGGCCGGCATCCGCGACGACGACGCGGAAGGCCATGATGTCGGAGAGCTGCTCGAAGCCGATGTTCTTGCGCTGCATCTTGCGCCAGATCGAATAGGGCGACTTCTCGCGGCCCGAGATCTGCGCGTCGATGCCGCCCTCGGCGAGATCGGCCTTGAGCTTGTCGATGATGCGCCCGACCATCACGCCGCCCTGCTCGCGCAGGAACGAGAGCCGCTGCTTGATCGAGGCGCAGGCCTCGGGATTGATCTCGGCGAAGGCGAGGTTCTCGAGCTCGTCCTTCATCCGCTGCATGCCGATGCGCTCGGCCAGGGGCGCATAGATGTCGAGCGTCTCGAGCGCGATGCGCTTGCGCTTGTCGGGGTCCTTGATGAAGTGCAGCGTCTGCATGTTGTGCAGACGATCCGCCAGCTTCACCAGGAGCACGCGGATATCGTCCGACATGGCGAGCACCAGCTTGCGGAAATTCTCCGCATGCTTGGTGCTGTCGGACTGCAGCTCGAGGCGCGACAGCTTGGTGACGCCGTCGACCAGCCGCGCGATTTCCTTGCCGAAGAGCCCCTCGATCTGCTCCAGCGTCGCGTCGGTATCCTCGACGGTGTCGTGCAGCAGCGCCGTCACGATCGACGAGCTGTCGAGCTTCATCCGCGTCAGGATCTCGGCGACGCCCAAGGGATGCGAGAAATAGGGATCGCCGGAGGCCCGCGACTGCGAGCCGTGCGCCTTCATGGAGAAGACATAGGCGCGGTTGAGGGCCTCCTCGTCCGCGCCCGGGTCGTAGCCTTTCACGAGTTCCACGAGCTCGAACTGACGGATCATCGCCGCCATCCCGAGCCGATCCGGCCCAGTTCCGTGAAAACCGTGGGGAGCGTCTCTACGCCAGCACCGAAGACCCGCGGCCAGACGCCAATCGTCGCGGCGCGGCGCGGGTCCTGTCCGATGCCGCCTGCGACGTTACTCCGTACGCCCACCCTCTTCTGTGCCCTCTTGGCCGCCGTCATTCGGCGCATCGAGATCGCCTGCCTCGTCGGCGTCCTCCTCGACATCGCCCTCATCCTGTCCATCGCCCTCGGGCAATGTTTCCATGATGTCGTTAAGAAGCTCGGTACCTTCGCCGAAGCTGCCCTCGTCCTCGGTGGGCTCATCCACCTCGGCGACCTTCTGCAGGCCCTTCACGAGACTCTGGTTCAGCGTGTCGAGATCGATCGTCGTGTCGGCGATCTCGCGCAACGCCACGACCGGGTTCTTGTCATTGTCGCGGTCGACCGTGAGCGGCGAACCGGCGGAGATGTCGCGAGCGCGCTGCGCCGCGAGCATCACGAGATCGAAACGATTGGGAACCTTAAGGACGCAGTCTTCTACGGTAACGCGCGCCATGCGTCGCCCTCCAGTTAGCCGATCAAGGGATTGGTTGAATTGAAATATAGGGAGCCGAATCCAGAAACGCAAGGATTCCGAACCCTTTAGGACGCGATCTGGAGGCGGCGAAAGGAACCTGGGGGCAGACCATCCGAAAGCGGAGCCGGGCCCGCAGCCCGCAGCCTCCAAACCCTTGATCGACAGGCGTCAAACCGGCGGACCGCAGCCCCGGCTTCAGGCCGGGATTCGGCGGATCTTCTGGCCGGGCGGCAGTCGCGCGGTCAATTGCCGCACGGATTCCCCCGTCACCGGGTGATGCCAGTCCGGCGCCACCTCGGCCAGGGGCAGCAGCACGAAGGCCCGGTCCGCCAGGCGCGGATGGGGCAGCAGGGGCGGCTGCGGACCCTCGCGGCGACGGTCGCCATAAGCCAGCAGATCCAGGTCCAGCAGCCGTGCCTCGTTACGCGCGCCCCGGGTCCGCCCGAACTCGGCCTCGACCCGGTGCAGCAGCGCCAGCAATGCCACCGGCTCGAGATCGGTGGCCACGGCGGCGACACCGTTCACGTACCAGGGCTGGTCCGAGACCGGCACAGGTTCGGATTCCCACCAGGAGGAGCGGCGCAGGATGCGGACCCCGGCCGCCGCGATTGCCGCCAGGGCCGCCTCGAGGGTCGCGCGCGGCGGGCCGAAGCGCGGGCTCGGCAGATTGGCGCCCAGCGCGATCAGGATCGTTTCTGTCCCGGATTCGTTCATGAACCGGTGTCCCGGGAGCCGAGGTCATCCACCAACTTACCCCAAGCCTCCGCCTTGCCGCTGCGTCAGGGCGCCCCACATAAGCAGAGATGCAGAGTTACCCCGATTGCGTATCACGCCGTTGCCACAGATAGTTAGACCCCGTTTCAAATCCAATACATAAGGGATTGCAGGGTATGGTGAGCAAGTTCTTTTATCCGCAAGAGAGGGTCGCGATCTTCATTGATGGCGCCAACACTTATGCGGCTGCGAAGAGCCTCGGTTTCGACATCGATTACAAGCGTCTGCTGGAGCTGTTTCAGGCGGGCTGTCACATGGTCAGGGCCTTCTACTACACGGCCTTGACCGAGAACGAGGAATACTCGCCGATCCGTCCCCTGGTCGACTGGCTCGATTACAACGGCTACACGATGGTGACGAAGCCGACCAAGGAGTTCGTCGACGCCACCGGCCAGCGCAAGCGCAAGGGCAACATGGATGTCGAGCTCGCCATCGACATGCTGGAGATGGCGGCGCATATCGACCATGCCATGCTGTTCTCGGGCGACGGCGATTTCCGCCGGCTGATCGAAGCCGTGCAGCGCAAGGGCGTGCGGGCCACCGTGGTGTCGACCGTCCGCTCCCAGCCGCCCATGATCGCCGACGAGCTGCGCCGCCAGGCCGACCGCTTCATCGACCTGACCGACCTCGCCGACCGCATCCAGCGCCAGCATTCCGTGCGCGGCCCCGCCGACGAGGCCGGCCGGCTGGTGCAGCCCATCTGAGTTCGTGATACCACGCGGGGCATGACGCCCCTTTTGAGTCGGGCGGCCGCAGTCGATGAAGCGGGGCTGGACCCCGCCCCCGACTGCCCGCGCTGCCCTCGCCTCGTGCAGATGCGGACCGCCAATCGTGCGGCCGAGCCGACCTGGCACAACGCGCCGGTGCCGGCCTTTGGCGCGCTCTCGGCAACGCTGCTGGTGGTGGGGCTGGCGCCCGGCTTGCGTGGCGCCAACCGCACGGGCCGGCCCTTCACCGGGGATTATGCCGGCGATCTGCTCTATGGAAGCCTCAAGCGCAACGGCCTGGCGCGCGGCGACTATCAGCGCCGGCGCGATGACGGGTTCGAGCTGATCGGTTGCCGGGTCACCAACGCCGTGCGCTGCGTGCCGCCCGAGAACAAGCCCACGCCCGCCGAGATCAAGACCTGCAACAGCTTCCTGGCCGCGGAGCTCGCCGCCATGCCGCGCCTCAAGGGCGTGCTGGCGCTGGGCAGCATCGCCCATGACGCGCTCCTGGTCGCGGCCGGCGAGAAGCGCAGCGCCTTCCGCTTCGCCCATGGCGCCCTGCACCGGCTGGGCAACGGCCTCACCCTTGCCGACAGCTATCACTGCTCGCGGCTCAACACCAACACTGGCCGCCTGACCGAGGCGATGTTCGACGCGGTGGTGGCGACGCTGAAGAGCGAGATCGAACGGGGCTGAGCGCGCTACCGGTTGCGGTTGCGCAGCTCGCGGGCCTTCTCGCGCTGCCAGTCGCGTTGCTTGATGCTTTCGCGCTTGTCGACCTTGCGCTTGCCCTTGGCGAGGCCGAGCTGGAGCTTGGCGATGCCGCGATCGTTGAAATAGATCGCGAGCGGCACGAGCGTCATGCCGTCCCGCGTGATCGAGCCCAGGAGACGGTTCATCTCGCGCTTGCGCACCAGGAGCTTGCGGGCACGGCGCGGCGGGTGATTGAAGCGCGAGGCCGAGTCATATTCGGGGATGAAGGCGTTCACGAGCCAGAGCTCGCCCTCCTTCTCCACCGCGAAGGCCTCGCCGATCGAGGCGCGGCCCGAGCGCAGCGACTTCACCTCGGTGCCGAGCAGCATCATGCCGGCCTCGAGCGTGTCCTCGATGAAATAGTCGTGACGCGCCTTGCGGTTCTGCGCAGCGAAACGCTGCGTCTCGGGATCGCGCGCCATGACTCAAACGCCTCGGATCGAACGCTTCGTGGAGGCCAAGCTCAGTTCAGGAGCCCGGCCGACACCATGGCGCTCTTCACCTTCTGCTTGGAGGCCTCCGCGATCTCGCAGAGCGGCAGGCGCGCCTCGGCCGTGCCGCGGCCGATCAGGCTCGCCGCGTATTTCACCGGGCCCGGGCTGGTCTCGCAGAAGAGCGCCTTGTGCAGCGGGAAGAGCCGTTCATGGATCTTCATGGCCTCGGGATAGCGGCCGGCGATCCAGGCATCGTGCATCTGGGCGCAGAGGCGCGGCGCCACGTTCGAGGTGACCGAGATGCAGCCATGGCCGCCCTGCGACAGGAAGGCGATCGCGGTGCCGTCCTCGCCCGAGAGCTGGCAGAACTCGGGGCCGATCGCGAGCTTGGTCGAGAGCGAGCGGGTCAGGTCCGCGGTCGCGTCCTTCACCCCCACGATGCGCGGCAGCTTCGCCAGCCGCGCCATGGTCTCGACCGTCATGTCGACGGCGCTGCGCGGCGGCACGTTGTAGATGATGATCGGGATCTCGACCGCGTCGTGGATCGCCTTGTAATGCTGGTACTGCCCCTCGGGCGTGGGCTTGTTGTAGTAGGGCAGCACCACGAGCGCCGCGGTGGCGCCGGCCTTCTTGGCATGCTGGGTCAGCTGGATCGCCTCGGCGGTCGAGTTCGAGCCGGTGCCGGCGATGACCGGGACCCGGCCCGCCGCCGCCTCGATGCAGAGCTCGACCACGCGCATATGCTCTTCATGGGAAAGCGTCGGGGATTCGCCCGTGGTGCCGACCGGAACCAGCCCGTGGGTCCCCTCGGCGATCTGCCACTCGACGAGCTCCTGGAACGCCCGTTCGTCGACCTCGCCCTTGCGCATCGGCGTGATCAGCGCGGTGAAGGAACCCTTGAACATCGCTACTCCTGGCGTCCGGTCGCCATCGTCGGTCCGGGAAAACGGCGTCGCGGATGCGGCCGGACCTTGAGGCCCCGCGACAGTCGGGGGGACCATACAAACCCGGCCCCGCCCCTGCAAGCCGCCTAACCCACGGGTTTTTCAAGGGGGAGCGGCTGCGGCCCACCCGTTCTGCCGCCCTTCCGGCCCGCCGATCTCCGCCACAGGAATGCCGCCTTGAGGGCATATGATGCCCCACCGGCATGCGGGACGGTTGGCAGCGGTGTTCGCACTTTGATAAGCATTGACCGGCATGCTGGGGAACCGAGTCGCTTTGCGCACCGGCCCATCGGCGACCGTTCCGACTTGGCGTGGGGTTTCATCGTGTTGCGCGGCTTGGCCGTACTGCAGCGTCTGGTTCTGTTTTGCGCGCTCCTGGCGGGCCTGTCCCTGCCTGCGCTCGCCAGCGCCGAGGCGAAGCTGCTGACCGCCTCCGACAAGGCGATCTATGTCGAGGCCTTCAAGCAGGTCGATAAGCAGAACTGGGCCAAGGCCCGCCAGACCGCCCAGCGCGCCAAGGAGAAATTGCCGGCCAAGCTGATCCAGTGGCTCGACCTGATCCGGCCGGGCCCCGGCCGCTCCTTCGACGAGATCACCAAGTTCATGCGCGAGAACCCGGACTGGCCGGGGCAGATCTCGCTGCAGCAGGCGGGCGAGCGGGCCATGCCGGCCGATTTCGGCATCGCCGAGACTCTCGCCTGGTTCAAGGGCCGCGATCCCCAGACCATCGAGGGCACGATCGCGCTCGGCCGCGCCTATGCGGCCTCGGGCCTGCGCGACGATGCCGCCCGGGTCGTCCGCGACGGCTGGATCAACCTTTCGGTCGGCCCCGACAAGGAGCAGCCCTTCCTCGACCAGTTCGGCGCCTTCCTGCGGTCCCAGGACCATCTCGCCCGCCTCGACCGCCTGCTCTGGGACGGCGAGGTCGATGGCGCGAGACGCGCCATGGCGCGGGTGGATGCCGATCATCGCAAGCTGGCCGAGGCTCGGATCCGACTGATGACGGGTGGCGCTGGCGTCGACGCCGCGGTGGCCGCGGTGCCGAAGGCGCTGCAGAACGACCCCGGCCTGATCTACGACCGGGCCCGCTTCAAGCGGCGCAACGACGACGATGTGGGTGCCGCCGCCCTGCTCGATCCGCCGCCGCCCACCAACCCCTACCCGGCGCTGATGTGGCGGGAATACGAATATGCGGCGCGCCATGCGCTCGATCGCGGCGACATCTCGGTCGCCTACCGCCTGGCCGAGGCCCATGGCGCCGATGACGGCTCGGTCTTCGCTGAGGGCGAGTTCCTCGCGGGCTGGATCGCGCTGCGCTTCCTCAACGAATACAAGAACGGCTACGAGCATTTCACCAAGCTCTATGCCGGCGTGGGTTCGGCCATCAGCAAGGGGCGCGGCGCCTATTGGGCCGGCCGCGCCGCCGAGGAGATGGGCGAGAAGGCGCTGGCGCAGGAGTGGTACAAGAAGGCCGCCGAGAATCTCTCCAGCTATTACGGGCAGCTCGCGGCCCAGCGCCTGGGGACGGCCGACGGCCTCAATTTCCCCCGCCTGCCCAAGATCACCAACGAGGCGAAGGCCAAGTTCGAGAAGCTGGAGCTGGTCCGGCTGGTGCGGATGCTGGGCGAGCTCGACCAGACCGACCGGGCGCGCAGCTTCCTGATGCGCCTTGTCGACCGGTCGAAGGAGCCGGCCGATTACCGCATGATCGCCGACCTCGCCAACGATGTCGGCCGGCGCGACTATGTCGTGGCGGTCGCCAAGCAGGCGCGCCAGCAGGGCGTCGAGCTGCTCGACTATCTCTATCCGATGCAGACGCTGCCGGCGGGCGACAATCCCGAGGATGCGCTGGTGCTGGCCGTCATCCGCCAGGAGAGCGCCTTCGACCAGAAGGCGACGAGCTCGGCCGGCGCCCTGGGACTGATGCAGCTCATGCCGCGCACCGCCAAGCACATCGCCAAGAAGCTGCAGATCCCCTACAGCGACGCGAAGCTGACCAAGGATCCGAGCTTCAACATCCGCCTCGGCCGCGCCTATCTGGGCGATCTCCTGAACGGCTTCGGCGGCTCCTACATCCTGGCCATCGCCTCCTACAATGCAGGCCCGTCGCGGGTCCAGTCCTGGCTCTCGGCCTATGGCGATCCGCGCGACCGCGGGGTCGACGTGGTCGACTGGATCGAATCGATCCCCTTCTCCGAGACGCGCAACTATGTGCAGCGCGTGCTCGAGAACCTGCAGATCTACCGCCACCGTCTCGACGGCAAGACCGAGATCGCGCTCTCGCTCGAGCAGGATCTGAACCGGAGCGCGACGCCGTGACGGCAGCGGCCGGCGCGCCGCTCCTGCCCTCCCTCCGCGCCCTCGTCTTCGACGCCTACGGCACGTTGTTCGATGTCGCGAGCGCCGCGGCCCGGCACCGAGACCGGCTGGGCGATCGCCATGCCGCGCTGAGCCGCCTCTGGCGCCAGAAGCAGCTCGAATATACCTGGCTGCGCACGCTGATGGGCCGCCACGCCGATTTCCAGCAGGTGACGGAAGACGCCCTCGACTATGCGCTGGAGGCGCTGTCGCTGCCGGCGGCGTTGCGCGGCGGCCTGCTCGATATCTATCGTCGGCTCGACGCCTATCCGGATGCCGCCGACACGCTCCGGCGGCTGCGCGAGCGCGGGCTCAAGACCGCGATCCTTTCCAACGGCTCGCCCTCGATGCTGGCGGCCATCGTCTCGGGCGCCGGGCTCGACGGCGCCTTCGACGCGGTGCTGTCGGTGGAGAGCGTCGGCCGGTTCAAGCCGGTGCCCGCGGTCTATCGGCTGGCGGTCGACCGGCTCGGCGTCGAGGCTCCAGAGATCGGTTTCGTCAGCGCCAACGGCTGGGACGCCGCCGGTGCCGCCGCCTTCGGCTTCTGCACGGTCTGGGTCAATCGCGAGGGCGCGCCGCTCGACCGTCTTCCCGCCCGGCCGCTGGCCCAGATCAAGCAACTGGCCGAGCTGCCGGCGCTGCTGGGCGCGTGAAGACGAACCCCATGGCATCCTCTTCCCCTATGCCTTCCAGCCGGTTCGAAGCGCGCCAGTACAGCGCCACCGACGGGCTGCGGCTCTATTACCGGGCCTACGGCGATCCGCTCGCCCCGTCGCCGGTCGTGGTGCTCTGCCTGCCGGGCATCACCCGCAACTCGAAGGATTTCCACGACCTCGCCTCGCACCTCGCGAGCCAGGGCCGGCGCATCCT